>CAJUCC010000058.1 GCA_910585205.1 uncultured Lachnospiraceae bacterium
AATTGCTTCTTCACTCACGCGGCGTCGCTGCATCAGGGTTTCCCCCATTGTGCAATATCCCCCACTGCTGCCTCCCGTAGGAGTTTGGGCCGTGTCTCAGTCCCAATGTGGCCGTCCACCCTCTCAGGCCGGCTACTGATCGTCGCTTTGGTAGGCCGTTACCCCACCAACTGGCTAATCAGACGCGGGCCCATCGTATACCTCCGGAGATTTTCACTCGGTACCATGCGGTACCGTGCGCTTATGCGGTGTTAGCAGCTGTTTCCAGTTGTTATCCCCCTGTATACGGCAGGTTGCCCACGCGTTACTCACCCGTCCGCCACTAAGTTTTATAACATCCATCCGTAGACTTCCCTCACAAAACTCCGTTCGACTTGCATGTGTTAGGCACGCCGCCAGCGTTCATCCTGAGCCAGGATCAAACTCTCGAATTTAAGCTTTCCATGAAAGCTTAACTTTGGAAAACCATCGGTTTTCCCAAAGTTTCCTTTTCCCTGTCCAGGACCAACTCTGGTCCTTCCTTACTTTACTGTTCTTTTTGGTTTTTCGTTCTCTCTGAATTTTCTTCGATCTCTCTTAGAATCTTCAGGGTTGCATTGCTGTTTTTTTGTCAAGGTTCCGCCGGTCTTTTCCGACGCAGCTCAGTTAGCATATCACAGCTTTTCGCTTTCGTCAAGACCCTTTTTTCTTTTTTTGGGAATTTTTTTATCCTCTTCCGCCGCTTCCTCTTTTTTCCCGCGGTGGAATTTCATATTAGCACAATTTTCCTTTTGTTGTCAATATATATTTTTAACTTTTTAAATAAACAGGACGGTTCGCAAACGTCATCCGCCGATTATGGTACTGACATTTCCATGCAACAGCAGGCGCAGCATCCCGCATAGCGCCAAATGTACTACATAAAACATATAAAAGAACCACTTCATCCATCTGGCTTTTCCTCTTGTACCATTATAATAATGCATAAACGGCCAGACAATAATAACGCCAAATTGAAGCAGGCCGTAGACCACATCGATCCACAGGCACCATACGAGAACATACATAGACAAAAATGCCATCATTCCCAATACCTGCTTTCTTAAATTTCCTCTGTTTTGATAAATGTGCAGCGTACACAGAACGGGAAAGCACGACCAGTCGCACGGAAAAGATAATATACATAACAGCAGGACGAATACCGTCTTTTGCCACTTTTTTAATGGAAAAGCTCTTTTTTCGTCATCCGAAACATACAATGCAACCACCGCGCAAAAAAGCGCCCAGATCACACTGGTCTGATTTAAAATCGAGTAGCGAAACGGAACAAAGGATATGCCAAAGCAAAAATTATATGCAAAATGAGAAAGAACAGCGAACACAAACAGTCTGCGCAAATACTTCCCGAGGTTTCCCGTATGTCGATAGCCTTCTGCAATCATAAACCACATCAGCGGGGCTGCAAGTCTCCCGATAAGGTGAATGCCGATTAACCACCATGTCTTATTATCATATCCCGGCCAAATTGTCGAAGCCAGATGATCTGTCAACATTGCCATAATTGCAACTATTTTAAGTTGATTTCCTGATAATCCTATGCGTTTTCCTTTTGTAATCGCTTTATCCATACAACGACAGCTCCATTCCGAAAAAGAGAAAAGCAACCATATATCAGAAAGACAGCACTTCCGAGATTACCGGCAGTACGTCGGCCATAACATCGGCAAGATAATTATTCTGGAACAGCCATACAAGCAGCTCGTTTTCTTTGATGCTGTCCAGAATGTAGCTGCTGATTCCGCCAAACGCAAACGCCACGATAATAATAAAGACAACCCATATCAAAAGCACTGCCTCCAGCACGCCCACGCCAAAGCCCAGAAGTTTATTGACCCCCCGGATAACCGGAATGGAAGAAATGATTTTCAGAGAAGATAAGATAAAATCCGTAATCCTGTATACCAGAATGGCAATCGTCATGCAGACGATTCCCAGAATTGTGCGCAGTGTTACATGTTCCATATATCCGCTCACCGCCACCACAAACATAGAGATCGCCGCAAGTGCAAGAATCAGAGCAATCGTTGCGTTCAGTTCTTCCACCATGCCCCGTTTATAACCCTTTACCCCGCCGCCGATGAGTAGCAGCAGCACAATAAAAAATACAAGATTCATTTCCGTGTACCCTTTTTCCTTTTTTCTTATGTTATGCTCTATTTCAATTCTATTGTGTCTATGGAATCGGGTGTTACTGCAATGTACTGATAGGACGCGTCCTCGGGGATCAGTGTCAGCGTCTGTTTGTCAAACTTGCCTTTAAAATTATCCATGCCGCCGATCGTATGTACCAGACACTCCTGCTCGTTATAGACGATCACCTTGTCTTTGTGGAACAGGATGTCCGTAAACTGTGATTCCAGCATAATGGTATCTTCCAGTTTCCCTGATTCATTATAAATATCCACTTTATACAGTGCAGTTCCCGTCACATCATTATAAACAAGTCCCACATATCCATTCCCATAATAAACGCCTTCCATCTGTCTGTCCAGCAATATATCGGCGATACTGACAGGTTTCTGACCTCCCTCGTAAAAAACGAGCCGGTTATCGGCCACCGCCACCGCCTTTTCATTCCCTAAAAATTTGACAAAGGGCACAACGGTATCCATATAATCATAGCTGCTCACAAAATTATCAATCTCGTTCTGTCCGACCGGTCCGAAATTGTAAAAAGCCACACTGGAACGCATCATCCCGTTATCCATATAGAGATACGAAACGCCCGCCAGATTACCGTTCTCGGAAATGGTGACACAGAGCGGATAACCGCTGTCTTTCATTGTCGTCTTAAAATAGACCAGGGTATTGCCCGCCGAATCAAACAGATAAATCCACGTAACGTCCGCCGTGTCGTCCAGAACCGCTGCCACAACTCCGTTTGCCGAAACGGCAAAATTGCGGATCGGCATTTTGGTGTCGATTTCGCCGATCGTTTTTTCCGTATCCATAATATAAATGGTGCGGCCGTTATAATCACCAAGCGCCACAACATTCCGGCATATGGACACAATCGGGTTCTGAATTTCAAATGTCTGATTCCACAACGCCTCTCCTCTGCGGTTGATACAGCTCGCGCCGTCATTCCCGTATACGAGAATGTTTTCTCCCAATGCCACGGTAACAGTTCCCGTAATATTTTCTCTGGGAACAGATGACATAATCTGATATTCGCCAAACACCCGGTTACGCATCTGCACAATTACAACGGCAGCCGCAGCCGCGATCACTGCGATGACAAGTATCGTACGATAAAGAATCGTCAGCCTGTGCCGGAGAATCTTTTTCCCGAAGCTGTCCTCCTGCTTCTTCTCTTTTCTTTTTAGATAATCTCTGATATTTGCCATATATACTCCTTATGCGGCATCACGGGATTTTGCAGCGTTCCGGCTGATGCCTGCAATCTGTCACATCAGAGTATATCATATTTCATTCCTCCGGTAAATTTTTTTGTTCCTCCATACTGATCTCCAGATAGGTCACGGTTTCCTCCAGCCGCTTCATTTTATCGTACTGGTTCAGTGTCGTTACCGCAATAATACAGCAGATAATCAGAATGCACAGACTTACCATATTCAGAATCTGCACCGCAGCCATCGGGGCGGGTTTTTTTGCTTCCGCAATCCGGGCGGCCGCGTGTTCCTTTATGGAAAACGATTTCTTTTGCGGCGGCGCGGGTGTGGCGGCGGTTTCGTTTTTCTGCTTCCGCTGACGGTGAAGCATGTACTCCTCCATCCCCTCGTTTTTTTCAAAGAAAAGATAATAGCCCTCTATATCATGAAAATTCTGTTCCCGGATATGCTGCAGCATCTCCAGAATCCCGCACTCCCGCCCTTTCATATAATACCATCCGATGCCTTTCAGGGCAGGGAAATACTGTTGGCCGATTGTCTGAAAATAAAATTCGTCCATCTTTTTTAATGTGCAGTCCGAAGCTCTGTGCGCAGCCGCGCCCTTCAGGAAATAATATTTGATGCCCTGCCGCTCATAGCCGTCTCCAAAAAATACAACAATCTGCGGTTCTTTTACTGTTTTCATCATTTCCTGCAAAAAAGAGACCACATATTCCTCGATAAAAATTTTTCTGCATTCCTCAGCCTGTCCGACCTGACATATGTTTGTAGGAAGTTTTTCTTCCATCGTATCCCTCCTCGAAGCCATCGTTATTTTCTTTATTATACCTGCGAAAAGATAAGACGTTTATCAAATTTTGTCGTCACCTGCTCTCTTTTTAACGACAAAAAGCGCCGTCTTATGACGAAACGGCGCTTTGTTTCTTTGTATTATCAGAATAAAAATTTGTAAATTGTCGTAGAGATAAAGTCCTTTTCAGGACCGTAAACGGCCGACGGAAAGCTTTCTTCATTGACCGCGTTGGGGAAATAATCGGTTTCCAGACAAAAGCCGTGACGCACTCCGTACACCGTATTCCCTTTTCCCGTCGTTTCCGCAATGCAGTTGCCCGCATAGAACTGAATGCCCGGAAGATCGGTATAAACCTCCATGCTCCTGCCGCTGCCCGGTTCGGAAATCCTTGCCACAAGCTGCAGCTCGCCGTTCCAGTCATCAATGACAAAATTATGGTCATACCCGCTTACCAGACGCAGCTGTTCAAAATCGGCTTCGATCTCATCCCCGATTCGCTTCTCTTTCGTAAAGTCGATCGGTGTCCCCGCCACGGGCGCGATTTCTCCTGTCGGAATAGCGCCCTGCACGACCGGGGTATAATGTCCCGCTTTTAACCAGAGCACATGGTCGATGATCCGGCCGCCGTCATGTCCCGCCAGATTGAAATAGGCATGGTTGGTCGGGTTCAGTATCGTCTTTTTGTCGGTGGATGCGTGATAATCCAGCCGCAGTTCATTCTCGTCGGTCAACGTATACGTGATCGAAAATTTTTTGTTGCCCGGGAACCCCATCTCGCCGTCGGGCAGCTCCAGAGAAAATGTAACGGCATTCCCCTCCGGCTGTGCCTCCCAAACCCGCTTATGCCCGCCGATGTCAAAATGGCTGTGGAGATTATTGGGTCCGTCGTTGACATCGAGCTTATATGTCACGCCGTCGATCGCAAATGCCGCATTGGCTATGCGGTTTGCATTGGGGGCAATCGTAGCGCCAAAAAAGCTGCCGTTTGTATAATAATCTTCCAGTTTATCATATCCAAGCGTGACATCCTGCACTTTGCCGTCTTTGTCCGGCACAAGCAGGTTGACAAGAATGGCGCCATAGTCGATCATCTGCGCTTTCATTCCGTTTTTATTTTCCAGCGTGTACAGAAATATCTCTCTGCCCTCTCCTGTCGTTCCAAACAGTTCTTTTTTCATTCCGTTTTCCTTCCTATAATTCCGTACGCCCTTCCAGCGCACGGAGAAGCGTCACTTCATCAATATATTCCAGATCCCCGCCCACGGGGACACCGCTCGCGATCCTTGTCACCCGAACGCCTGCGGGTTTAATCAGCTTGCTGATATACATGGCGGTCGTCTCCCCTTCCAGACTGGAATTGGTCGCAATAATCACTTCGCTGACATCACCCTGCAGCCGCGCCATCAGCTCTTTCAGCTTAATATCGCCGGGACCGATCCCCAGCATGGGCGAAATCGCCCCGTGCAGCACATGATAAACGCCCTCATACCTGCCTGTCTTTTCGTAAGCGGCCAGATCCCGGGGATTCTCCACCACCATAATGGTCGCATGGTCGCGCCTGTCATTGGCACAGACAGGGCATAATTCCTGATCCGTCAGCGTACAGCACTGTTTACAGTGCTGCACCTTTTCCCGCGCCTCCAGTACCGTATGGGCAAAGCGCTCCACCCGTTCCTGCGGCAGGTTAATCAGGTAAAAAGCCATCCGCTGCGCGGATTTGGTTCCGATTCCCGGCAGATTCGCCAGTTCTTCAATTAATCGGTTGATATGTCCACTGTATAGCTCCATTAAAATGGCATGCCTCCGCCCAGTCCAAGACCACCTGTCATCTTACCCATAATCTCCGCATTCGCCTCGTCGGCCATGCGAAGCGCTTCGTTTGCCGCCGCCGTCACAAGATCCTCCAGCATTTCTATGTCATCGGGATCGACAACCTCCTGCGACAGCTTTACCTTTGTAATCTCTTTCTTGCCCGTCACGGTCACTTCCACCGCACCGCCGCCGGATTTCGCCGTAAACTCTTTTGCCTCCAGCTCTTTCTGGCTCTCCTCCATCTGCCGTTGCATCCGCTGCGCCTGTTTCATCAGATTCGCCATATTGCCCGGCATACCGCCGCCCGGAAATCCTCCACGTTTTGCCATGTTTTTCTTCCTCCAAAATCAATTAGTCTTCTTCCTCTATCTCCATATCGATAACCGCCTGCAGATCAATGTAGGTATCTGCAAAACTGTCGTTATCCGCAATGGTCTGAATGGATGCTTCCACCTCTTTCCCGATGCTCCGGGACAGGAGTGTCTGCAAGGCGGCTCTGTTATCCGGCTGCCGCAGAAAATAATCCGAAGCCAGCCCGTCCTGAAACACAAGCAGCAGCCTGCCGTCCGCATCAAGAGACGGCCGCGCTTCGCGCAGATATTGCTTCATCGGCATTTGGGCACTGTTTATCACACGCTGCCACCCTTCCACAAGCCGTCTGACATCCTCCGGAATCGCGGCGGGCAGCGCCCCGGCCGCGTCCTCCCGCGCCGTCTCTGCGGCCGGTTCACTGCCGGCAGGCGGTAAATCCGCCGCCCGGGAGTTTTTCATGAAAGCGCCTTCCGCCGCCTGCTTCTCCAGCGCGCGGATGCGGTCCAGCAGCGTGTCGTATTCCGTTTCCGTCTCCGGCCTGCACAGCTTAATCAACATTGTTTCCAGCAGAATCCGCTTCTGGGAAGCATACCGCAGACGCTCGGACGTTTCCGAAAAAATTCTGATATACCGCATAACGACAGGCGCCTCGGTCATCCGTGCCTCTTCTTGCAGGTTTGCCAGATTGTCCGCAGACATATCGATTACCTCTTCCGCCGCCTCCGAAGACATCGCCAGCAAAAGATTGCGCAAATACCAGGTAAAGTCCGCCACAAACTGTGAGAGCTCCCGTCCCTGCATAATAATCTCTTCCAGCAGCAAAACCGCGCCGATCGTATTTTTCTCCATAATCATCCGCAGCATTTTGCTGAATACGGAAGTATCCACCGCGCCCAGTACATCCAGCGCCATCTCATAGGTCAGACGCTCCCCAAAGTGAAATGCAATGCACTGATCCAGCAGGCTCAGTGCATCACGCATAGAGCCGTCGGCCGCTTTTGCAATATAGCGCAGCGCGCGCGCTTCCGCTTCCACCTGTTCGGCTTCCATCAGCTCCTGCATCCGCCCCGCAATCGTATCGATCGTTATCCGCCGGAAATCGTACCGCTGACACCGGGATAAAATCGTAACCGGGATCTTATGCACTTCCGTCGTCGCCAGAATAAAGATCACATAGGAAGGCGGCTCTTCCAGCGTTTTCAAAAGTGCGTTAAACGCACCGATCGAAAGCATATGAACCTCATCAATAATATAAACTTTATAGTTTCCCTGCGCCGGCGAATAGGATACCTCATCCACGATCTCACGGATATTATCCACACCGTTGTTCGAAGCCGCGTCGATTTCAATCACATTCATGCTGGCGCCGGAACGAATCCCGCGGCAGGTATCACATACGCCGCAGGGATTGCCCGCCTGCGGGTTTTCGCAGTTTACGGCTCTGGCAAATATTTTGGCGATCGTTGTCTTACCGGTTCCCCGGGTGCCGCAGAAAAGATAGGCATGGCCTATCCTCTCTGCTTGTAACTGATTCTTAAGTGTGGTGACAATATGTTCCTGTCCCTTCACGTCTTCAAAACGTTCCGGACGGAACTTTCTGTAAAGTGCCGTATATGACATTTATGCCCGCTCCTGATTTCTGACAGCGTTAATCGCCGAAGCTGATGCCAAGCATCTTCGCCTCTTTGATAATGGAAGCGTCGGGCGAAACGTATTTCAGTTTGCCTGCCACATCTTCCAGCGGCACTTTCACGATCTCTCTGTTTTTGTAACCTACCATAAAGCCGTATTCGCCCTTCATAATCAGCTTGCCCGCTTCGGAACCAAGACGGCTCGCAAACACTCTGTCATACGGGCACGGGCTGCCGCCGCGCTGTGTATGGCCGGGAACGGTGACACGCACATCATTGCCGGTTCTGTCCTGAATCTCAGCGGCTACCTGATAGGATACGCTCGGGTAAATGTTCTTTTTCTGTTTCTCTTTCAGCTCTTTTTTGGAGAGTGCGGCATCCTGCTTGGAAATTGCGCCTTCTGCCACCGCCAGAATCGTAAATCTGCTGCCTCTCTTATGTCTGGTCTCAATGGCCTTTACCACTTTCTTAATGTCATATGGAATCTCAGGGATGAGAATGATGTCTGCCCCGCCTGCCATTCCGGCATTCAGCGTAAGCCATCCCACTTTATGCCCCATGACTTCCACAATAAACACTCTGCCGTGAGACGCCGCCGTTGTATGGATGCAATCGATGGCATCCGTTGCAATATTAACCGCACTCTGGAAGCCGAATGTCATATCCGTTCCCCAGAGATCATTGTCAATCGTCTTGGGCAGTGTAACGACATTCAGCCCTTCCGTGCGCAGCAGGTTTGCCGTTTTATGTGTCCCGTTACCGCCCAGAATCACCAGACAGTTCAGGTTTAATTTATAATAGTTATGTTTCATCGCCTCGACTTTATCAAGGCCGTTTTCATCCGGTTCCCGCATTAACTTAAACGGTGTCCGGGAACTTCCCAGAATCGTGCCCCCCTTTGTCAAAATGCCGGAAAAGTCAGAGCCCTGCAGCATCTTATAATTGCCGTAAATCAATCCCTTGTACCCCTCGAGGAAACCATAAATCTCCACGTCTTCCCCCGTACATAAAATGGATTTTACAACGCCGCGCATCGCCGCGTTCAATGCCTGACAATCTCCCCCGCTCGTCAACAACCCTATTCTTTTCATCAAGAAACCTCCTTCTTCCCATTGCGATACCCTTACTCGCATTATTTTGTTTTATTATATAATATTTTAGAGGCTTGCTCAACTTTTTATTTATCTTTTTTCCTCTCTTCTTGACTTACGGCCGATTCCCCGTTATAATAAAGGTCGCAGCCGGTTATTTCGGCAGTGTTCGGAGACGTATCGAAGTGGTCATAACGGGGCGCACTCGAAATGCGTTAGCCCTCCGGGGCACGAGGGTTCGAATCCCTCCGTCTCCGCGGAAAAGAGACAGTCTACAGAAATGCGATAATCTGCAGGCTGTCTTTTTTCATTCTATCTATGTCATACGACTGTTTATACCTCCCGCCCGCTCAGCAGCGCAAGCGGTTCCTGCCGCAGATTCCTGCGGATTTTCACCAGTGCAGTCGCCGCTGCCAGAACGGCTACGGCTGACCCGGTCAGGGCACATACGCGCCAGTCTCCCGACATGAGATACGTCGTTGTCTCCTCCCCTTCGCCTGTATACAATGCGCCATTGCTGTACCGCCTGTCAAAACGCCCCACCCGCGTAAGCCGCTTCGCCGCACCTGTCGTACCGTAATATCCGGCAATGCTTCCCGCAATCACACCGCATAGAGCAATCACAAGAATGCCCGACAGCAGCGACCACAGGCACTGGCCTTTGCGCATTCCCAAGGAACGCTCGATGGCTGTGCGCATACTCTGCTTTGTAATAAACAGATGGCAGAAAAAGACGAGAATGCCAAACGCGCTCATACCGCCGCCGGCCAACAGCAAAAGCGCCATCCGTTCCATCTGTTTCAGCCCCTCTTCCAGCCGGGAGTATCCCCTGTCATAAAAAGTGATCTCTAACCCGTCAACTCCCCGCGCCTGCCAGAGCTCCATCCACCGGTCAATGCTGCCGTTCGGTATCTCAAAAGAAGTCGTATACCCTTTCATGGGGCCAAACGCGGCGATATGATCTGCATCGCTGTGCCTGACCGATGATGCCGGGATAATGACTTCATTATCGGCGAGCCGGTAATCCCGGCTTTTATTGCCGGCGCCCGGCAGTATATCATAAATGCCGCAGATTTCCCAGTTATCATCTTCCCATACCGAATACGACCGGCCGGAGGCAGTCAGCGCCCCTTCGCGGCCGCCGGAGGCAGCGTCCGCATAATTGGCATAACGCAGCCGCAGATGTAACGCCGCTCCCACCTGCAATCCGTTCCGGTTTGCAAAACGCCGGGAAACCATGCATACCTTCCGTCCTTCCGCATAATCTTCTTCGGTAAATCCCCTGCCCTGCGCTGCGAAAACTTCCTGATCGTAAAAAGGCAAAATCAAATCCGTATTGTCTGTCGCCGTTACCGGCACCGACCACAAACGCTCCCGGTACTCCGCCGCCAGTTCCAGCCATGCTTTTCCGTTCTCCGTCTCATAGAAACCGGGCGTCACCTCCTCCACGTATTTCCCGGAAAGATCGTTGTCCAGCAGCCTCCCATCCGCTCCGGCCTGCGTCGATCGCAGGCCGTCATATGGAATATATTCAAAAGGCCCCTGCTGTATCGGCCAGCCGTGCGGGAACCCGTCAACCAGGCACATCACATAGGTATGTCCCGCATACAGCTTTTCCGGGTGCGCATTATTGTGATCGCAATAATAGATAACCGGCGCATTTTCCGGGTAAAATGTGTATAGAATTCTCCTGACTTCCATCGCGACAGGCCCGGCCGGAACCGCGTCCTCCAGCGGCGACGCCTCGACAATCATAATATTGCATGTGCCTTCGTTTTCATCCATCAACAGATACTCCGGCACATACGCCGAATACCATGCGCGCTGCTCCGGTCCGCTGATATAGTCCGCACCGTCAAAAGAAAGCACGGAAACCGGAATGGTCTCTCCATACTCTCTGCGCACATGCGGACGGTACATCCCTGTTTCCGCATCCCATATTTCTTCATCCACGATCCGTTCCGGCTTCTGTTCCACTGTCCCGATCGTCTGAAAAATATCTTCAAAATACGCCCGGTTTTCTCCGCTAAGTTTCCAGAGCCCGCCGCCCGCCGCCACCAGCGCGGAAGCAGCGGAAAGAAGCAAAAAGAAAAAAATTGTCTGAACCGGCGTACGGCGCAGTCTGCGCAGGCTGTGATACAGAATGCTCATTTGTCGCTCTCCTCCTCTTTCAGACGCCCATCACACATACGATAGATACCGTCTGCCGCGGCGGCCACAGCCGGGTTATGCGTAATGACAATGACGGTAAGCCCGTCCTCATGCGCACATTGCTTCAGAATTTCCACAATATGTCTCTCATTTTCACTGTCCAGGTTTCCCGTGGGTTCATCCGCCAGCAGTATTTTTCCGCCCGCTGCCAGCGCACGGGCGATAGCCACCCGCTGCTGCTCCCCACCGCTCATCATTTTGGGAAATTGCCCGAAAATCTTTTCCGGAAGACCCACTTTTCTGATCAGCATCCCGGCCCGCCTGCATGCTTCTTTCCGGGAAATGCCCTGTAACTGCATCGGATACATGACATTCTCCATCGCCGTCAGAAGCGGAAAAAGATGAAATGCCTGATACACCACCGAAACCGTATCCCGCCGATAGCGGTCCCGATCCATATCCCGCAGATTTTCACCCTCGATCAAAATCTCTCCCGCCGCAGGCACATCGAGCCCCGCAAGCAGCGATAAAAGTGTACTTTTTCCGCTGCCCGACTCTCCGACAATCGCATACATGCGCGCCGCTGCAAACGAACAGCTTACCTCTTTCAACGCCTCGATCGTCTGATACTTTGTCCGATAACAATAACTAACCCTCTCCGCCCGTAACCGTTCCATTGTTTCTCCTCTCAATCGCCCCTGCCAAGTACCGCCATCACGCTCAACCGCCGAAATGACCATAACGCTCCGGCTGTTCCTGCCAGAAACGCACCCAAAAATAAACCGCCCGCCAAAAGCAGAACCGCAGGCTGTGTCTTTAAAATTGCCAGTGCCAACAGGCTCCCCGTCGCACAGGCCGCCGTCTCGGTCACAGCGCTCTCCGCCAGCAGCAGCAGAAAACAATGCCGCCAGCTCATGCCCAGAGAACGCATCGTGGCATATTCCGGCCTTCTGCTTTGCATCAAAAGGTAACTGCACAGATACCCCGCGCATACAATCATACAGAGGACAAACGGCAGTATCCCCTGTAAAATCGCCAGACTCTCCCGCAGATTTTCCGCCGCCCGGATAAAGGTATCGTCGCGGAGCGTCACGGCGTTGCCGTCAAACCGATATTCCGCATTTTTCATTACCGGCAGAAGGCCCAACGTATGCAGTTCTTCTTTGCACGCATTCAGCCGGAACGGATCCGCCACGGTAAAGGAAACGGAGTCCGCCGTAAACGGAATGTCCTGCCCGTGAAACATCCGCCGCGCACTGTCAAACGGCACAATCAGATTGGGGCATCCCACCGTTCCGGTATATTCCTCGATGTCCATCACGCCAACGATCCGGCTGTATGTGCTGCAAAGCGGCTCAATAAACACGGTATTGCCGCTGCCCGTGTCATTGCCGAACCGATAATAAAAAAATGTGAGCAATATTTCATCTCCCGGAGACAGCCCGTTTTGCTCCATTGTCCATGCATCCACAATGCATACATCCTCAGCCGTCCGCAAAATCCCCTCGTCCGCATCACCCCAAAAACAGATTTCTTCTTTTTTCAGTCCCGGCACGCCTGCCAGATCATTGGCGCCGACAACAAAAAAGTTCAGATTCCCTTCCCATTCTTCCAGCGTGAATACCCCCAGACCCGCGCGGAGCAGTACGGTAAAAACCTGCCCTTTGAGTTCCTTCGCTTCCGCGATGCCCTGTACGGTCTTTTCCGGAATCTTCAGTCCCGCATCCAGTGAGCCGTTCAGATTGCTGATTTTTCCCGTAACCGGAAGCGCCGCCGGCAGAGCGGCAAGCTGCGCCCTGGCACTCTCCATATTTCCCATATAGGCGGCCAGCAGAAAGACCGTCAGCAGGCCGACCAGACCGGACAGCAGGCTCTTTTGCCAATGCCGTACAAAGTTTCGCAATACGGGCAGGCCGGAAAATTTATGATACCCGCTCAAGCTGCGCATAGCACTCCTCTCCTTCCCGTGTCATAATCAGCTCCAGCGTATCCACCCGTTTTCCGTCTTCATCCACAATCCGGATCCGCATACAGGAACGGTCGCCGTACGGCTCCTGCTCAAAAACATACCAATAAATGTTTTCCTCCCGAATGCCGATCAGATCCCGCCCCATGACTGCCCCCTCCTGTTCAAACAGATACCGTTCCGGCAGTTTCAACTGAAAAATGCAGAATGCTTCTTCCCCGACACTGACAAAGCCTGCCGTCTCCGACTCCATCTTTAACAGCTTCTGCCGCTGCCCGATTTCCAGTTTCGTCCACTCCGCTTCTCCCGTCGCCGCATAGACAACGGCACCCGTCTCGCTCCCGAGCGGTCTGAGCCAGAACAGGCAGGCCGCCAGCAGGCAAAAAAGACAGAAAGATACCGCCGCGCCGGAATACCGCCTTCTGATCAATGCCTGCCGCCGCATCATATGCTGCCGCAGAATCCTTTCTCCATCCGCCTGCTCCAGTGCAATGCGCCGCACCACACGCTGCAGATTCCTCTCCCATTGTTCAGACATCCTTTTCGCCTCCCATGCTTTGATATAATTGCTTTCTCGCCCGTTCCAGACGCTTCCGCACCGCTGTCTCTGTGCAGCGAAGCAGCCCGGCGATCTCACCGCACCGATACCCTTCCACATAATGCAGCAGCAATACCTCCCGATATGTCCGGGGCAGCTCCAGCAGATGCGTCATCACCTGCCTTTCCTCTGCCGTCTCATACCACAGCGACAGTTCCTCCATGGAAATGCCGGGATGGTTCCGGTAAAACCGCAGCTTGTTTTTACAGAGATTGATTGTCACCCGCAGCAGCCACGCTTTGCGCTGTTCTTCCTGTACAAATGTCTTTCTGCATTCCATATACCGTATCAGCGCATCCTGTACCGCATCCTCCGCGTCATATTTATTTTTCATCAGCACAAATGCCGTCCGGTAGAGCATATTACCGTATTGCCGGAATATTTTTTCCACGCTTTCTCTGGCGTCGTACAGGGGTATCACCACCTTTTCACTAATAATACACGCAGGAGTGGGGAATTGTGACATGCGGCTAAAAAAATCGTCTGGGAATTTTTGAGAATTGTTGTTTTTATGAAATAGAAAGACAGACGCCGTCAGGAGAAAAACGGCAATTCATAGTATCATCGTTATTCATTTGCCCGTCGCAGCGTCCCTCACGACGGGTTCTGTATCCGATACCGTTTCAATATCACCACCGTGCTGATCAAATCCAGCACCGACATAAGCTGCAGCACATAGTGCACCGCCGTTGGTCTGCCGCCATATTCCGGCATTTTCCGCAGCGCAAGAATCACGCATATGCCATAGATGCCGCTTTGCACAACCATAGAACAAGTGACAATAACCGGAATCGGCGCCAAAAGCACCAGAATCCCTCTCGATGCCCCGATCAGCACGAACCATACAAGAAAGCTGTAGATAAAATTCACAATATAAAACGGAATCGACCGCAGTTTCAACAGCCTCCATCCGCTCCATATTTTCTCATATTCCCTCTTATAATACGCGCTGACTGCCAGACCCGCGCTGATCCAGCCAAGTACATGAACTGCGCCTACCATCAGCAGATAAAAAGAAAACAGGGCAATGGCGGGCGCATTCCAGCCCCGGGAAGCGATCAGAAAGATGGTAATCGGCACGCCGATACTCAAAATCAGGTGGACATACATACCGATTAAAAAAGCTTTTGCAGATTTCATTTGATTTTCTCCTCATTTCCGCTTGCATTTTTTCGCTTCATCCTCTATACTGTCTATCATAATCATATCCTGTTTATTGTGCAACACAAAAAGGGAGTAGTTTTGATACATTGTCACCATCACGCCCGTCAGGGCTGGCAATGTATACCGGATTCGGGTACAAGACTTTTTATGTTTTATTTCGTTATGCGGAATAAATACATAAAAGGTCTTTTTTTGTGTTATAGTATGCAGAAAGCCTGTTTCCACGTTTTCTGCTTTAAGATAAGAAAGGAGATTCCAATGAAACCCGTATACCAGCAAACCACACAGGAATTATATGAGCAGTTCGGCTCTGCGGAAAAAGGGCTGACCACAGAGGAAGCCGGCGTCCTGCTGACGCGTCACGGCCCCAACCAGCTCGCAGAAGGAAAACGGGAATCGCTGCTGCTCGTCTTCCTGAAACAGTTTCAGGACCTGCTCGTCCTGATTCTGATTGCCGCCGCCGTGATCTCATTTCTGTCCGGCAATGCGGAGAGTACCGTCGTCATATTCGCAGTTATCCTGTTAAATGCGCTGCTCGGAACATTTCAATATCAGAAAGCCCGGAAATCTCTGGATTCTCTGAAGGCTATGTCCGCTCCGCATGCGCGTGTGCTGCGAGGCGGCGCAAAAACCGACATCCCCGCTGCAAACATTGTTCCCGGTGACATCCTGCTGCTGGAGGCGGGCGATGTTGTCTCCGCTGACGGCCGGATTCTGCGCAATCACTCCCTGCAGGTCAATGAGAGTTCTCTGACCGGTGAATCGGCCAGCGTCGAAAAACAGGACGCACCGCTGGAACAGGATGCCGCACTCGCTGACCGTACCAATATGGTATACTCCGGCAGCCTTGTCACCTACGGGCGGGCAGACGTGCTGGTGACGGCGACGGGGATGCAGACGGAAATCGGCCGCATTGCAGATCTGATGAATGCTGCCGAATCCGGCAAAACCCCGTTGCAGCGCAGTCTCGATGCCTTCAGCCAAAAGCTGGCCATCGTCATACTGGCCATCTGCGCTCTGGTATTTCTCCTCGGTCTGTTCCGGGAAATGCCGGTCCTGGACGCGCTGCTCTTTGCCGTTGCCCTGGCTGTTGCAGCCATTCCGGAGGCGCTTGGCTCCATCGTCACCATCGTACAGGCGATCGGCACACAGAAAATGGCAAAGGAACACGCTATTCTCAAGGAACTGCAGGCCGTGGAAAGTCTCGGCTGTGTCTCCGTTATCTGCTCGGACAAAACCGGCACACTGACGCAGAATAAAATGACCGTACAACAGATTTATATGGAAAACACGCTCTTTGCCCCCTCTGAGCTCAGTCTGAAAAACGAAGGGCACAGGCTTCTCTTATATGACGCCGTCTTAAATAACGACGCCACACTCGCGGATACCGATGCAGAACCCGTCAGTCAGAGCGCCATGCTGACGCCCTGCAGTCTGAAAGCCTCCGGTATCGGTGATCCCACGGAATACTGTCTGCTGCTGATGGCCAGAGAAGCCGGGCTGGATGAGCGGGTATTACGGGACATGATGCCAAGGCTGGAGGAAATCCCCTTTGATTCCGTCCGCAAACTGATGTCTTCCCGGTACCGTCTGCGCGGTCTGTCCTGCGTTCTGACCAAAGGCGCGGTTGACGAACTGTTATCGCGATCCACCCACATCTTTTCCCACGGTGAGATCCGCCCGATGACACAGGCGGATAAAGACGCCGTTATCCGGCAAAACGAAACGTTTTCTCAAGCAGGGCTGCGCGTCCTTTCCTTTGGTTATCGCCGCCTGCCGGAAGACATCCCGCTGACCATCGGGGCAGAATCACACCTTTGCTTCCTCGGCCTTGTTTCCATTATGGATCCGCCCCGCCCGGAGTCTGCCCCCGCCGTCAGCGCCGCCAGAGGCGCCGGCATCCGCCCGATTATGATTACGGGAGATCACAAGGTCACGGCGGCCGCCATCGCAAAGCAGATCGGTATTTTCCGCGACGGCGATCTCGCCGTGACAGGCAGTGAACTGGACCGGATGTCGCAGCAGGAACTGGATGACAATCTGGAAAAAATATCTGTCTATGCACGGGTTTCACCGGAAAATAAAATCCGCATTGTCGAAAGCTGGCAGAAAAAGAACCATATCGTCGCCATGACCGGGGACGGCGTAAACGATGCGCCGGCGCTGAAAAAGTCGGACATCGGTGTGGCAATGGGGATCACCGGTACGGAAGTATCCAAAGATGCCGCATCCATGATACTGACAGACGATAACTTTGCTACCATTATAAAGGCCGTTGCCAATGGCCGGAATATTTATCACAATATCCGCAACGCCATTTTATTCCTTTTATCCGGAAATGCCGCCGGCATTCTTGCCGTGCTCTATACGTCCGTCATGAATCTGCCCATTCCCTTTGCGGCGGTACAGCTTCTGTTTATTAATCTGGTGACGGACTCTCTGCCGGCCATTGCCATCGGCATGGAACCGCCCGGCAGCGATCTGCTGGCCACACCGCCCAGAGATCCAAACGAGGCGATCTTAAGCGGAAGATTCTTCCGCCGCCTGCTTTGGCAGGGCGCCCTGATCGCCGGCGCCACACTGGCCGCATACCATACCGGCCTGCAGCAAAGCCCGGCATGCGCCTGCACGATGGCCTTTTCCACCCTCACCACCGCCAGATTGTTTCACGGTTTTTCCTGCCGGGGTAACGGCAGTCTGCGCACACTGGGATTTTGGAAAAACCCTTACAGCATCGCGGCATTCGGAACCGGCATCCTGCTGCTGGCCGTCGTGCTGTACCTGCCCCTGCTGCAGCCGCTGTTTTCCGTCGTTCCTCTGACCGGTACCCAGACGGCCCTGATTGCCCTGTTCGCATTTTTACCTACATTACTGATCCAGATCAGACGGTTATGCAAAAAAATGTAACCGGCTACAAAGTCAAAAGGTGCCCCGTTTCAGGGCACCTTTTGATTACTGTTCCAGAGATACGGCAGCGGCCTTCATATCATCCGAAAATATCAGTTCGAGGCAGCCGTCACGAATCACTGCCTGTTCCGCTTCGCTGGAATAGACTGCGGTGATCCGGCAGCCGTCCGGTACGGGAACAGAGGCCCGCACCCCTGCGGCCCCATGGAATCCATGGAACACGGCAACCGCTCCGCCGTCCTCTCCCACGCGCAAAACGCCCTGCCAGCCATGCGGATGCCGATAACTTGTGATCTCCGTACCATACCGATACGTAAATCCTTTCTTGATAACAGGCGCTATCTTTTTGTAAAAGGCAATGCCGTCATCCAAAACTTTCCACTGCGCATCGGAAAGCTCCCTGACATCACCGGAAATGCACATTCTGCCCAAGAACGTGGCCGCCACAGAGTAGGCAATCCGCTTCAGCGAATCGCTCCTGCGGATCACAGCCCATATCTGGCTCTGCCGCGGCAAAACTGCACGGTGAAGATTCGCCGCAATAATCGGAATTTCTTCGCATTCATGCGCATCGGAAAACGAAGCCATACTGCACGCGGACATCATCAGCGGTTCCAGCTTATGCCCGCCCGAAGAACAGTTTTCCAGAATAATCCCCGGTATCTCCGCCTTTATCCTGCGGATAAAGGCAAGCGACGCCACCATATTCTGACGCAGCCCCTCTCCGAGACTTTCCGCACCGTCGCAGCCAATGCCAATCGTGTCGTTATAATCCATTTTCATATAGGAAAAACCGTACTTTTTCAGCGTGCCGATCACACGCTCCGTCAGGTAATCCTGCACCCACGGCTGACGCATGTCCCAGAAGCGCCGCATGGAAGTCGTAAGTGCGCATCCGTCCCGCTGCAGCAGATGTTCCGTCATCCGATATGCTTTTGCCTCACTGCCGACATTGTCGATCTCAAACCAGATGCCGGCTTTCATACCGCTTTCCCGAATCAGGTCGACGGTCTTTTGCAGCCCTTCCGGGAACAGTTCATCGGAAACCACATAATCTCCCATGGCAATGTCCCATGGAATCCCGTTCTGCCGGTACCATCCACAGTCAATAATAAAATACGAAAATCCTTTATCTTTGATAATATCCAGAATTCCCCGGATGTTTTCATGGCTGGGGCATCCCCATGTCGTGCAATATTCATTGAATAATATGGGAAGCTCCTGCTCACAGTCCGGCCCTGCCTCCACTGTATGCTCCAGCGCGGCGGTCAGTCTCTGAAAGATTGCCTCATAGTTTTGCGAACAGCATACGGAAAGAATCGCCTCCGGTGTCGTAAAGCTGCTCCCCGGTCTGATCTCCTTCATCCAATGCCCCAGTTCCCTGTCCGCCAGACCGCCGGACATCTGCACGTCATCGCCTCTGCGATATACTTCCATCTGCCACGAAGCGTTATGAGCAATCTGAACGCCCCAGAAAATATGGTTTTTGCTGTCTTCGAGTACCAGACTGGGAAAATAGCCGTTTACCGGCATGGAACCCGCCTGCCCGAAACGCTCTGCCCGCACCGCATGCCCCGCCCAGGACGGCTCCAACTGCATCTCTTCCAGCGTTTTCGTCTCCAGACGTCCTTCCATACTCCAGACCCCGCGCAGTCTGTGCATCTTTATCGTGTCATAGCCGTCACCTTCCATCAGGGGCGAAATTTTTCCCAGAGAAAAGCTCGACAAAAGCTCCAGTACTGCCGTCTCCGCACCCTCATTAAAAAATGTACAGAAACTGCGCAGATTTTTCTCCCCTTCGCGATATGTGATATGATGATCGATTCTGTAATTGCGTGTATCACATACGGTTGTACAAATGTCTGTCAGGCCACCGCTATGTGACATTTCCTGTTTTACAAACCTGAATTCTTCCGTCGTGCGGCTCTGACGCATCGTCCTGCCGCCCGCATAACCGCCCGCATACATATCTCCGGCGATCTTAACCTGAACCAGATTGTCGGGATACGGCTTTTCCCGCTGTGCCTCCCGGTATTCCACGCCTTCCGGCAACAACACCAGTTCCGGATTATGCGTTTCCGTGTCCATCACATAGACCGCCTGCATGTCCCCCAGTACATACGATTTGATTATCTCCGTCATTTTTACACCTATCCTTTCACCGCACCGACCGTCATGCCTTTGATAAAATATTTCTGCAGGCTCATAAACAGTATTGCTATCGGCAGCACCGAAATCACAATCGCCGCCATTGCCGTCGTATAGTCGCTCGACTGTGCGGAAAACAGCGACTGAATAGCTACCGTCAGCGTTTTCAGATCTTTCTTACTCACATACAGACTGGCAAGCAGATAGTCGTTCCATATCTGAAACGCCTGCATAATAATCAGTGTCGCCATTGCCGGCTTCAACAGCGGCATCACCACGGTAAAATATGTCCGCAGCACAGAACAGCCGTCGATTCGCGCCGCTTCTTCCAATTCGATCGGCACCGTAGACATAAAACTGTTCATTAAAAAGACGCCGAACGAAATCCCCGTAGCCACATACATAAAAATAATGCCATATCGTGTATTGGTCAGGTTCAGCCGATACCCGATGATATAAATCGGCAGAAACAATGCCTGATACGGAATTAAGATACCGATAATAAAGTATACATAACAGAATTTAAAAAACCTGGCGCGGCATCTGGCAATCGCCCAGGCCGTCGTACCGCAAAGCAAGGCCAGAATCAGGACACTGACCGCCGTATAGAGAAGCGTATTGGTAAACGTCGTAGCCAGATTGAGTTTATCAAACGCTTTTTTATAATTATCCAGTTGAAACGAGGACGGCAGCGAAAGCGGGCTGGTCAAATACAGCTCTTTTTTCGTTTTAAACGAATAATTGATTATGATTAATATGGGAGCGATAAAAAATACTGCCATGACCGACATCAATATCTGTATTAAAAACGTTGTCTTCGTATAACGCTGATGCGGCGTATCTTCTTTCTGTTTTTTCTTTTCCCATGCCATTATTGCTGCACCTCCTTGCTTTTCAGTCCCTTTACCTGTATCAGTGCAACCAGCAGCAGTACGAGAACAAGCGAAACAGACATGGCAGAGCCATACCCGTACTGCCGTCCGTTAATGGCCGTGGTATACGTCTGATAGATCACGGAAGTGGATGCCCGCCCGGGTCCTCCTTTTGTAGAAGATACGAGCAGATCATATACTTTCAGTGAGCCGGTCGTAATGCCTACGACACAGATCGTAATGGCCGGTGCCAGCATGGGAAGCGTCACATTGCGAAACCGGGTCCACGCCCCTGCGCCGTCAACCTTCGCCGCTTCGTACAGATCACCCGGAATCGACTGCAGGCCGGCCAGATAAATCAGCATCCAGTACCCCACCCACTGCCAGTTATTGGCAATCAGCAGTCCCGACAGAACCGTCTTTCCGTCACCGAACAGCAGAAAACTGATATTGGTCCCCAGCAGATCATTCAATGCCGGCAGCACATTGGAAAACATCTTTAACCAGACAAAGCCGACAATCAGCGCGCTGATTAAGCAGGGCACAAAGAACGCCGTCCGGTATATTTTCTGCGCCTTAATTCCGCTGTCCAACGCGATGGCAAACGCCAACGCCAGCACATTCTGAATAACGGTATTGCCGATCGTAAATCGAATCGTGAACCACCATGCGGAACGAAAATCACTGTCCTGTATCAAATCGATATAATTTCGCAATCCGACAAACGGTTTTTCCGCGGACATGCCGTCCCAGCTCGTAAACGAGTACCGGAATGCCAGCAGCAGTGGTATAATCAGGCCGATCGTAAAAATAATCAGACCGGGCAGCACCAGAACCAGATATTGCTTTTCCAGCTTCTTTTCCATGGAATTTCTGTTTATGTTTTTCATATTGACCTCCAGAGCAGACTGCGGCACGGTTTTGTGAAAAAAGGACTGCCGGTATAGCAGCCCTTTTTTAATTTCCTGTTTGTATGAACCGGCCGTGATCCGCCGTCTTTATTTCATTCAGTTTGCGCTGCTCGCGTCAACCCGCCCGTCCGATGCTTCCAGAGCATCTTCAAAGCTGCTGTCTCCCTGCAACCATGCCGCGATGTCCTTTGCATTTTCTTCCTGGAAACCACCCCATACGAGCTGATTATTTCCCAGTGTGACATCCACGATCATGCCGTCCGCCGCATATTTATCAATGTCGGCCTGGCTCGGATTGGTAAAAGTCGGAGTCACATCCTTTAACATGGAAGCCGTTTTTGTATAGTCATAAATCTCCACTGCCAGCTCCTGATTTCCCGTCAGTACATCCAGTACACAGTTGATCGCATCCTGATGCTCGCTGTTTGCGCTTGTCATAACCGTGATGTTCGGCTCAAAGATCAGTTTGGAATCACCGCTCTGGTTCGGGAACGGGAAAATGCCGAAATCAAAGCTTTCGTCAATATCGAGGAAATTCTGAATCGACCACGAACCGGAAACCTTCATCGCCGCTTCGCCCAGAACCATTTTCGCATCGCAGTCTGTCTGCTCGGTGGAGAATGTCTCAGGGTATGTGTTATCAAAAATCAGCTTATTATACTGATACGCGGCCTGCGCCATTTTGTCTTCGGCAAACGAAACTTCTCCTGCCCGGAATTTATCACCCCATGTGGGATCGTTATTGAATACATCGTTCATCATAAACTGCATAGTGACATTGCCGATCGACCAGGTGTCAACCATATGGCTGGCAAACGGTGTGATTCCTTTTGCCTTACAGTCGTCAATAATGGCCTGCAGATCTTCCTGTGTTTTCGGAATCTCCCATCCGTTCTCTGCAAACATTGTCTTATTGTAATAAACACCCTGATACAGTGCATTGTATACAAGGCCATATGTCTTTCCGTCGATTGTCACGTTTTCCCTTGCCGCATCCAAGCCCCGGTCCAGATATGTGGCATCAATTTCACTCAGAATGCCCTGCGGTGCATACGTAGCCACATCCTGTGCCTTACCGATCATAATATCCGGCAGGCCGGACTGCATATACTGCTGCATTTTCGGCTGGAAGTCATTGCCCCAGTCCACGCATTCCCATTCCAGCGTAATATTGGGATACTGCTCCGCCAACGCCGCGTCGATCATATCCTCGATCCCCGCATCTGTTGTGGACTGTCCGGCCAGCACGGTCAGTGTCACTTTCTCCGAGGTGCCCGCACCGTCTGCTTCCGGTGCAGCCGACGCCTGTGCATCTCCGCTTTCGGCCGGTGCTTCGGCCGGCGCATTGTTATCCGCCTGTCCGCTTCCGCCGCATCCTGTCAGTGCAGCCGCTATCATCGTTGTTCCCAAAATCAGACTGATTAACTTTCTTTTCATAATCTTCTCCCTTTCCTGTGTTTTTTTACTCTGATACCAGTCTACCCTTTTTTCCTCTGTACAACTAGGACATATTTGCAAAAAGCAGTTGTACTTTCTTGTGAAAAAGTACAACCGCTTTCCGGTGACACAAAATATTCATTTGTACATCTGTCCTGCCCGGTACTCGCGCGGACTGTATCCTGTAACTTTTTTAAAGACTCTGCTGAAATACGTGTAATCGTCATACCCTGTCAGAAACGCGATTTCCGTCAGATTGATTCTTTCGTCTTCCATGTATTCTCTGGCTTTTTCCATCCGCTTCTCCGCAATATAGAGCATCAGATTTTTTCCCGTCTCCTGTTTAAACATTCTGGAGAAATACGAACTGTCCACACTGTATTTTTCCGCCAGTCGTATCAGTGTCAGTTCTTCAAAATAATTGCTGTCTATATATGCTGCCGCGTCGCGCACAATATCCCGGATCGAGCCGCCGGCATCCTGCTTCCGCTCTATGGCAGTATTGTCTATCATCTCTGTCAGCATATCGCACGAAAGACCGCCGTCCAGTCGTTCCACCAGCTTATCCGCCATCTCCGTCAGACTTTCCATCTCCTGAACCGCCGCCGACTCCCCGCTCTGAAGCAGATCTTCCAACAGCAGATTGCAGATCCGTTTCACCGTCTGTTTCACTTCCAGATAACCCCATTCACTGCCGCTGCAGCTTCCCAGTCCGATGTCTTTCCATATCAGCTCTTTCAGCGCCCTCCGGTTTCCCGCTTTCAGCAACGCTCTGATCTGCATTTCAATTTCCTGACTGATGCGGTTTTTTACCGTTTTTTGAATGTTTTTCTCTTCCTGATTGCAGAATATAACCATGCTCTCTCTCTGAAAAGGTCTTGTCATAAGCACAGACACGCTCTGCACATAAGCGCTGTGTATACTCTCCATCGTATAGGTGTGTTCACTGACCGCAATGGTGACAGGACTTTTTCCCTCGCGAAGAAAATTATCCAGAATACGCCGTGCAGCACGCTCCTGCTGTGCCGGCTCCATCTCCGTTACGACAATGAACTCGTTGGAGCGGAAGATATGGTTAAAAATCAGCAGGTTCCCGATTCCCGTAATTTCTTTCATCCGCTTTTTCATCTGACAGGAGAGCAAATTCATATCATAGTGATACTCTTCCATATACCCCTGCAGTTCATGAATCTTAATCAGCATAACACTGCAGCCGGCCATTTCCTGCTCCGTCATAATCGCCGGCAGGAACGGTGTCTGTTCTTTTTCCACGAGAAGGCTGAGTTCCCTGTCCTGTATCAGCGACGCCGCCTTCCAGATCTGCATCCGGTTTTTTTCTTCTGCCCCTATAATTTCCAGTGCACGGGAAACAGCGTTGACCAGCTCGATCTTGCTCACGGGCTTCAACAGGTAATTGATCGCTCCCGCCACCAGCGTTTCTTTGACATAAGCGAAATCATCGTATCCGCTGATTACAAACACCACAATCTCCGGATATTTTTCCTTTACCGCTTTCACCAGCTCCACGCCGTTCACAAAAGGCATATTAATGTCGGTAATCAGAATATCCGGGCGCTCCTGTCCGATTCGCAGCAGTACTTCCTCGCCGTCTTCTGCCGGCTTCATAAACGTAATATGATATTCCTCCCAGTTTATCATATTGCGGAGCTTTTCCCGGGTCCAGTATTCGTCGTCCGCCACCAGCAGCTTGTAATTTACCTTTTCCATGTTTCCACTTCCTCCACCTTCCGTCTGGGAATCCGCAGGAAGACACAGGAACCTTTTCCCATCACGCTTTCCACGGACAGTCCGTATCTTTCCCCGTACAGCATCTTCATCCGGGCATTGATATTGTATATCCCGATCGAATTTCCCGATTCCACAATATCCTTATCGTTCTTTTCCAACTTGCGGTTGATTTCCGCACTGTCCATTCCCACACCGTTATCTCTGACCGAAACCTGTAAAATACCGTTCTGCTCCTGCGCCGTAATCGTAATCTTTTTTTCTCCATGCTTATTTTTTAATCCGTGATTGATCGCGTTTTCTACAAGCGGCTGCAGCGAAATTCTGGGGATGGAATCCTGCAGTACCGTTTCTTCGATATGAAACGCATACTTCACCTCTTCCCGCATCCGCACATTCATGACAAAAATGTAATTTTTGAGATGATTCATCTCTTTGCCAACGGTCGAGTACGGATGTTTCATATCCAGACTGTACCGGAAAATATTGGAAAGCGACTGACACAGACTACTGACAATCTCACAGTTCTGTATACTGGAAATACTGCTCATCGTATCCAGCGTATTGTACAGAAAATGCGGATTGATCTGCGCCTGCAGCGCTTTATACTCCGCTTTGTTTAAAAGAAGCTGGCTTTCATATTCCCGGCCGATCAGACGCTGTATCTCATCCAGCATATCATTAAACTCCCGGCCAAGCTGTCCGATCTCATCTCCCGTCACATACGCCGCCCGCAGTCCCGTTTCGCCTGCGCGAATCCGGGATATGGTGTCCGTGAGCTGTTCCAGCGGTTTTGTCAGGTTTTTGGTGATATAAGAGATCACTATGGTAATCATGCAGATCATCACGATCGCAATCCAGACCAGATTCCGGGTCAGCATCGCCTGGCTGCGCCGCAGCATTTCCTGCGGCATAATGGAATACGCATCCAGATTATAGTTTTCTCCGGGAACCGTAAACAGTACTTTGTTCTTCTCGGAAATGCTCTGAATTTCTTCCCGCACACCCCGGCGGATGCAGTCGTCTATCTTTTCATAATAAGAGGCACTCTCTTCCTCCAGATTGCCAATGGCATAGAGCTGTCTGTCTCCCATCGGCTGCAGCCAGATATACATCGTATCGTCTATCACATATTTTTGCATAATTTTTTCCAGCACCTTGCTGTCCACATCACAGACAATATAACCGATACAGTCATTGAGATTGGTGTTATTATAAATCTTTATGGCGAACCGGGCAATGTTTCGCTCCCGGTTTTCGTTATAGTAACTCGAGACCAGCAGTCCCGTGTCGGAGGACGCAACATATTCCTGCACCCGCCGTCCGTTATTTTTAGTTTCTTCCTCATAAATGTCTTTGGGATAATTATATTTGGGTGTTACGGTTTTTCGGTATGTACTGAGCAATTCATGCTCCGCCGTATAAATATAGAAAGCGACAACACCGTCCGAAGTCGAAAAATTTTCCGTAGCCATCTCATAGGCAAACCGATAGTATGTATCCTGCAATTCTCCAATGCTTTTTCCGCTGCTTAAATCCTGCAGAAAAACCTTGTTATTATAGATTTTAATCAGTCCGCCTTCCAGGTTTTTAAAAAATGTATTCAACTCATTCTGCATATTTTCGAGCGTATGAAAGCTTTCATTTTCAGCCTGCTCATAAATCAACGAAGCCGACGCCCTTTGGTATAAAAACGCCTGTATCATCAATACGGCCAGCGTACTGCACAGACATACCAGCAAAATTTTTTCCCGCATCCGCAGTTTCATAAACGGTATCCCCCTGTTTTACCATATCGGAAATCCGCCGGAATTTTCCGATATGCTAAAAAAGGCATCCTGTTTTCAGGACACCTTCTTATCTTCTCTCTACCGTGCGTTCTGCTTCGGACGACACCCATATGCGTTACCTTTACAGTTAGCTCCGCCCAGGCGCCCTCACGGCACCCGGATGGTTCTGCTTAGTGCTGCTTTGTTCCCAACCTGACACGGTTCACAGATACCCGTCGCGTGAGACCCGGACTTCAACGCCACTTATAAAGGGCAGCCATACAGGTCAAAGTTCTCAGACAGAACATCACCCCTGCTATAGCGGATTGCAGGTACAGGGTACCGCTATCACCCCGGCTGCACGGTGTTATCAGTATACTTGTTTTTGGAGAGAAAGTCAATGTCTCCTAATAAAAACTATTCTCCACAACGCCCGGAAGCAGCGCATAGACCGATCCCCCGATCTCTTTTTCAAACAGCGCCTTGATCTCCAGAATCTTCTTCCATCTGTCCGTCGTGGCCGGATGCACGCCATATCGAATCGTCACATCCACAAAACGTTTTTCCAGAAGGCAGAATCCTGTCGGCAGCGCCAGTTCCGCAATTTGTCTGTTTAATTCCATATTATCTCCCGTCCGTTTCCCACCGGCTTTCCTTTTCCATCTTGTTACGGATTCGCAGTCTTCTGAAAAAATCTGTCAACAGCCCGCTGCACATCTCACCGAGCACACCTTCGATCACCTCCGCCTGATGATTAAAAAGCGGCTCCTGCAGAATATTCAGTACAGATCCCGCACACCCTGCCTTCGGATTCCGGCAGCCCATGACAACACGGGGAATCCGGGCCTGTACAATGGCGCCTGCGCACATCTGGCACGGTTCCAGCGTCACGTAAAGCGTGCAGTCTTCCAGCCGCCAGTCCCCTGCCGCTTTGCTGGCTTTTCGGATGGCCGTTATCTCCGCATGCGACAATGTGCTCTTGTCCGTGTTTCTCCGGTTATATCCTCTGCCGATAATTTTATCTCCACGGACGATCACGCAGCCAATCGGCACCTCACCCAGTATTTCCGCCTTCTTCGCCTGCTTGATCGCTTCCTTCATATATTTTTCATGTTCCGTCATGCTTTTTCTCCATTGCCGTCCGGCTTTTCTCCGGTTCGTACTGACGCCGGTATGCCGATGGCGTACATTCCATAATCTTCCGAAATGTCTTACTGAAATAACTCGTGCCGGAAAACCCGCAGGAATACGCTATATCCGTTATGGCCTTTCCCGTTTCCCGCAGCGCCAATCCTCTTGTTTATCGTCCATATATTGATACTTTTTGTCGTTATCCACGTTTTTTTCGGCATAAATCATCGCTATAATCATATCAGAAACAAAAACAAAGCACAATATAAAAAGGCCGGCTGACATACCGGCAGTAAATAAAGGAGGATGCACTATGAAGGTTTATAACATTACCAACACCCGCGAATTTTTTAACAAATTATCGGCCTGCAAAGGCTCCGTGGAACTTGTGGATGAAAACGGCCTGCATCTGGAACTCACCCATGGTCGGGAAGGGCTTGAAATTCTCCCCTTCTCCTATATGTATGGGACGATCGACCAGATGGAACTGGTCTTCCGGGATCCGCAGGACTGCGCCATGATCGTAACCTATCTGATGAACAAGCGAAAAGCATCCGCATAAAATCCCGGTTTCCTTTCTCTCCCGAACATGTTATACTGTTCCCGAAACACGGCAGCAGACAACAACGGACAGAAAGGAATCACAATGCAGCTGATACCCGCAACAGACAACCATCGCTTACAAAAAATTGAACAATTATACCAAACCGCCTTCCCGGCCTGTGAACGCAAGCCGTTTTCCAATATGACGCAGCGGCAGACCACCGGACAGGTCGATATATTCGCACTCGAAGAAAACGGGGCTTTCCATGGTCTGGCCATTACCATGAAAGCCCTTGATCTCGTACTGTTGGATTATTTCGCCATTGCCGACGCAAAACGCGGTCAGGGATTCGGTCACAGTTCTCTGCAGGCGCTGATTTCCCACTATGCGGGAAAACGCTTTTTTCTGGAAATCGAAAGCACCCGTGAGCCGTCTCCGAACAGGGAGCAGCGTCTTCGGCGCAAAAGTTTCTATCTGCGCGGTGGCATGACGGAACTCGGCATCGAGGCCGTCGTATTCGGCGTTCCGATGGAACTGCTCTCCTGTCAGGCAAAACTCACCGCTGCCGAATATGTCGGCGTGTATGAAACCGTGTACGGAGCCGGAAAAGCCGCCCATATCCAAATTCTGTGATTTTGGCTGTTATCTCTCAGATCTCCACTTTTCGCATATAATACCCAAACGCCCCTGTCTCCACACCGCTCTTTTTTTCGGGCGTACCGCGTTCCCCGTTTCCCCTTGCGGATAACGCGAATCCCTCAAACCCGAACATTACCGCCACCCGCTTATCCCGTTCGAAATAAGCGCCGGGAACTCCGATATAATAGATTTCGTCTTTTTTCCCGCCGGTTTTCCCGAGTATAACATGATGATAATTATAAAAGCTATGCAGTAAAAAGCTGTTGCTTACAAGATTCTGATATTCCTTACGCAATATGATAAAATCTTTGGGTGCAATGGTGATATAGTCTTCATCGTCCCCGAACGGGTGACATACCGGATACAATGTGCAAAGCTGTGTCCATTTATCCTCATGGAGCATCTTCTGCAGTGGAATATCCTCCAGACGTTCCGCCTGACGTAATGCGCCTGCCTTTGTGATCTGCGACTTATGAAGTGCGCCGTCCGCATCATCTGTCTCCTGCCCGGCATACGGCGGCTCTGCCGGAACAGAATACTCTGCTATAAAGGCCGGCGGTTCTGCCGCAAAATCCGTCTCCGGATCTCCCATAACAGCAGACTGCGGTATGGCGGCTTCGGGCTTTGTCTGTTGAAATCGTGTACCCGACTGCTTCTCACCTGCCTTTTCTTTTTCTGTCGCCGCACGCTCCGCTTTCTCTGTTTCCGTTCCGCCTGCGCCGTTTTCTCCCGCTTCATATGTATCCTGCTGCCCGGCCGATTCGCCTTCCTGCGGCTGTCCCGCTTCCCCGCTGCGCTCCGGCTGTACGATCAGAGATGCCTCCGGTATCCAGATCCGCATCCGCTCCGGCGGTGTATGATCCGAAGCCGGCGATTCTTTGGCATCTTCCGTTTCCCGGGGCGCCTCTGTTTTCTGCCGCGGCGCGGTCTCCTCTGTCGTCTCCTCAGAGTGCGCCTGCTCCGGCGATGCTGCAGACGATTCCGACAGTGCTGCAGACGGTTCCGGCATCTTTACGATTTCCGCCGGCCGGCCGGCAGATTCGCGGCGGCGATACCCGTCCGGTACTTCGCCCCACTCCCATTCGGTCTCGCAGTATTTATTTTCATCGATACGGATAAACAGGCCGGTTATATCGAAAACGCACAGTCCCGCACCGTCCATATCATCCCGCTGAAAGCAGGCATTGTAATAGCCTGTCCCTTTGTCTACAATAAATCTGCCGAGCCGGAGCTTCTCCTCACTGGATACAAAAATATCGCACATACGGCTCTCATGGATTCCCAGTCCTTTCACATGTATCTCCACCGTCACTTCCTCGTCCTTTACGAGAATTTTGCCGTATCCACAGTTTTTCCTTTTTTCGCCGTATTCATAATAGTCCAGATATGAAACAATCTTTCTAAAATAAAACAACCCTGTCCCTCCAGTCATAACGATATACCTATGACTATTATATGCAGGGACAGGGCCAGATAGACCTGTTATGATAAATTTTTATGAATTTGCGTTTTCCAGATGTTTCAGATAGTTCATCACCATCAACGCGATATTAAATGTCAGGGCATCTTCGAAATTCCGCATATCCAGCCCGGTTACTTTCTGTACTTTTTCGATCCGGTATACAAGCGTATTCCGATGTACAAAGAGTTGTCTGGAAGTTTCCGAAACATTCAGATTATTCTGGAAGAATTTCTGTATTGTCGTAAGAATTTCTTCGTCGATTTCCTGTGGGATCTCGTCGCTGCCAAAGATTTCCCGGATAAAAATTCTGCAGAGATTAGCCGGAAGCTGATAGATCAGTCTGCCGATACCAAGCGCATGATAAGCGATGACATTTGTTTCCGCATAAAAGATCCTTCCCACATCCAGTGCCAGCTTTGCCTCCTTAAAGGACTTTGATACATCTTTCAGTTCTTCTACAATCGTCCCGTAAGAAACCTTTACATTGACCATGGCCTCCGCATTGACCATATCCACAATCATTTCCGCGATATTTTTCAGTTCGGGATAGCCTTCCTCCTCTGCAAGAGATTTAATCAGGATGACATTCCGTTCTTCCACCGCAGTCACATAATCGCCGTTATAGGTCAGGAAAAGCCCCCTGAGCAATTCCATAATCTCCGCATCATTGTCTGCGGCTGTCTCAATCAGGAACACGGCCCGCCTGCCTTCCGCCGCAATATGCAGCTTCCGTGCACGGTTATAGATGTCAACGAGCAGCAGATTGTCAAGAATCAGATTCTGCAGAAAACTGTCCTTATCCAACTTGGCCTTATAGGCAGTCATTAGCTGACGGAGCTGGCTTACCGCAATCTTTCCGACCATATATGCGTCTTCGTTGCCCTTGGCAAGAAGCAGGTAAACCGCTTCCTCGTCTTCCGTGACTTTAAACAGATAATATCCGTTTATCACCTGACTGTCAGCCGCCGATTCCGCAAATTCCAAAATCAGCCCGGACGGTATGGCAACCATATCCATCGTAGATGCCGCCACGCTGCCCTGCATATCCAACACGCATAAGTCTATTTTCGTAATACTCCGTAATTCATCAATGCTCGCCTGTATGGTCTGATTGGATAACATGCTTCTCCTTAATTGGTAATTACCTTTTCGGTTTCTTTGTCAAATACGTGCATCTTATCTACATCAAATGCAAATTTTACTTTGCTTCCGCTTCTTGCGGAGGTACGGGGATCCACTCTCGCCGTGATCGGGAATTCACCCAGTTCAAAATACAGATATACCTCTGCACCGAGCAATTCATATACATTGATTGTCGCTTCGAAAGCATCCTTCAGCTGCGGCGCCATAGCAGCGTCATATACGTCCTCGGGACGGATACCCAGTGTCACGGTCTTTCCGTCATAGCCGCCGTCGATCACTTTCTTTGCTTTTTCTGCAGGAAGTTCGATCGCCATGCCGGATGTCTTGGCAAACACCTTATTGCCTTTTACTTCAATCTGCGCGTCGAGGAAGTTCATCTGCGGAGAACCCATGAATCCTGCCACGAACAGGTTCTGCGGTCTCTCATATAAGTTCTGCGGGCTGTCCACCTGCTGTACGATTCCGTCTTTCATAACAACGATTCTCGTACCAAGCGTCATCGCCTCTGTCTGGTCATGGGTAACATAGATAATCGTAGCGCCCAGTCTCTGATGCAGTTTGGCGATCTCCGTACGCATCTGTACACGAAGTTTTGCATCAAGGTTGGAAAGCGGCTCATCCATCAGGAATACTTTGGGACTGCGCACGATCGCACGACCCATGGCAACACGCTGTCTCTGACCACCGGAAAGAGCCTTCGGCTTACGATCCAGCAACTTCTCCAAATCCAGAATTCTCGCTGCTTCTTTTACCATCTCATCGATCTTTTCCTTCGGTACTTTGCGAAGTTTCAGACCAAACGCCATATTATCGTAAACTGTCATATGGGGATATAACGCGTAGTTCTGGAACACCATTGCAATGTCTCTGTCCTTCGGCTCCACGTCATTTACCAGTCTGCCGTCAATTTTCAGTTCGCCGGAAGAAATATCTTCCAGACCTGCAACCATACGGAGCGTTGTCGATTTGCCGCATCCGGAAGGCCCTACAAAAATGATAAATTCCTTATCTTCGATTTCAAGGTTAAAATCTTTCACGGCTTCAAATCCGTTGGGATATTTTTTGCAAATGTTTTTCAATGATAAACTTGCCACTTTTTCATCCTCCTGCTTTTCATGGTTTATTATCGGAATCAGGTCATCCGCCTTGTCTTTAGTATAGTGGCTGCACCCTGTTTGCGCCATACCACGATTCCACAAAGTTTCCTGAAAATTCTATACAGATTGACCAATTTCCGCAGCCCCGTCTTCCGGCTCCGGTTCCAGCTTTTTAAAAATACCGGAAATCAGCCAAGAAGCCGCATAAACAGGCAGAGAAATCCCCACCAGGAAAATAACGGGCAGAAGGCGAAAGATGAATACGGCATACGCCGCGGCAAACGCGCCGTAAATTACGAGAATGCACAGCGTTTTCGGAAAATGCAAAATTCCGAGCAGGCAGGCATTTTTAAGAATGTTTCTGATTGTGTTGTCGAAACGCGACAGCAGCGGAAACCAGTAAATACCGCCGCAGAGAAAAAAGAAAACGATTGCACACAGCCCGATGCGCATCACGTCTGCCAGCGTGCCGTCCGTCATGGCAATAAAATAAAAGTCGCCCCATGCCACCGCCAGAATCAACAGCAGCAATATCCACAAGACGGTCGCCTGCCGGAAGTTCTGACGAAATGACCGGAAATAACTTTTTGTCAGATAACCTTCCTCATTCCGTGCCATCTTAATGCATACATAATGCAGCGCGGTCAGCGCTGCGCCTGCCGTTATGACCGGAATGCAACAGAGCATCGTCAGTACATTCAACCAGATTAAATCGCCGACCCGGCTTAAAAATGCCATGACCGGGCTGTCCAGATTAAACAAACCTTTCATTCTTCTTCTCCCGAGCTTTGCCCTGTCAGACGTTTGTAGCGGTTATTGATGCGGACATGCATCTCCAGAAATTCCTGTGTCTCTGTCCGTATCCGGTTATCAATCGCATTGTAATTCTCAACCAGTCCGCGCACTGCCTTTTTGTTCAGGCGCTTTCGCTCCGTCTGTTTCTGCAGAACACCAAAAAGCTCGGCCTTGCTGAGCTTCTTTTTCATATTCATAACAGCCGTTATATTGTCTGCGACCTGCAAAATGGCCTGATTGACACTGATTTGATTTTCTTTCAGCCCGGCAGGATACCCGCTGCCGTCAAGCATTTCATGGTGCGCTGCCGCAATATCGACAATATCCTGCACCAGAAAATACTTTTTCAGCAGTTCCCGTCCTATCTCCACATGCTTTCTGTAACGCGTCCGTTCCTCCTCCGTCAGCTTGCCGGACTTCATAATATCCTTGTCAACTCCCAGAATGCCGATGTCATGCAGCATTGACGCATAATACAATTTATCCTTCTCCCGGCTGACCAACTCCATGCTTTCCGCAATCTCATCCGCAATGCAGCAGCACATAATGGCTTCCAGGGTCCGCATTCTGCCCTGCAGGCTGAAACAATGCATGATAAAACGGACATAATTCTCTTTTTCCTCATTGGTAAAAAGAATGTTCTCCATATAATCCTGCAGTTCCGCCTTATATTCGCCCGAATTCAGCTGTGCCAGCATATTCTCCTGATATACGCACCGGATCAGCAGCGACACCGCCTCCGGGAGATAACGCTTTCCCGCCTCGCTTTCCATCTTGCGGATGTCCGCATCCACCCCGTCTTTCCGGAACAGGCTGTCCACGTCCTCCAAAAGGTGCAGATACATGGCGATTTTGCTGTACTCGTAGTTTACCCGGCTGACCTTCGCATAGGGCAGATGATGATACAGGATAATATCCGCCCGTGTGCCGAACGGGGACGTATTCTTTAAAAAAATCCCGCCGTAAACCGCATGGGGGGTTCCGGCTTCTTCCGTGTCATACCCCATCTCGTCGGTCAGCTTATTGGTCCTGTATGCACCAATATCATGAATCATGGACAGGAACATAAATTCGGCAATCTCATATTCATCGTAGCCGCCTTTGCATTCCAGCAGTTTCTTCATCATATATGCCACACGCATACCATGTTCTATTGGTCTTTTATCAATCAGGCTCAGGGCATCACATAACAGATAGCAGATCCCCTTACTGCTGATATAATCCATTGCCCGCATGGAGCATCCCCCTTATCCTCATTTCCCCGCCGCGCCTACATGAGAAATTCCATCGGCGTAAAGCGGATCCCGCTTTGCTGCATCTCCAGTCCCGTATCCCGAAACCCCAGTTTGTGGTAAAATGCCACACCGTAAGGGGAGGCGTTCACCGTAACCCGCGACACCCCCGTCTCCGTCAACAGATAATTGCACAAATACTGCATCAAAGATCTCCCGACGCCCTTCCTGTGGTACTTTTCATCCACAAACAGCAGCGAAATATGGCCGCCGCTGCGCACTGTAATCATTCCCACCATCACACTGCCGTCCATGGCCACAACCATCTCATATCCGCCGGCCAGAAACATCCGGTACAGCGAATTGTCCGTAATAAAATCCTGAAAGCTTTTGATCCCTTCGGCCGTGTAATCATCCGCTTCGAACTTCAGAAAAGTCTTCCATGCCAGCGCCATGGCGTCCTGCCATTCTTCCCGGTATGCGGGCCTGATTTTCCAGGGAGCGTTTTTCCTTTCCATCCTCCCACCTCCAACCGCGCTTTTCTATCATCATATCGGATTCCTGTGGAAAATACAAGTCTCAGCTCCGTCCCGGCAGCACTTCGTTGACCAGTTCCTTTCCCGTTTCCAGCGCGTAGGCATTTTCCAGTGTCGTCTGCGCGATGGCCTGTGTCGCCTCTTTCGTGAAAAATCCCATATGAGACGTAATCAGTACATTGGGAAATGATGTCAACCGGACAAGATTCTCATCCATGATAATTTCATTGGAGCGGTCTTCATAGAAAACGCCCTCCTCTTCCTCATATACGTCCAGTCCCACGCCGCCGAACCGCTTTTCTAAAAGGCCGTCAATCAGCGCTTCGGTATCGATCAGTGCGCCGCGCGATGTATTGACAAGATAAATCCCTTTTTTCATCAGCGAAATGGTCTTCTGGTTAATCAGGTGGCGGGTATCGTCGGTCAGCGGACAGTGCAGACTGATAATATCCGACTGTTTCATCAATTCCTCCAGCGATACATACTGAACGTCCGCGGACGGGTTGGGATACGGGTCGTATGCGATAATATGCATGCGAAACCCTTTCAGAATGCGGATCATCGCCTGCCCGATCTTTCCGGTCCCCACCACGCCTGCCGTCTTCTGATACAGGTTCATTCCCATAAATCCGTTGATATTCATATTAAAATCTCTTGTCCGGCCATAGGCACGATGGGTATAACGGTTTACCGTCAGCAGCATCGCCGCCGCAAATTCCGCCACCGCTTCCGGGGAATAACTGGGTACGCGCAGTACGTGCAGCTTCCCCTCTGCAGCCCGGATATCAACATTATTAAATCCAGCGCATCGCAGCAAAATGGCTCTGACACCCATTTCATGCAGTTTGTCAATCATATCCGCATTGACATAATCATTGACAAAAATACAGATGGCATCATGACCGGCCGCCAGCGAAACCGTCTCTTCATCACAACGCATTTCCACGAAATGAATGGAAAACCCATAATCCTTCGCCATCGGCTCAAACCAGTATCTGTCATATGGCTTCGTATTATAAAATAAAATTTTCATAAAGCATCCTCTTTCCTTTTGATATTTTAGTTATAGTATACAGGAAAGTTCTGAAAACATGTAATACGAACTGCAGAAGCGGTATGTTGTCAGCAGATTTCCGCGCCGGCCGGCATTGCTTTCTCCGGTACGACAAGCGCCAGATTTCCGTCCGTATCCTCTGCGCATAAGAGCATGCCTTCCGATACCACGCCTGCCAGTGTGGCCGGTTTCAAATTGACCAGTACCATTACCTTTTTGCCCACCATTTCCTCCGGCGTATAATACTGCTTGATTCCCGATACAATCTGCTTTACCTGACTGCCGATCCGCACCTGTGAACAGAGCAGTTTTTTTGATTTTTTCACCGCCTCACAGGCAATGATTTCCCCGACCCGGAACTGCATTTTGTCAAAATCATCGTATGAAATTTCCGGTTTGGCTTCCACATCGATCACGTCCGCCGCAGGCTGCGCGTCCTGCGCGCTGCCTTCCGCCGCTGCCTGTGCACGTGCGGCAAACATCGCCTCTGCTTTCTCCAACACCTCTTTCACATCCTGTCTTGCAAACAGAATTTCCGGCTTGTCCGTTACCCGGCTGCCCGAAGGATACTGTCCGAATTCTTTCAGGCTCTCAAAGCCGCGGAGCTCTGTGCGAAGCTGTGCGGCAATCTTCTGCGCTGTAGACGGCATAAAAGGCTCCAGCAATGAAGCGCCGATTACGATACTCTCAACCAGATTATACAGCACGGCTGCCAGCCGGTCTTTTTTCTCCTCATCCTTTGCCAGTACCCACGGCTCCGTTTCATCAATATATTTATTGCAGCGTTTGAACAGTGTGAAAATTTCGGTAATGGCGTCGGCCACACGCAGACTTTCCATTTTGCGGCAGACCTTATCATAGGTACCGCAGACAACCGCTCTAAGATCGTCATCCACATCAGATGTGACACCCGTGTCGGTAACAACGCCGCCAAAGTACTTATTGCTCATGGATATGGTGCGGTTGACCAGATTGCCAAGGACATTGGCCAGATCGGAATTTAACCGCTCCACCATCAATTCCCAGGAGATCACTCCGTCATTTTCAAACGGCATCTCATGCAGCACAAAATAGCGCACCGCATCGACACCGAAAAACGTCGTCAGATCGTCGGCGTAGATCACGTTGCCCTTCGATTTACTCATCTTACCGTCTCCCTGCAGCAGCCAGGGATGTCCGAAAATCTGTTTCGGAAGCGGCTCGCCCAGCGCCATCAGGAAAATCGGCCAGTAAATCGTATGAAAACGGATAATATCCTTGCCGAGCAGATGCAGATCCGCCGGCCAGAATTTTTTATATTGCTCCGTGCTCTCCCCGCCGCAGTCATAGCCAATGCCCGTAATATAATTGCTCAGGGCATCCAGCCATACATAAACGACATGTTTGTTATCAAAATCCACCGGAACCCCCCATGTAAAAGAGGTCCTTGATACACACAGATCCTGCAGACCTGGCAGGAGAAAGTTATTCATCATTTCATTTTTCCGGGAAACCGGCTGTATAAATTCCGGATGGGCATTGATATGTGCAATCAGCCGGTCCGCATATTTGCTCATTTTGAAAAAATATGCTTCCTCTTTTGCCGGCTTTACCTCTCTGCCGCAGTCCGGGCATTTCCCGTCCACAAGCTGTGACTCTGTCCAGAAGGATTCGCAGGGGGTACAATACAGCCCTTCGTACTCGCTTTTATAAATATCGCCCTGTTCATACAGACGCAGGAAAATCTTCTGCACCTGCTTTTCATGCGCTTCGTCCGTCGTCCGGATAAATTTGTCGTAAGAAGTGTCCATCAGATCCCACAGGCCCTTGATTGTGTCCACGACACCATCCACATATTCTTTCGGCGAAACTCCCGCCTCCTGCGCTTTCAGCTCGATCTTCTGTCCATGCTCATCGGTTCCCGTCTGAAAAAAGACATCGTATCCCTCTTTTCTCTTAAACCTGGCAATGCTGTCCGCCAATACGATCTCATAGCTGTTGCCGATATGAGGCTTGCCCGATGTATAGGCAATGGCCGTTGTAATATAATATGGTCCTTTACTCATCCTGTTTTCCTTTCACTACAGCAATTTCTGCTCCCATTCCTGCAGAACATGTTCGCATCTGTCCACGTCAAAATCTTCAACGGCGCTCCGCAGCTGCGCAAAAGAATCTTCCTGCCAGTCTTCAAAGCAATACCGTTTCATCTCTTCGATAATCTCATCCATCCGATCCATATCCAGATCTTCGGCAGCCATACGGATTTCCGTAAAACAATGCAGCAGATCTTCCATATCGATCTGTGTTTTCTCTCCCTCGTCCTCTTCGCCCTCCGCGCAGAAAGGCCGTAAAACAGGCAGGTACCCTCTGTACTGTTCCAACATTTCATCGGTGTGGCTGCGGATAAACAGCGTGTCTCTCGCATTTCCCGCCTTTTCCAGCGCCGCCGCCTTTTCGGACAGCGAGATGGCGCCGATTTGTTTGGAAGAGCTCTTCAGCGCATGCACCTCAATGGTAAAGCCCGGCCAGTCATTGGCATCCCGCAGCTGGGCAATCAGCGCGGCCTTTTTCTCAATGGAGCGATAGTATACTTTTAACACCGTCCAGAACAGACTTTCCCCGCCCAGAAACTTCAGGGCATATGCCACGTCCAGATCACCCACCATAATATCCGTGTTGCTCTCTTCTTCCTGCTTCTTGGGCTGTTCCTGTGTCGAATACACCTTCTGAATCTTTTCCACGGGAAGCCACTGCTTCACTTTCGAGATCAGCATGCGCAGTTCGATCGGTTTGGCGACAAAATCATTCATGCCTTCCTGGCAGAACATCTCTTTGGTGCCTTCCACTGCATTGGCAGTCAGTGCGATAATGGGTACGTCATTATAATCGGGATGAAAGCGCCGGATCAGCCGCGTCGTCTCCACACCGTCCAGTTCCGGCATCATATGATCCATGAACACAATGTCATAATGATGGCTGCCGATCTTATCAATGGCAATCTTGCCGCTCGCCGCTACGTCCACTTTCATTTTCAGCGGTTCCAGCAGCCCTTCCGCCACAGTCAGATTCACCATATTGTCATCTACAATCAGTATTTCCGCGTCGGGCGCCATAAAGTCGAAATCCTTTTCCACGGATTCATCGTAATTCAGCTGTATCTCTTCCCCGTTTAATATCATGGCAATATTCAAAGCAAACAATGGCTTTTTCATGATGAAAAGATTGGGAATATCATAGTTGATATGGTCAAAAAAGTCAATCAAAAGCACAACCGTGGACTCCGGGTGATTCCGCGTGTATTCTTCAAACGATACGGAGAAAACGGAATGCTCGATAAACAGGAAGCATCTCCGGTCTTTCGGAAGCGTATCCAGATCTCTTACGGAAGATATTTCCGTATATGCCACACCCATATTTTCGATGTCCGCAAAGAAACGGTCCCTGACATAAGAATTATAAAAATATCCCGCAACCAGAATCTGTTCCCGGTCGTTGACATGAATACACGGCCTCCCGTCCACAATATGCTGCGGCAGAGCAAAGAAAAACTTGCTGCCGACTTCATATTGACTTTCCACCCAGATCCTGCCCCGCATCAGCGTCAGAAGCTGTTTGGAAATGGCAAGCCCCAGGCCGGTTCCCTCGATATTGCGGTTCCGCTTGCTGTCAAGCTGCTGAAACGACTGGAACAGCTTATTCATATCTTCTTTTTTGATTCCGATACCGGTATCTTCAATGGATGCCCGCAGTTCCACCTCATCCAGCGCCAGCTCCACGCAGTCCAGATTCAGCGTGATCTTTCCATGCGAAGTAAACTTTGCCGCATTGTTGGCAAGGTTCAGCAAAATCTGCTTGATTCGGATATTGTCCCCCATCAATTTGTTCGGCAAATTCGGGGAGACATTCAGGATCAGCTCCACTTCTTTGCCTTTGAGTCTGGTCATGGCGATATTGGCCACGTCATACACCATGGACATCGGCTCATATTCCACAGGATGTATATCCATCTTTCCGGATTCGATTTTGGAAAAATCAAGAATATCATTGATAATGGTCAGCAGTGATTTGCCCGCTTCTTTAATCTGATTGATATACTCTCTCGCCGTTGAAGACAGACCCTCCCGCAGCGCCATCTCCGCCATGCCGATCACCGCGTTCATGGGCGTGCGGATCTCATGGCTCATATTTGCCAGAAAATCCGACTTCATGCTGGCCGATTTTTCCAGTTCCAGATTGGCGTGATACAACAGATATTTGTTATGTGCCATATCGGAAAAAGCGTCGGAAAACGTATGCAGAAATCTGACGTCTCTCTCGACTTCTTCGCAGCCCCATATTTTCATATTCTGTGCCAATGCCACATATTCCTCCGGATCTCTGCCGACATCCGCTGCCATCTTTCTGATTTTTTCCGGATCCGGCGGCTCCGTGAGAAGCTGACCCGCTACGAAATACCCCAAAAGTTTTCCGTTTGCCTTAACGGGAGCCGTATAGTTTACCAGCCCGGCAGGGCAGGGACGATTAACCGGTTTTCCCTCTATTTCCACGCCCTCTCCCGCTTTTCTGCATGCCCTGCAGTATGTATTCAGTTCGCCAAACGTACGGATACAGTCCTTGCAGAAAACGGAAAAGTCAGACCCCTCTGTGATCGCGTCCCCGTTTTCGTTGGTAATAATTACGGAAAACCCGGTCAGACCCGCAAAACAGTCCTGTATTTTCTGTAAAATCTTAATATCGATCAGATCAGTCAGAGATAAATCATAGTGCATTTCCATAACATTCCTGCTCCCCTTCTACCCCAATGTCCTTATTATGATTTCCAGCAGCTTATCGCGCTCCACAGGCTTTAACAAATACCCCTGCGGTTTTAAAACAAGCGCCTCCTGGATCTTCTCCCGATCCGAAACCCCCGTCAGAAAGATGACGGGCAAATCTTTTGTCGTTTCGTTCGCCCGCAATTTTTCCAGTACCGCCGGACCGTTCTCCACCGGCATCTCATAATCCAGCAGAATCAGGTCCGTCCGTTTCCGCTCCAAAAATTTCATGGCAATCTTGCCGCTGATGGCAGTCGCTATATCATACTCTCCGTGCAGATGTTCCTTCAACAGTTTCAGCATCATCGGATCGTCGTCAATCACCAGGATATGTCTGCGGCGTACCGGCTCCGGCTCCTGCTCTGCCGGTTCCCCTTCGATTTCCCGGGTCAGACGCTCCAGCGCGGCAAGTCTGTCCAGAATGTCTTCCTCATCCGGGGTCGCGTGCCCGGCCGGTTTTGCGGACAAATCAGGCATCGGGAGCAATTCCTCCTCCGGCTCTTGCGCCATAGGCTCCGGCATCCGCTGTGCCATATACTTTACAAGCCGCTCGGTAATGGAACCTGCGGACAGCGGTTTGCACAGACACAAATCGGCCACATTCACCGAAATGCGCTCAAATTCATCGCAGTCCTCCTTTGTCCCGATCAGAACAAAGGGAATCCGTGATTCGCGCAGTCTGTACTTCACTTCCGCCATTTGACTGTAATTATCCCGCGGTTCATTATAGAGACAATAAATAAAAAGATGCGGGGAGAAATATCGGATATGTCGTATAATATCATCATAGCGTGTGGAAGTCGTTATCACCTCAAAGTTTTCATACATCTGATTAAAAAAATCATCGATGACAGAGTTATTTTTTCCGGTCAGCAGCGCCTTATATTTTGTTGCCATATCTTCCTCCCATCCCTATCCAAGCAGTCTCTTTACATTTTCCCCGATATTTCCTCGGAATACGGCGCTTCCTGCCACAATCACATTGGCGCCCGCCTCCTTTACAGCCGCAACATTCTCTGCGGTAATACCGCCGTCAACCTGCACATCCGTCTGCAGTCCGTATTGTTCCAGCAGTCTGCGCGTCTCGCGAATTTTTTCCGTGGAAGTTCCGATGTATTTCTGGCCTCCAAACCCCGGCTCCACAGTCATAACCAGTATCATATCGACCTGTTTTATATAAGGTTCCAGCGCAGCTACGGGTGTGCCCGGCTTGATCGAAATGCCGGCTTTACAGCCCAGAGCGTGTATCCGGTCGATCGTCTCCGCCGTCCGCTCTCCGGCTGCTTCCAGATGAAAGGTAATCATATCCGCTCCGCACTGCGCAAATGTCTCAACATAGCGGACAGGCTCCACGATCATCAGATGCACATCAAAAAACAGCTTTGTCCCGGGCCGGATCGAGGCAATTACCGGCATCCCAAAGGATATGGACGGGACAAACACCCCGTCCATAACGTCAATGTGAAGATACTCTGCACCCGATTTTTCTATTTCCTGAATCTGCTGTCCCAATATGTTGAAGTCAGCAGCCAGGATCGATGGTGAAATAATAGTCTTCATTCAATTACGCTCCCATTTACTGAACGAAAGCTTTCACTTTCTCATAGATTCCCTTGCCGTCCAGTCCGTATTTCTCCAGCAGTCCCGATGCCGTTCCCGATTCTCCGTAAACATCATTCATGCCGATTCTGCACACCTTTGTCGGCATTTTCTCGCTGAGTAAATCGCAGACCGCACTGCCGAGTCCGCCGATGATGGAATGTTCTTCCGCCGTTACCACTTTGCCTGTCTTCTTCGCAGATGCCAGCACCAGCTCTTCATCCAGCGGTTTGATTGTGTGGATATTGATTACTTCCGCGTCGATTCCGTCTGCCGCCAGCTTTTCTGCCGCCTCCAGCGCGCCGGAAATGCAGGTTCCCGTTGCGATCAGCGTAACGTCTTTCCCCTCTTTCAGCACAACGCCCTTTCCGATCTCGAACCGATAATCCGGTCTGTCGTTGATTACCGGCACTGCCGCACGTCCAAAGCGCAGGTAAACCGGACCCTCGTAGTTGATCGCAGCATCCACTGCCGCTTTTGCTTCCACATCATCGGAGGGTACGATTACGGTCATGCCCGGAATGGTGCGCATCAGGGCAATGTCTTCGTTACACTGGTGGGTTGCACCGTCTTCCCCTACCGTAATACCCGCATGGGTTGCACCGATCTTGACATTGAGGTGCGGATAACCGATGGAATTTCTCACCTGTTCAAAATTACGTCCCGCCGCAAACATGGCAAACGAACTGATAAAAGGAACCTTGCCGCATGTAGCCAGTCCGGCTGCAACGCCTGTCATATTGCACTCCGCAATCCCACAGTCGATGTGACGGTCCGGATACGCTTTCTGGAATACGCTTGTCTTGGTTGCACCTGCCAGATCGGCATCCAGCACAACCAAATTGGGGTATTTTGCGCCGCACTCGGCAAGCGCATTGCCGTAGCTTTCTCTTGTCGCGATTTTCTTAACGTCAGCCATTAGTTTGCACCTCCCAGTTCTTCTCCGATTTTATCAAGTTCTGCCATCGCTGTGGCATATTCTTCATCATTGGGCGCTTTTCCGTGCCAGCCCGCCTTATCTTCCATAAAGGATACGCCTTTGCCCTTTACTGTCTTCATAATGATTGCCGTGGGCATACCCTTTGTCTCTCTCGCTTCTTTCATTGCAGCCGCGATCTCTTCCATATCATTGCCGTTGATATTAATTGTATGGAAATTGAACGCCTCGAACTTTTTGTCGATCGGATACGGAGAACATACGTCTTCCACTTTGCCGTCGATCTGCAGTCCGTTGTTGTCCACGATCACAACGAGATTATCCAGTTTGCGGTGGCCTGCAAACATCGCTGCCTCCCAGATCTGGCCTTCCTGAATCTCGCCGTCGCCGCACAGGCAGTATACCCGATAGTCTTTGCCGTCCATTTTGCCCGCCAGCGCCATGCCCGTCGCTGCGGAAAGTCCCTGTCCCAGAGAGCCGCTGGACATATCCAGTCCGGGCGTATCCTGCATACACGGATGCCCCTGCAGATAGGAACCCAGTTTACGCAGTGTTTTCAGATCTTCCACCGGAAAATATCCCCTGTATGCCAGAGCGGAATACAAACCGGGCGCCGTATGCCCCTTGGACAATACAAACCTGTCACGATTTTCCATTTTGGGATTTTTCGGATCAATATTCATCTCTTCAAAGTAAAGATACGTAAACATGTCTGCCGCGGAAAGAGAGCCGCCGGGATGTCCCGCTTTCGCACTATGTACTGCCGTTACGATACCTTTACGCACTTCATTAGCCTGCTTTGCTAATTCCAGTTTGTTCATAGCCTTGTCCTCCATTATATCAATATTCTGCTTCTTTTACTGTAGCATAATCCGGGGCTTTCGTCCATAGAAAGGGAAAAATTACAACGCAACAACATTTACTTTCCCCTTTTCGGGCGAAAAGCCTCCGGAACGGCCGGCAGACAGCAGCAGAGTCCGGAAAGGCAGCCGTTTCCCCTGCACCTTCCGCATCAAACGACTGCCTTTCCGATTTATCTCGTTTTTAACCCGCGCTGTCTGTTTATGTATCCTGCCCGTAATACGCATTGGCGCCATGTTTTCTGAAATAATGCTTATCCTGAAGCACCTGCGGTGCCGGTGTGTTTTTCGGATTAATCAGCTCACAGCGCGCTGCCATTTTGGCAACTTCGTCCAGAACAACCGCATTGTGTACCGCTTCATGTGCATCCTTACCCCAGGTAAACGGGCCGTGATTTTTGCAGAGTACGGCGGGCATTGCCGTAACATCGATGTCGTTATCCTTAAAGTAGTTTACAATCAGAACGCCCGTATTCACCTCATAACCCGCGTCAATCTCCTCTTTCGTCAGGTTTCTGACACAGGGAATCTCACCGTACATATAGTCTGCATGTGTGGTTCCATAGCACGGAATCCCTCTCCCGGCCTGCGCCCAGCTTGTCGCCCAGGATGAATGTGTATGCACTACGCCGCCCACTTCCGGAAATCCCTTATAGATTTCCACATGAGTCGGTGTGTCGGAAGAAGGTTTGTATTTCCCTTCCACCTTTTTGCCTTCCAGATCCACTACAACCATATCTTCCCATGTCAGTTTATCGTAATCCACACCGCTCGGCTTGATAACAAAGAGTCCCTTTTCTCTGTCGATCCCGCTCACATTGCCCCAGGTAAATGTCACCAGTCCGTATTTGGGAAGCAGCATATTGGCTTCATAAACCTCTTTTTTCAGTTCTTCTAACATTTCGGCGTTTTCTCCCTTCCGCTTTTTACTGCCGCTGTTTTATTTCAGATTGTCGATGGCTGCCCGCTCGATCGGCAGGCCCTTCGTATAGCGTTCAATAAAGGTATCAAAACCGGCAACGTCCGCCGGATCGGGTTCAATGCGGCTGCCCTTTTCGCCTGCAAATACCGCTCTGTTCAGGAACGCATCCAGTGCTTCCCCGTCTTCTTTATGAATCATATAGGAAGCCAGCAGCGCAATGCCCCACGCACCGCCTTCTCCCGCCGTTTCCATAACGGAAACCGGTGTGTTGATCGCTGCGGCGAGAATTTTCTGACCCACGCCCTTTGTCTTGAACAGACCGCCGTGTCCGAGAATCTCATCAACCTGAACACCCTCTTCTTTAAAAAGAATATCCAGCCCGGTCTTCAGCACGCCGAGAGAGGCAAACAGGTTCACGCGCATAAAGTTCGCCAGATTGAACTTCGCGTTGGGTGTGCGGACAAACAGGGGTCTGCCTTCTTCCATCCCCACGATATGTTCGCCGGAGAAATAATTGTATGCCAGCAGTCCGCCGCAGTCATCGTCGCCCTCCAGCGCTTTGTTGTAAAGCGTGCCGAACAGTTTGTTCATGTCCACGTCAATGCCGAAGCTCTCCGCAAATTCTTTGAAAATATTAACCCATGCGTTCAGATCGGACGTGCAGTTATTGCAGTGTGCCATCGCCACCAGATGCCCGTTCGGTGTCGTTACGAGATCGATCTCCTCATGTACTTTCGAGAGTTCTTTCTCCAGTACGATCATACCGAATACGCTCGTGCCGGCCGATACGTTACCGGTCCGCACGGCTACGCTGTTCGTTGCCGCCATGCCGGTGCCCGCATCGCCTTCCGGCGGGCAGAGCGGAATGCCCGCTTCCAGCGCACCGCTTACATCCAGGAATTTCGCCCCTGCTTCGGTCAGTTTTCCCGCTTCCTCACCTGCCGTCAGCACGCCCGGCATAATGTCCGCCAGTTTCCAGGCAAAGCCGCAGGAAGCCGTCACTTCGTCAAACTGTGCGATCATCTTTTTGTTGAAGTCCCCCGTTGCAATGTCAATCGGGAACATACCGGAAGCTTCGCCCACTCCCAATACTTTCTCCCCGGTCAGCTGCCAGTGAATATAACCTGCCAGTGTCGTAAAGAAGCTGATGTCTTTTACATGGTCTTCCTGATTCAGAATGGCCTGATACAGATGCGCGATACTCCACCGCTGCGGAATGTGATAGTCAAACAGTTTCGTCAGTTTTTCCGACGCCTGTTCCGTAATCGTATTTCTCCATGTGCGGAAAGGCACCAACAGTTTACCGTCTTTGTCGAACGCCATATAGCCGTGCATCATAGCGCTGAAACCGATCGCGCCCAGTTTCGTGATGCCGACGCCGTACTGTGCCTTTACGTCTTCCAGAAGGCCGGCATAGCAGTCCTGCAGTCCCTTATGTATCTTATCCAGACTGTATGTCCAGATGCCGTCCACATAATCGTTCTCCCAGTCGTAGCTGCCCGATGCGATCGGTGTATTGTCCTCACCAACCAGAACGGCTTTGATACGCGTCGAGCCGAACTCGATCCCCAAAACCGCCCGGCCGGCCTCAATCACGCTTTTTACTGCGTTTTTATCCATACTCATGTGTGAAACCCCTCCTTCTCTTTGTCAGAACCGGAACGCCAGCTCATTCCATCTCAGTTCGTTTTTCAGATCTCTGATCGTTGTATTCTTATCGATGACAACGCTCTCAATACCCATAGCGGCTGCCCAGTCAACCATCTGCTCTACGCTCAGATCATAGGTAAACGCGGTATGGTGTGCGCCGCCTGCCAGAATCCATGCTTCCGCTCCCGTGTACAGATCCGGCTGCGGTGTCCAGTAGTTAATGCCGACCGGCAGCTTCGGAAGCGGTTTCTCCACCTTCTTACAGTCTACCGCATTGATGATAAGGCGGAAGCGATGTCCCAGATCCACGAGCGATGTTGCGATGCCGCTGCCTTCTTTTGCCTGGAATACGATACGGGCAGGATCTTCCCGATTGCCCATCGAAAGCGGCTGACATTTCATCGTGATCGGTCCCTCTGCGATAGCCGGACATACCTCCAGCATATGTGCCTGGATAATGCCTTCCTTACCCGGCACAAAATTGTAGGTGTAGTCTTCCATAAAGGAGCTTCCCTTTGCATTGGGCACGCCTGCCGTCATAATCTTAATCAGACGATCCATGGCTGCGGTTTTCCAGTCGCCCTCGCCGCCGAAACCATATCCTTTCTCCATCAGTCTCTGCACTGCGAGACCCGGAAGCTGCTTCAGGCCGCCGAGCATCCCGAAGTGTGTGACAAATGCCTGATAATTGCCGTCTTCCAGGAATTTCTCCATACCGAGTTCAATCTGCGCCTGAACCGCCACATGTCTGCGGAATTCAGCCTCGTCTCTGCCCTCCAGAGCCACTTCGTATTTGCTGTAGTATTCGTCCGTCAGCGCGTTTACGTCGCCCTCCGATACCGCATCCACGAATTCCACTAGGTCGTTCACATTATAATGATCGATCTCCCATCCGAATTTGATCTGTGCTTCTACCTTATCGCCTTCGGTAACGGCTACGTTGTTCATATTATCCCCGAAGCGGCAGACACGGATATGAGAAGACTCCATAACACCGATAGCGGTCCGCATCCAGCTGCCAAGCTTTTCCTGTACCCTGCCGTCTGCCCAGTGTCCCACAATCACTTTTCTCTCAATGCCCATACGGGTAACGATATGGCCGTATTCACGGTCGCCGTGTGCGGACTGATTTTCATTCATAAAGTCCATATCCATCGTATCGTAGGGGATTTCTTCATTAAACTGCGTGTGCAGATGGCAGAGCGGTTTCTTATATTCCTGCAGGCCGATAATCCACATTTTGGCCGGGGAGAAGGTGTGCATCCATGTGATGACACCGGCGCATTCCGCATCATTATTGGCATCGTTAAACGTCTTTCTGATGGATGCCTGGTCAATCAGTGTCGGTTTCAGCACAACCTCAAAAGGCAGTTTCCCGCCGGCATTCAGTCCTTCCACAATCTTTGCGGAATGCTCTGCCACATGGCGCAGACATTCGTCACCGTATAAATCCTGTGACCCTGTGCAAAACCAGAATTTGTAATTTTTCGCTGCTTTCATTGTCTTTCCCTCCTGTTATCATTCTTTTACCTGTAAGTTTCTGACGGAATCCCGCTCCACTACCTGCAGGTCAAACTCATAATTTCCGTCAAATTTTGGATTGCGAATCATTTCCACAATATTGTGCGCCGCTTTTTCCCCCAGCTGCTCCATCGGATACGGAATGGATGTGAGTCTGACGCTGCCCAGTACGGCCAGTTCCGAGTCGTCAATGCTGGCAACGGACAGATCTTCCGGCACACGGATCTTCTCTTCCTGTAAAACTTTAATCAGTTCAAAGGCTACCTCATCATTATAAGACACCAGGCCGCTGCATCCCTGCAGTCTGGATTTGATTTTATTCCGTAATCGGGAGAAATCTTTCACATCCTCTGTATCCACCCATAGAATCCGGGACTCGTCGCAGACAATGCCTGCCTTATACAACGCTTCCATATATCCCGCATAACGCAGATGTCCCTGCCCGTCATCCAGCTTAAAAATGCCCGCAATGCTGCGGTGTCCTCCGGCAATCAGGCGCTCCGTTGCCAGTCTCCCGGCCTGCCTGTCATTCATGGACACATGCGGCATCTGCAGCACGGGATAAAAGCTGTTGATAAACAGAACCGGTATATTCCTTCTGGCCAGCTCCCGATAGTAACACAGGTTGAGATTCGGCAGCGCACTCTTTGTGGCTTCCACGATAATCCCTGCCACTTCATCCTTTTCCAGAATGTCTTTCAGAATCGTACGCTCTCTGGCGAGCAGATTGTTGGTAAAAGCAATCTGCACCGGATAGCCTTCCTGATAAAGTGTGTGTTCGATGGACTGAATGGTCCTCGGGAAAATATAATTGTCCAGATACGTCATAATGACCGCGATCCGGCTTCTGTTCTCCGCATTCCGCAGATACGGATTTTCATTGACATACGTACCGCTGCCGCGCACACGGTTGAGAATGTGCTCCTCTTCCAGTAAGCCGATGGCATGGCGCACCGTCTGCCTGCTCAGGCCAAACATCCGGCTGAGTTCGTTCTCCGAATACATCTTTTCTCCGGGAAGAAGCTTTTTTTCCGCGATCTGTCGCCGTATCCAGTCCGCAAGCTCCAGATATTTGGGTATGTCCTTTATCATCTTCTCTCTGTATTATGAAAGGCTGCTAATGGGACAAAACGTCACACAGCAGCCTTCATCCCCCTACTTTATGTTCAGGCTCAAACAGCCAGTCAGCTCTTCTTATTCTTGGAAATTACATCAACCGTTACGGCGCCCAGAAGCACCGCACCTTTTACGATTTTCTGAATATCGGTAGACCATCCATACAGGGACATACCATTGTTCAGGATACCCATAATAAACGCGCCGACTACCGCACCTGTAATGGTACCGGCGCCACCGGCTACCGCCGCGCCACCGATGTAGCAGGAAGCAATGGCATCCATTTCGAATCCGTCGCCGGCCTTCGGTGTGGAGGATGCGTTACGTGCGGAGAGTACGATGCCTGCTAGGGCGCTCAGGATTCCCATGTTGGTATATACCCAGAAGAATACTTTCTTTGTGTCAATACCGGAAAGGTTTGCCGCCTTGCGGTTGCCGCCCAGTGCGTAGATCTGACGGCCTGCAACGGTCTTGCTCGTGATAAATGCATATGCACCTACCAGAAGAGCCATAATCAGAAGAACGAACGGAAGTCCGTTGTAACGTGCCAGTTTGTAGAAGAAGAACCATACGATTACAAGCATAACCGCTTCTTTTACGGCAATCTGCCACATGGGATTGGTCGCAAAGTTGTATTTTTTCTTTGTGGCAATGTTTTTCATTTCGCTTAAGATCAGTACCACGGATACGACTGCCGCAACAATGATACTAACCAGATCCATTGTGCCGTCGCCAAAAGGAATCTTAATGGTGGGAAGGAAGCCTGCACCGATAAATACAAAGTTATCCGGCAGAGGTCCCTTTGTCTGTGCCTGCAGCACAGTATATGTAAGGCCGCGGCCCATCAGCATCGTCGCCAGCGTTACAACGAAAGGCGGGATGCCCAGATAAGCGATGAAGAAACCGGCAAACATACCGATGATCAGACCGATTACCAGCGCTGCGATAATCGCAACCCACATGTTCATCTTGTAGTCAACCATTACGATACCGGCAGCCGCACCTGTCACGGCAACAACGGAACCGACGCCCAGATCGACGTTACCGGTCAGTACGCAGAGCAGCATGCCGACAGCCAGAATAACCACGTAACCGTTCTGCATAATCAGGTTGTTGATATTGGCGGGAGAAAGGTTCTTTCCGCCTGTCATAATAGCAAAAATCAAATAAATTGCAATAAGAGCAAGAAACATACCATACTGTTTCATGTCAAGATTTACTTCTTTTTTCTTATTCATTTCCATCTTCCTTTCTATTATGAGCCATAATACATTGCATAATCTTTTCCTGTGTTACTTCTTCTCTGCTGAGTTCGCCTGCGATTTCCCCTTCATTAATCACATAAACTCTGTCGCATGTACCGATGATCTCCGGCATTTCGGAAGAAATAACAATGACCGCCTTACCGGCTTTTGCAAGTTCATTGATGACACAATAGATTTCGTACTTCGCACCTACGTCGATACCACGGGTAGGCTCATCCAGTATCAGAACATCCGGCTGTGTCAGCATCCACTTTGCGAGAACAACCTTCTGCTGATTACCGCCGGAAAGAGAACCCACTACCTGCTCAATGGAGTTCGCTTTAATATTAATTTTCTGCTTATATTCTTCCGCAGCCACAATTTCGTCGTTCCCGTTGATCACACCATGGCTGGAAAAGAATTTCGGCCGTGCCGCCATCGCCATATTTTCCTTAATATCGTTTATCAGCACCAGACCATATGTCTTCCGGTCCTCCGACACGTAAGCAAGTTTATTGTTAATGGCATCCTTCACTGTCTTTAACTGCACTTCCTTACCGTTGATCTTCACCGTACCGGAAATTTTCTGCCCGTAGCTCTGTCCGAAAAGGCTCATGGCAAATTCTGTTCTGCCCGCCCCCATCAGGCCCGCCAGACCCACTACTTCGCCGGCCTTAACGCTGATATTGATATTCTTCAACATCTGGCGATTTCCGTCATCGGGATGGAATACATTCCAATTATTTACCTCAAAGATCGTACCACCGATTTTCACCCCTTCGCGCACCGGATACCGGTTGGTCAGTTCGCGCCCTACCATACCCTTGATAATACGGTCTTCCGTAAATTCGTCCACACCCTTGATGATTGTCTCGATGGACTGCCCGTCACGGATAACCGTTACCGCATCGCAGACATATTCGATCTCGTTCAGTTTGTGAGAAATGATAATACAGGTGACACCCTGCTTTTTCAGCTCCAGCATAATATCCAGCAGCTTCCGGCTCTCTTCGTCGTTCAGAGCGGCCGTAGGTTCATCCAGAATCAGAAGCTCAACTTTTTTCGCCATCGCCTTTGCAATTTCGATTAATTGCTGTTTTCCGACGCCAAGCGTGCTTACCTGAACATTGACATCCTCATGTTCCAGTCCGACTCTCTCCAGCATCTCCTGGGCCTTTTTCCTTGTCTTCGTCCAGTCGATGATTCCCTTTGCGGAAGTCTGTTCGTTTCCCAGGAATACATTTTCGGCCACGGAAAGGTTGGGACTCAGTGCCAGTTCCTGATGAATAATTACGATACCCTTTGCTTCACTGTCGCGCAGATTGTGAAAATTACAGGTTTCACCTTTGTACACAATGTCACCCGAATAGGTACCGTGAGGATATACACCGGATAAAACGTTCATCAGCGTGGATTTCCCGGCCCCGTTTTCACCGCACAACGCATGAATCTCACCGCGTTTTACTTTCAGATTAACATCATTCAAAGCCTTAACGCCCGAAAATTCTTTCGTAATATGATTCATCTCCAAGATGTAATCCGACATTTTCTCAGCTCCTTTTCTTTCATATTTTATCTTATGATTCTATGAACCTTTTTAAGATTCAAAAAGGGCGGCAGCTTTTCCTGCCGCCACCCTATCATAACTTTTTTAATTGCAGATCCGCTGCTTTCCATTACTCAGCAAGCTGTTCCTCTGTGTAATATCCGCCATCCACGATGATTTCCTTGTAGTTGTCTTTGTCAACCGCTACCGGTGTGCACAGATAAGAAGGAACTACGATCACGTTGTTGTTGTACTGCTCTGTATCGTTGATTTCAGGTTCTTCTCCTTCCAGAACTGCCTGTACCATCTTTACGCACTTCTCAGCCAGAAGACGTGTGTCTTTGTAAATAGACATTGTCTGAGAACCGGAAATGATATTTTTGGTAGCCATCAGCTCTGCATCCTGTCCTGTAATCAGCGGCCAGTTGTCAGCCGTATAGCCCGCACCTTCCAGAGCTGCCTTGCAGCCATATGCGAAGCCGTCAAACGCTGTTGCACAGATGTCAAGATCTTCATCGGCATAGAAGCCTGTCAGATAGTTCTCGCAGTTCTGCTGTGCTGTTTCCTGAGACCATCTCAGAATACAGGTATCATCAAAAGATGTTCTGCCGGACTTGCAAACCAGAGTACCTTTGTCAAGATACGGCTGCAGAACTTCCATCAGACCGTCATATAACATATGAGCGTTGTTGTCATCAGGAGAACCCATGAAGAATTCGATTGTAAATGTCTCTGTTGTGTTGGCAAGATCTTTCTTCTCTTCGATGTATTTACCGATTGCCGTGCCGACACCCTTGTTGTCAAATGTAGCATAGTAGGAAACCGCATCGGTATCCATCAGCAGACGGTCATATGCAATGATCGGAATGCCTGCTTCTTTCGCCTGTGCTTCTACGTTTACCAGTGCGGAAGAGTCGATGGAAGCGATAACAAGGCAGTTAGCGCCGCTGGCGATCATGTTCTCAATCTGGGAAACCTGAGCCTGTACATCATCCTCTGCATACTGAAGATCCACTTCATAGCCGAGAGACTCAAGCTGCGCCTTCATGTTTGCACCGTCGTTGATCCATCTTTCGGAAGACTGTGTAGGCATTGCCACACCAACCTTCTTTCCGTTTGCTTCCGCTGCCGGAGCTTCTGCTTCTGCCGCACCTGCGTCTGCTGCCGGAGCTTCTGCCTCTGCTGCACCTGCGTCTGCGTCTGCTGCCGGAGCCGTTGTTTCAGCCTGTCCGCTGCCGCCGCACCCTGTCAACAGAGCTGCTACCATTGCCACGCTGAGCAATGCGCCTAAAACTTTCTTTTTCATGTTTTTTCCTCCCTGAATCTTAAAGTTTTAAAGTTGTATTTACAATCCATACAAGTTGTATGGTCTTGTACATTTTCACCGTCCCGGGAAACATTCTGCCCGCTTCGCCCCGCCCTTTGTGCTCTTTGTATATTTTATGTCACATTTTTGTCGAACCATGCGGCATCTTTTTGCATCCGGGTGAATATTTTGTGTCCCGCGTATGTTAATATCATATAGTAAGCGCATATATTTGTCAACACTTTTCAGAGAAAATTGTGTACATTCCGCAAGAGTTGTACCAAACAACTTTTGCACAGTAATGCACGAATAAAAACAGATGCGCCGATCCGGCAGGACTGGCGCATCTATAGCATTCTATTCAATTTTCCGGCGGGGAATCTTCTCCGGAGGCAGGCGGAGCCAATTCCGGATTCGTCTGTTCGTCCGGCGTCGGTTCGGATTCCGTTATCGCCGCAGGCGCTTCTTCCTCACCGGCGTCCATCTCTCCACCGACATATCTGCCGTTTAAAAGACCCATACCGGCAATCAGGACGAGAAGCACACCGATGATCCCAAAGGCAATCATAAAGGCTCCCAGAAAGTACTTGTCCCTTCCCTCGCCATGAACCACACCGTCAATCAGGCTGTAAGACGTATATACCAGATAGGCTCCCACCATGACCCTTATCATAAGCGAGAATTTGGGCGGCAGATTTTTGGTCGGAATCTTCTCCGCCGGGGTATTCTTTTTCCGAAACATCAGGCACCTCCGATTTGTTATTTCTTTTTAGTATACCAAAAAACGGGGCATTTCACAATGTTTTCAATCCATTGCGAAATTTACCGCCGTCTGCATATCCTTCAGCGACTTCACCTTCCGCTCTGTCACCCGGTCATCCGGGCCGATGCGGCCGCACAGAAGCGCGGAATGCGGATCATACGCTTTTGCGTTTTCACGCGCGGCCTCGATGCTGTGATTCGCATAGCAATACCGGCATCCGGTCAGGCAGGTATGATAGTTTCCCACGTCCACGCTTTCCATGCACCCGCATGCCGCTCTCTGATTTTTATCTTTTCCGCCCGCCAGGCGGCACCCGGTCACGGTTTCCAAAAGCGCTTTGTCAATACAGCTTCCCGGTTTTATACCCATGTCCTGCAGATCGTACGGCTCTGCACACGACATCGTTTCCATGCCGTGCCTGCGGGCAGTCGCTGCCAGCTCTCCGGCGAGCGCAAAGGCCTCCTTTTCGGAATCATGTGAAATCCGCAGCGCCGCGGTATTGCGCCGCGTCTTCACGTAACAGTCCAGAAAGCTGACCACCACCCGCCGTGTATACCCGGCCAGCGCCGCCGCAATTTCCGCAAATGCTTTCCTGTGATACGCCGCCGTATATCTGTCACTGATAAAAATCGGATCATAACGCCAGACCACCCGCCCCGCCCCCGCCTTTTCGGCCAGTTCCCGGAATGCAGGAATCAATACGGTTCGTTTGTCGGGAAGGCCCGGTTCCACATCCCGGCCGTACCCGGTCAGGGTGAACTGAACATAATACGGATATGCCCGCAATTCTTCCAGGCGCCCCAACATCCCCGCCGGATTTTTCGTCCAGAAGACAATCCCGTCCACAACCGACGGTGACAGACTGATCCGACTGATCTGATGTGCATTCATCGGATTTCTCACCAATAAAAACCCCTCGTTCAGCCGGTTATAAAACCAGTCTGCATAATAATTCGGTATGTCTGTTCTCCTGCTGGCGCTTAGAATCATAAAAAAATGTCCCCTTCCGGCAGCGCGGTAAAACCAGCCCCGGCTGCCTTGCCTCCCCGCTCTCATCGTGCTATACTGTTTCCGGAAATAACCAATGACGGCAATCCGATTGCATAAGGAGGAATACTATGAAAACAAAATGTATCACGCTGCTGCTCGCCTTGCTGCTTGTGTTCGGGCTGACAGGCTGTGGAGCCCCTGACGTGCCGATGGAAGCCACGATCGACGGCAACACGATCGTCCTCGGTCAGACAACCATGCAGGACTTGATCGATCTGGGCTACGAACCGCATCTGCAGTCCCGACAGGATGTCGCACGGGACGGCGACGCGTATATCACATTCTACTACAGTCTCGACAAAGGCGCAGGCCATCAGTTCTGGGCCGATGTGGCCGTTCCGTGGTCGGGAGACACAAACATCAACGATGAAGCGGCCCTCTCCACAACGGAAGGTATCGTGCGGTCCGTTAAATTCTCCAAAAGCTCCACGGAAAAAATCAAAGCTTCCTATAACGGCATCGACATTCAGGACATGACCTTTGATTACGGAATCGAAAAATGGGGTGCGAAAAAAGACGACCGCACAACCGTACCGGCCTATCTGGCAACGGTGAAACGGGGATCTCTGCGTATGGAAAGCGAATCGACACTGGAAGAAGAATTCCACGAGCTCACCGTATCGTTATCCATGAAAGAACTCGAAAAAATGCAGAAATAGAAAATGCGAAGCAATTTTCAGATACATAATAACAAAAACAGGCGCCGCCGGCTCCGTGAAGCCGGCATGCCTGTTTTTCTGTTCTCGTTTGATTCCGTTATACCTTTTTTACCTCTTTGATTTTGGCAAACACAGCCTGCAATACAATAAAGAAGCAAAGCAGAAGCGCCGTAATGATATTGGCCCAGGAACTGATGAGTTTTCCGTTTGTCTTTACCAGACTGGAAATCGTACCGTTTATCAGCACACCGAACAGCGAACCGATTACATTGCCCACACCGCCGGTCAGCAGTGTGCCGCCAATAACCGACGACGATATGGCATCCATCTCCATACCGGTTGCCTGCTGTGTCGTACCGCACATTGTATTCAGACAGTAACAGATACCGCCGATTGACGTTAGGAAACTGTTCAGCACATACGCCCGCATTGTCACGGATTTTACATTCAGGCCCATCAGCGCAGCCGACTGCTGATTACCGCCCACCGCATACAGGCTGCGCCCAAAGCGGGTATACCGCAGCATCAGGAAAATCAGAACCACAATCAACAGTGCCACGATTACCGATGCACGGATATACGGCACCTGATATATGCCTTTTTTGTTCACGTATCCGCCGAAGGGAATGTTGATTTTCGTGCTGGAAAGCTTCGTGAAAAACGGGTCACTGACAATACTTACCTGATCCGTGCAGAGCACTGCCGTCATACCTCTGGCAAAGAACATGCCTGCCATCGTTACAATAAAGGGCTGTATTTTCAGATATGCCACACAATATCCCTGTGCCAGACCGAATACAAGGCCGATCACCAGAATCACGATCATCAGCGACGAACTGCTCATTCCCCAGTGTTCAATCCCCACTGCCAGCAGCATACAATCGACCGCCACAAGAGAACCGACGGAAATATCAATGCCGCCTGTCAGCATAACGCACGTCATACCGCTGGCTACGCAGATCAGGCCCGCATTGTTAATCAGGATATTCAAAAACGTCTGCATATGGGCAAATCCCTTGCCGGAGTAAATGATACATCCGCCCAGATACATTACAAAGAATAATACGATGGTAATCAGAAGCAGAACACTGTTGCCATTCAGTTTTGTCTTTTTCATGCCGCCTTCGCCTCCTTTACTGCCTTCTTAGCGGAAAGCTTCTTGAAATAATCCTTTACCGGCTCAGCCTGCAGCACAACGATCAGAATTACGACGATCGCCTTAAATACCGGCGCCTGCGCCGAAGAGATTCCCAGTGCGTACATGGTTGTCGTTATCGCCTGAATCGTATAGGCGCCGATCAGGGAGCCCGCCAGATTAAACTTGCCGCCGCCCAGGCTGTTGCCGCCGAGCGCAACCGAGAGAATGGCATCCAGTTCCATATTCAGGCCGATATTGTTCGTATCGGCGGAATAGATACGGGAAGTCGCCGTCAATCCCGCAATACCGGCGCACAGTCCGCAGATCACATATGTGATAAGAATAATCTTGGAAGAGTTAAAGCCGGAAATTCTGGCCGCCTTTTTATTGATGCCGACACTCTGGATAAATGTTCCGAGTGCCGTAAAACGCAATACCAGCGCCGCAATCACTATGCACACCGCCGCAATCAGGATCGGTGTCGGCAGAATGCCCACATACGAACCGAATACCTGGAACGAAGGCACACGCACATATACGATCTGGCTGTTGCACAGCAGCAGACCGATCGCCCGTCCGGCTGACCACAAAATCAGTGTCGCCACCATTGGCTGGATATTCAGATACGCCACCAGAAATCCGTTAAACAGACCACACACGCAGGCGATCAAAAGACCGCCCAGAAGGCCGACCCAAAGCGGCAACGCATACGAGTTGGCACGCGCCACGCCGTAACCGGCAAGCAGCATACAGCAGAAACCGCCGGATAAACTCATAACGGATCCGACGGAAATATCCGTACCGGCCGAAGAAGATACCACCAGTGTCATCCCGATCGCCAATATCGCGACCTCACTCCCGCGGTTCAGGACATCGACCAAACGTCCGTACAGCGCGCCGTTTTTAATGGCAATCTCAAAAAAGGAAAGGGGTGCGTTTCCGCATGCAATATCATAAACGACATTAATCAGCATAACGAGTATCATACTGAAAATTGGCAGAAATAACTGTTTTTTCGTTAATTTCTTCAAACTACTCACTTGCTCCACCTCCTGCGATAGCTTTCATTACACCTTCCTGGCTCATCTCTTCCGACGTTATCTCCCCGACTTTGGAACCGTCACGCAGAACTGCCATACGGTTGCACGTACGCAGCATTTCCTCAATCTCGGAAGAAATAAAGATCAGGCTCTTGCCTTCCTGCGCCAGTTTGATTACCAGCTTCTGAATTTCCGTCTTTGTACCGATGTCAATTCCTCTTGTCGGTTCATCCAGAATCAGGAAATCCGGGTTCGTCGCCAGCCATCTGGCGAGAATCGCTTTCTGCTGGTTGCCGCCGGAAAGCTGTTTAATCAGCGTTTCGCGGGTCGCCGTCTTGATACTGAGCATTTCTATGTATTGATCCGCGATTTCAATCTGTTTCGCCATGGGAATCCGCTTGAAAATACCGGCCTTCGCCTGCATGGCAAGAATAATATTTTCCCTTACGGACAAATCCCCTATGATGCCTTCCGCTTTCCGGTCGTCCGGCAGAAGTCCCATACCAAGATTCATGGCGTCAATGGGGTTTTTAATCTTTGCCTCTTTGCCGCCTACTTTCAGTGTACCGGTCTGTGCGCGGTCCGCGCCGTAAATCGTTCTCGCAAGTTCACTGCGACCGCTTCCCAGAAGTCCCGTCAGGCCCACAACCTCGCCCTTATGAATATTCAGATCAAACGGTTTGATCTTACCGGCATGGCTCAGTCCTTTTGCTTCGATTTCCAGCGGCGCATCGGACATATTGCCGCTGCCCTCCGGTTTGATGGAAGCCAGATCGTCGAAATCCTTTCCCATCATGGCGGCCACCAGTTTCACTCTCGGAAGTTCTTCCACGGTATATTCGCCTACGAGCGTACCGTTACGGAGAACCGTAATGCCGTCGCATACTTCATATACCTGCTCCAGAAAGTGGGTGACAAACACAATGCCCACGCCCTGCTCACGGAGGGAACGCATCATCTTAAAGAGCATTTCCACTTCCTTGTCATCCAGGGAGGACGTCGGCTCGTCAAGGATCAATACCTTACTTTTCATATCAACAGCACGGGCGATCGCAATCATCTGCTGCAATGCCAGTGAATAGTTCTCCAGGTTCTGTGTGACTTCAATATCCAGGTCCAGATCTTTCATCAGCTGCGCTGCCATCTGGTTCATCTTGCGGCGGTCAACCGTCTTAATCTTCGTCAACGGCTCCCGTCCGATATACAGGTTCTCCGCAACGGAAAGGTTCGGGCACAGATTAACCTCCTGATATACTGTGGAGATCCCCTTATTCTGGGCATCCATCGTATCTTTATTGACAATGGGCCCTTCGATTCCGTCTACATGAATCTCTCCGGCCTCAAACTTATTTACGCCTGTGAGACACTTAATCAATGTGGATTTACCGGCGCCGTTCTCCCCCATCAATGCCCGGATTTCCCCCTTACGCAATGTAAAATCCACATTGTCCAGAGCTTTTACCCCCGGGAACGTCATACAGATTCCCCGCATTGTCAAAGCGATATTACTATCCATCCTTCTACCTCCTGCCTAACATTTCCCCATCATTTACAGCATTCTTCATCTGTTTAGAAACAAAGGGAGGGACCCGCCAGGAATCCCTCCCTACATGTCAGAGTCCGCTGTCTCTTAGTAAGCGCGGCCTGCTAAGATTTCTTCTGTCATTGTCGTAGCATACTGGCTTTCAATACCAGGTGCAACGAATGCCTCATCGTTTACCAGTGTGGTAGCTTCATAGTCTTCGCCATTGTGCATCTTCTGGATTACTTCTGCAACAACTGCAGCCTGAATCGGGTTACACTCTACGTTGCAGTTGATTGCGCCGTCCAGTGTGTACTGTAATCCGTCATGTGTAGCGTCGAAGGAGATGATGATAACGTCGCCGTCAACACCATATGTGATACCTGCTGCCTTCATTGCGTCCATTGCGCCGTATGCTTCGTTGTCGTTGTGGCATACAACTACGTTGAACTGTCCTTCATAGGATTTGATGAAGGATTCCATAACTTCCTGTCCGCCGTCCTGTGTGAAGTCACCGGACTGAGAATCCAGGATCTTCCATTCGCTGTGCTGTGCCGCAACTTCATTGAAGCCTTCGGAACGTCCCAGTGTTGCGGAAGCGCCTACGGAACCTTCGATTACGAGGATGTTAGCTTCTTCGCCGTTCAGATATTCTGCCAGCCAGTTACCTGCTGTAATGCCTTCGTTTTTGGTGTTGGTTCCCACCCATGCATCGTACATATCAGCGCCTGCGTCGATCTCACGGTCAGCGATAATAACCGGAATGCCTGCATCCTGTGCTTCCTGAAGAACGGTATCCCATCCTGCTGTCTCGATCGGAGCGATGATGATATAATCAAGCTGCTGTGTAATGAAGTTACGAACTGCTTCCAACTGTACCGCGTTGTCATTGTCGCAGTCGATCAGGCTGAGTTCATAGCCGTTCTCTGCGCTGAATACATCCTGATAGTTCTGTGTGTTCGCTGTACGCCAGTCGGATTCATGTCCAACCTGTGCGTAACCAACCGTGATGACATCGCCGCTTGCTGCGGGCGCTTCTGCGCCGTCATCCGCTGCCGCATCTTCTGCTGCCGCGTCATCTGCAGGTGCCGCGTCCTCAGCGGGCGCCTCTGCTGCCGGCGCTTCCGCCGCAGGTGCCGCTGCCTGATCTGCGCCGCCGCATCCTACAACTGCCGCTGCAACCATGGCTGTCGCAAGTAATACTGATAATTTCTTTCTTAACATGTAATAGTTCCTCCCTTTCTTTTCCGGTGCCTGCACCGTTTGTAGTTCTATTTTTTCATAAAGCGGCAGAACAGTCAATGCAAGTTCCCCCTGTTTTTTGATCTTTGTCACAATATCCAATACAGATTTTTTAATATTTTATAAATTTTAATACAGGTTTTTCAAAATTTATAAATTTTTATGATTTACCAGTATTTTTTTATGATTTTTTCCGGTTCTAAATCTATAATCGACGTTTTTTCCCTCCTGTATCTGGTCGTTTTTTCGGTTACTTTTCTGATGTGTTCACAATTTATTCATTTTTAAATCTCAATTTGTTCATTTATATATCGTCGTCTGACATTCCCGGCACATAAAATTTATAAAAAAAACACCCCTGCGGCAATATTTTATGATTTTATGATATAATATGAGCGTCTATCGAAGTTTTCACGGGTCCGTCGGGCAGGGTATCGTCCCGCCGGAGATACTGCGCCGAACGGCATCGTCTATTATGGAGGAAAATCAAATGCCGGCAAAATATGTCCGCCTTGCGGAACAGCTAAAAAAATTGATCCTGCAAAATACAGGCGGTGAATATAAACTGCCCTCCGAGCACAAACTCTGCGGCCAGTACCATGTCAGCCGGCAGACAGTCCGGGCGGCTCTCCGTCTTCTGGCGCAGGAGGGACTGATCGAAAAGCGCCCCGGCTCCGGTTCCTTTTCCACCGGTCTGGGCGCCATGAAAAACGAGATTGCCATTATCGTAAACAATGCCGAAGAATATACAACACCGGCCCTGCTCGCCGACATCAAATCCGCGCTGCACGAAAAGAGATACACCCTGTCTGTATATTCTACCGGATCGCGGATCGCCGCCGAACGCCAAATCCTTACTGCACTCACCGGCTCCTCCATACGCGGTATGATCGTGGAGGGAACGCGGTGCGCACTGCCCAACCCCAATCTGGACCTGTACGAGCGGCTCCGTCAGGAGGGAACCGCCATCCTCTTTCTCGGCGGTCATTATCCCGCCTTTCCCGCCGGCATCTATATCCGGGATGACAATTACTATGGCGGCTATCTGCTCGCAAAACACCTGATACGCGGCGGACATACCCGAATCGGCGGTATCTTCCGCATCGACGAGCTACAGGGACTGGAGCGCTATCATGGCTTTATGGCGGCGCTGCGTGACTTCGGTATTCCGGCCGACGACGAACGGATTGTCTGGTATGCCTCCCCGGAGCTGGAAGCGCTCGAGGAGCGATCGGACACGGGGTTTCTGACCGGATTTCTGCGCCGTCAGGCACGGCTCTGTTCCGCTCTGATCTGCCAGAATGACGAAATCGCCTACTGGCTGATCCGCGAACTGCAGTATGGCGGTATCCGGGTCCCGGATGAAATCTCCGTTGTCTCTTTTGACAACAGTTACCTCAGTGAATTAAGCGCCGTCCGTATTACTTCGCTCTCCCATCCGCCCCACGAGCCCGGTAATACGGCGGCGCGCACACTGCTGCGCATGATCCAGGGGCAGACCGTCCTCCCGGAAGAATTGCCCTGGAGTCTCATAGCGAAAGACAGCGACGCCCCCTGCACGGAAGCGCCGCTTATCTGAACCGCTATCCCTTTACCCCGCTGCGGTACTCCCGAGGCGTACAGCCCTGTGTCTTTTTAAACACGAAGCTGAAATAATGCGGATCCTTAAAGCCCACTTCCACGGCAATGTCACCGGCATGCTTCTCAGTCTGCCGCAGCAGTTGTTTCGCCTTTTCCATCCGCTTCTGCGTCACATATTCCGTAAACGTCATTTCCATCTCACGGCTGAACATTGTACTGAAATAGTTGGCGCTGACTTCCACGGCGCCCGCCGCCTCGTTCAGAGAGATTGTATCCCTGGCATAGTTTTCTTCGATATATTCCATCGCTTTCTTCAGAAGCTTTTTTCCCTGACTGTCCATAGCCCGGTTGCTCAGATCGAGTGCTCTGTGCATCAGCTCCAGCATATACGGCTTCATTTCCTCCGCGCTCAGGCCCGCGTGATGCGGCCCCTGTGTCTCAATGCCGTCCAGAAGTTCCTCCTCCCGGTATCCGAGACGGACCACAAAGGCGATCGTCGTAAAGCGGATACTGAGTGTCAGATAATCCCGGAACATCCGCGACTGCAGCGCCTTGCTCTGGCTCTCCAGATATCCGTCCACAAAGTCTTCGATCTCCTCCACCTGCCCCCGCATCAGAAAATTTTTGATAATTTCCGGGTCGGCTTTCGCTATGTCCACACCGCCCAGAGAACCGCTCTCTCTCATCTGCCCGAGCGTTCCGTCTTCCATTGTCAGAATATGCTGTCCCGGTTTCAGAAAGCGGGAAGACATCATATGATTCACTTTGCTGTATACCTGCGGCAGGAGGCTTAAGCGTGTAACCGGCTCCCCGATTGCCAGAAACCATTCCAGCTCACTGTCATGGCCGGAACAAATGCGGATAATGTTTTTCCGGCACCTGTCACGCAGTTCTTCCATCTGTTCTTCTTCGCCCTTCATCAATATGCCATATGTATTGATATTCCAGCGAAAGATCAGATATTCGGGATAGCGCAGAAAACAGCGGGTCAATTCCTCCCGTTTTCCTGCCGTCAGGCGCGAGTCCTGTGAGCGCTCCTGTGCATCCCGCTTTTCCCAAAGGCTCACCATGGCCAGATTATATGCCGCCGCATCCAGCTCCAGCGACAGACGCTGCGCGCCTTCATAAATCTCCTGAACCGAAATATGTCCTTCAAATACCTTTTCAAAGAAATTGCGCCGCGAAAACTGCTCGTACTCCAACATTTCTTCCTTGAATTTATCCAGATAGTCTTCCTGCGCACGCTCATTGCGGATCTTTTCCCGGATCTCCACAAGCGCTTTCTGCAGGGCGGAACGGGTGACAGGCTTGAGCAGATACTGTTCCACTCCGACCTGGATGGCCTGTCTGGCATATTCAAAGTCGTCATATCCGCTGATAATCAAAATTTTCATCTGCGGAAATTCCGCGCTCACAATCCGCGAAAGCGCCAGCCCGTCCATAAACGGCATTTTAATATCCGTAATCAACAGATCCGGCTTTACCTTGCGGATCAGCGGCAGCGCCATCTCTCCGTCGCCTGCCTCTCCCGCGAAACGATAACCGTACTGCTGCCACATAATATTGTCCCGCAGCCCTTCCCTGACAATGCTCTCATCCTCCACCAGAAATACTTTCAGCATATCCCTTCCTCCTGCTAATACGTCCGTTCATCCATATATTGGGATACGTTTCGGTACGTAAATATTTTTTCTTCCACCACATACTCTTTCTCAACCGG
>CAJUCC010000059.1 GCA_910585205.1 uncultured Lachnospiraceae bacterium
AAATTATTAATATCGAAAAACGATATTTAATATCAAAAAATGAAAAGTTTCAACGAAATATGATATATTTTCCCGCAGGGGCATTGTTATGGTAAGGATACATCTATCCAGGCTTCTCGGGGAAAAACGCATGACACAGAAACAGTTGTCAATGCTGACCGGGATACGGCAGAATACAATTAATGAATGGTATCATGAGATGACAGTCAGCTTGAAGGTTGAACATATAGATCGGATATGCGAAGTCCTGAAGTGTTCAATAGATGAGTTGATAGAAGTTGTACCTAATAAGATGCCAAAAACAGGAAAGCATTTGATAATTGAAGAACACGGGAAGCGGAAACTGAAAAGGGAAATGTGATGAAGCCACATTTCCTTTTTCGGTTGAAAAAGCGCTCGGAAATTAACGAAAAAGACCTTTATGTTGGAGGGTCTTTTTTTAATACAGGAAAGGAGATTCATATGGACAAAGAAAAATTAGTACTGGCGGACGGCACAGAGATCATGCTGGAATCATCACAGGGGGTTGGAGCATTGTGTGTATGTGCAGGGAATCACAGTGCAGCCTGCAGTATGTGGAGCATGCTTACGCGGGATAATCTCAGGGAGGTGGTTATCAGGAACCCGGATGGCGGAATGACGGGAAAGTATAAGGATATGATACTGGACCACATAACCGGAACAGATAACGCTGACGGCACAGTGCGGCTTACGGTCTGCCTGCGTGAAAAGACATACTTTGAGATACTGGCAGAGCGCATTGCAGAGTTGGAGGCAGGCAGCCGGACTCATAATGAGGCGATTGCCGATCTGGGGCAGGCTGTGTCCGACATGGCAGAGAGGGGTGAATGATATGGGTGCATTTTACGGATGGAAAATTCTGAATGGTGAAATTAACCCGAAAACAGGAACAGCATGGGAGTTGGAAAATGTTCCAGTATACTGGAGGGGGATGGCAGGCAGATGGATAGAAGGGGAGAATTATCATGAAAAAAATTAACTGGAAAAGAAAACTGACAAGCAGGAAACTGTGGGCGGCAACAGCTTCTTTTGTCTCCATGATTATTTTGGCCGCAGGGGGAACCGAAAATACAGCAACACAGGTGACGGCGCTTATTATGGCCGGCGCCTCTGCGATTGCATACATCATTGGGGAAGGATTGACAGACTCTGCAAATATGGGAACGGATGATGTGGAAGAAGATAAACAGTAGATCAGTAAATCAGGGAACATACACGGCGTCCGGGTTATCAGCCCGGGCGTTGTGGGAGAAAGGAGGAGCAATGAAATTATATAAAGGGGTGGATGTATCGGCATATCAGGGGCAGATCGACTGGAGGCGGGCAAAAGCCGATGGCGTGGAGTTTGCAATATTGAAAATTATCCGGAAAGATTTAAAAGCGGACAGGCAGTTCGAAAATAACTGGCGGGGCTGTCTGGAGGCGGGCGTTCCCATACAGGGTGTATACAATTATACATACGCGACAACGGTACAGAAGGCGGACGGAGATGCGCAGGCTGTATTATCTGCTCTCGGGCCTGACAGACATCCTATGGTCTGGCTTGACTGGGAGGATAAAAGCCTTCCCAAAGGGAGGCAGGCTGCGGATATTATCAATGCATACGGCGACGTGATTACGGCAGGCGGGTGCGGCTTCGGCCTGTATTTCGGCATGTCATATTACGATGAAAACCTGCGGGAAATTATGGAGCATGTGCGGCCGCAGTACCGGAAAGGATGGGAAGCGCGGTATTACAACGGATACAGGACGATGCACATAGGCGATGTTGTGAATAAGGAGAAAAAGCCTGATAATTTCGCTGGTGAATTGTACGGTTGGCAGTATACGTCAGCAGGCCATGTCGATGGCATTGCAGGGAATGTAGACCTGAATCTGTGGTACGTGGATACGGAGGCGGCGTCCGGTACTGTGCCAGAGGGACAGGAACCATACCGGCTTTCTGATTTTATTTGGGAGAGCCGGGGCATCTGGGGCGTAATGCCTACGGCCAGTGCTGCGGAGATTCTCAAGAAGACCGTTACAGTGAACACATCGAAAAACCGGTCACATGCCATTGTGACATTGTTGGAACGATATATGCAGGCGTTGGGTTACTATACGGGTGGAATTGAGGCAGACAAGGGAAAAGTTCCGGTCTTTGGAAATGGAATGAAAAAGGCTGTTATCCTCTATCAGACACATGTTGTCAGAACGACGGGGCGTTATCGGGATGGGGAATTGACGGCTGGAGGGAAGACATGGGCAAGATTGTACGGAGTATATAAAATTTAATATAGTATATAAAAAGGGATTCAACTAAATTCAATATGTCTTCAAACAGATTTAAAGGCATAAAAGATTTTGCTGAATCCCTTTTATTATGCAAAGAAAAATGCAGAAAACAATGGAATGTCATTTTAAGTGATTAAAAAAGTCATTTTTGCTGCTCGCATACAATGTGCCGACCTGAAAACCGCCGTCATAATTATCAATGGTGATATTGTAAATCCCTTCGGCGTTTGTGCAGTAGCCGTCATATACGACAAAGGGAATCCGCATATGACTGCGCAGACGGGAATAATCCTGTTCGCAAAATCCCATCAGAACAAGGCCGTCCAGATTCCACATCGAAGCGAATTTTATAATTTCGTCCATATCGCGGGTCTTTTTAATCATCATAAACCGCCCATTTTTTTCGATCTCGGTGGAAAGGCAATTCAGGGAAGCGGAGATAAAAACATCTTCCAGTGTATGGGCTTCGTACTTTTCATGGTCGTTTACGATAACGCCGATAATATGGGAATCGTTTCTGGCGAGCAGAATCCCCGCCATACTGGGAATATATTGCCGTTCCTCCAGCAGCGCCTGCACTCGCCGGACGGTGCGGTCAGATACTTTCTTTGTTTTTCCGTGGAGCACATTGGATACGGTTGCAGTGCTCAGTCCGAGTTCCCGGGCTATATCACAGATTCTGACTCGTTTTTCTTCCATGGACATCCTCCTCTGGTATTGCAGGGCAAAAGTGGTTATGCTAATCATAACAAATTTAGAAAAGAGTTGAAACTTTTTTCGAATGCCGGGGGTCTAATCATCAGAAAAGGAAAAGGGAGGCAGGGCATTGTTACATGAGGAGAGAAAAATTTTCGGGAGAGGCATGTGTGGAGCGGATTCTGCTGTCGGAATATAACCGTTACTTTCGGCTGGCAATGAGCTTTGTGCACAATGAGGCGGACGCCGGAGACATTGTACAAAACGGGGCTTATAAGGCAATCCGGGGAAGCGGCGGACTGAAACAGGAGGCATATGCGTCAACCTGGATTTACAGAATCATGCTGAATGAGATTTTCCGCTTTGTCCGCAGAGACAGGACGAATTGTGTTTCCATAGAAGATGTGGCAGAGGCGGGATATGAGGATCGGTATGAAAATGTGGATTTGCGGAGGGCCTTGGATTCGCTTGCCCCAAAAGATAAGGCAGTGATAGAACTGCGGTATTTTGAAGAACTGAAACTGGAAGAGATCGCGGAAATCCTGCAGGAAAATGTTAATACAGTCAAAAGCCGCCTGTACCGCGGGGTAAAAAAACTCCGTCTGGAGATGGAGGACTGATCGGAAAGGGGACCGGATATGAAACGGGAAGCGTTTGAGAGATTACGGGAAGCATATGAAAATGTGTCCATGCCTGAAAAGGGGGTAACGGAAATGAAAAAGAAGATCGAAGAAGGAAAACGGCAGGCAAGGCGGCGGAAGAATTTGCTGTTGACACTCAAAGGTGCGGCAGCGGCGGCAGCGGTTTTTATCATCCTGCCCAATACATCGGCGGGTGTCGCATATGCAATGAGCAGCATTCCGGTGGTCGGCAGACTGGTGGAGGCGGTGACATTCCGCGATTACCGGTATGAGGATGAGAGACACAGTGCCGATGTGGAAGTGCCCGGCCTGATAACGGAAAACACGGCCGGAATAGCAGAAACAGTGGAATCCGCGGACGGCGAAAGGCAGGAGAGATTGCAGAAGACGGCAGAGGAGATTAACCAAGAGATCGAGACGATAACGGGACAGTTGATTGCGGAATTTGAAGAAAACCTGAAAATGAAAGAAGGATACCAGGACATTGTCGTAAAACACGAGGTAATTCGTTCGGGAGACGATTATTTTACGCTGAAGTTAATCTGTTATCAGGGAGCCGGCAGCGGAGCGGAATGGGATTATTTTTATACAATTGATCTGCGGACAGGAGAACGTGTCGCATTAAAAGACCTGTTTGCGGAGGGCGCGGACTATATAACGCCGATCAGCGAAAACATTAAAAGCCAGATGCGGGAACAGATGGCGGCCGATGAGAATATCATGTACTGGGTGGATTATGAAGACGTGGAAGAGTGGAATTTCCGCCAGATAACGGATGAAACTTCATTTTATATCAATCAGGACGGCAATGTGGTTATCGCGTTCAATGAAGGGGATGTGGCGCCGATGTATATGGGGTGTGTGGAATTTGTCATTCCCGGAGAGATATTGGCGGGGATCATAAAAATGTAAGGTAACGGTTGACTTTTGTGGCTTTGTCTGTTATGATAAATAGCGTGCTGATACGATGCTTAGGTGTCAGCACGTATTATGCGGGTGTAGTTCAATGGTAGAACACCAGCCTTCCAAGCTGGATACGTGGGTTCGATTCCCATCACCCGCTGTTTTTTATGCGAGGGAAGTCGGAAAAGTCCGGTTTCCCTTATTTTGCGGACTGCGCCGATATTACCTGTAGTAATAGCAGTAAGTGGGGGAGCTTAATTCTTTTTTCAGAGCTTTATTTCTCAGGGCTTCGACTCCGGGCCGTCCTTTCTTCTGCTTTTCCGAACATTGTACAATGGTGAAACAGCGCATTTTTATCTGCGCCATACACTGCTGTAACATCGGGATTGGCCTGAGCATAATATTCTGCGCCGGATACAGTGCCGTCTGCCATTATTTCGGGTTTCGTGAAAGCATATTTGCGTTCCTGTTCTGATTATTCCTTAAATCAGAGTAAACAGGGAATGCTTATTCAATCAATGCGTTTGCTCCAAAATGCCCTAAATTATTGGTTGACTTTTTAAGTACTATGTGTTAATATTTTAAAGCAGTAAGGGAAATCATCCTGTAATATGCACGAGTGGCTCAGTGGTGGAGTATCGCCTTGC
>CAJUCC010000060.1 GCA_910585205.1 uncultured Lachnospiraceae bacterium
AATATTTTCTTACTTTCTGCAAAAAGATCGTACATTATTTCTTTTCAGACAAAAAGCGCCCCGTCTGAATGTCCCCCGCTTCCCCGCACATACTGCAATATCCGTACACTTCCACTTTATGTCCCGTTACACGAAATCCCTGTTCCGGCAGATCCGTATTGCGAAACGGGCACTCCTTCAGCGCAATCCGCTTATGGCATTTCAGGCAGACCGCATAGTGATGATGCCCGCCCGCGTTCCACTCATACAGCGCCGTATCCGAACCGGGCAGATCCGCCCTGCATACCATCCCCTTTTCCGCAAACGCCTGTAAGATCCGGTAAACCGTCGATACCGCGTACGAGCATTCTCCGTCCCGGCGCACAATCTCCCGATAAATGTCCGCCGCACTCATCGGTCCCTGCGCCTCGGACAAGACCTGGTAAACCCGTTCCCGCTGTCTGGTCCGTTTGAAGCATTTCCAGATTTCCGGTGATTCTTCCATACTGTGTTCCTCCATATCCTATCATATCAAACCGATGGCGTTCACCAAAACGCCACAGGCTGTCCCCGTGAGATACAGCCCGGCCGTAATGCCGATATTTTCCTTCCAGTTGTGATTGGTCTGAAACAGGACAAGCAGCCCCGCGCCGGAACCGGTCAAAAGTCCGCTGAGCAGTGCGCCAAAATCCAGCACGCCCTGCAGATACAACTGCGTAACCATAACGGACGCGGCACAGTTGGGTATCAGACCGATCAGGCCCGCGGCCAGCTCTCCCCGGATACCGGTATGCGGAAACAAAGCCGCAACCGTCTCCGCTCCCATGCTGTGCAGCATATAATTCAGCCCGAGTGTCACCAGAAAGATAAAAAATGTCACCTGCAGCGTATGGCGCAGCGCCGCTTTTACAATGCCCCCGCTGCCGCACCGGCAGCCCCCATGGCTGCACGATTCTCCGATATGGCCGCCCGTTTGTGTCTGCCGCCTCCGCATCAGAAAATCAACCGCAAATCCCGCACACATACCGATCAGTATTTTACATAAAACAATCGCTGCGATCAGCGAAAGCGGCGCCTTTTCCGACAGCAGAATGGGAAGCATTTCATCCGAAGTGGACAGATAAATGGCAAACAAGGTACCCATTGTAATAACCCTGCCCGCGTACAGGCTTCCCGCAGCGGCAGAAAACCCGCACTGCGGGACGGCCCCGCACACCGCGCCGATAAACGGTCCGAACTGCCCCGATTTCCGCACCAGCCCCTTTGTCATATCTTCCGCCCTGTGTTCCGTCCATTCCAATGCCAGATAGGTCAGAAAGAGAAAGGGAAACAGTCTGATTGTATCCATTACAGCATCCGTTACGATTTCTGTCATAAAGCCCTCCGCTCTGTTATGCAAATGCAACCCATTTGCATTTATCAATTGTGAAGTATAGCACGGGAGGAAGAAACTGTCAACCGTACCGCAAAGGGGAAGCAAAAAAGAAACATCGTCAGGCCGGAGGCAGCGCTGCCTCCACCTGACGATGCTTTTCCATTCTCCTCCGGTGCCGCTTTATAAAATAACTTTCTTCGGGCACTTCTCCTTACAGATACCGCATCCCGTACACTTCTCATAGTCAATCCTTGCGTGGAAATCCTCAATGATAATGGCGTCATTGGGACAGTTCTTTTTGCAGAGCTGGCAGGCGATGCATCCCGTCTGGCAGGCTTTGATCGTAACCGGCCCCTTGTCTTTGGAACTGCACGCCACCTGATGCGCTGCCTCATACGGAATCAGCTCAATCAGATGTTTCGGGCAGGCTGCCACGCATTTGCCGCAGGCTTTGCAGGCTTCTTTGTCCACCACGGCCACGCCGTTTACCACGTGGATGGCATCAAAGGGACAGGCTTTGACACAGTTGCCATATCCGGTACAGCCCCAGTTACAGCTCTTGGGTCCGCCGCCCGGCACAAAGGCAACCATCCCGCAGTCCTGACTGCCATGATATTCGTAATCCACATTGGCCTTGTCGCACGTTCCGATACACTTTACAAATGCCACCTGCTTTACGCCGGTCTGCGCTTCCACGCCCATAATTTCCGCGATCTTCGCTCCCACCGGCTCACCGCCCACCGGACAGGCGTTTACCGCCGCCTCTCCTTTGGCGATTGCCGCCGCAAGGCCGGAACAGCCGGCAAAGCCGCAGCCGCCGCAGTTATTGCCGGGCAGTACACCCAGTATCGCTTCTTCTCTTTCATCCGTTTTCACTTCGAATTTAATCGCCGCAATGCCCAGAAACAGACCGATGAGCAGTCCGACCAGTCCGACCACTGCCGTTGCCGTTAGAATCCCCGTTATCCCCATCTGTCTACCCCCTTAACAATCCGGCAAAGCCGCAGAACGCAATGGCCATCAGCCCCGCCGTCACAAGTACGATCGGCATACCGCGAAATGACTGCGGCACATCATTATACTCCATCTTTTCACGAATGCCCGCCAGAATGACAATGGCTATCGTAAATCCCGCGGCCGTGGCAAAGCCGTTCACAATGCCCGCCACAATCCCGTAATTCTTCTGCACGTTTTTGAGCGCCACGCCCAGTACGGCACAGTTGGTCGTAATCAGCGGCAGGTAAACACCGAGCGCCACATACAAACCGGGCATAAACTTTTTGAGTACCATTTCCACAAACTGTACGAGCGCCGCGATCACAAGAATAAATACGATCGTCTGCAGATATGTAATGTCCAGCGGAACGAGAATAAAATTATAGATCAGTCCCGCCACCGCCGAAGCCAGCGTGATTACAAAAATAACGGCGGTTCCCATGCCGGCTGCCGTCTCCACCTTTTTGGATACGCCGAGGAACGGACACAGACCGAGAAACTGGCTGAGCACCACGTTGCTTACCAGACTGGAACTGATGAGGATAATCAATAATTCTTTCCATGTCGAAGCCATCCTACTTTACCTCCCCTTCCGTATGCTGCGCCCCGCCGTTCTTTCCCGGCGCAATCTCTTTTTCGCTGCCGCCATAGAACCGGCGGGCACAGCCGCCGTCGCCGCAGCTCGCGCAGTCCGAATTACACCCGGACTGGATCCTGGACATATCTCTGCCCTTCTTTTCACCGTTGATCTTTACCTTATTTTGTATTGCCGTCAGGACTGCCAGCACAAAGAACGCGCCCGGCGCCAGCACAAAAATGCTGAACGGCACATAAGCCGCGGGCATGAAATGAATGCCGAATACCTCTCCCGCACCCAATATCTCTCTGACCGCGCCGATCATTGTCAATGCCGCGGAAAATCCAAGCCCCATGCCGATCCCGTCAAAAAGGGACGGAATAACCGGGTTTTTAGACGCATAGGACTCCGCCCGCCCCAGAATAATGCAGTTTACCACGATCAGTGGAATATAAATGCCGAGTGCCTGATACAGAAACGGCAGATACGCCTGCAGCACCATTTCCGCTACCGTAACAAACGAAGCGATAATGACGATAAAGGCCGGAATCCGCACCTTATCGGGAATGATATTCCGCAGCAGGGAAATAATCGCATTGCTCAGCGCGAGCACCACCATTGTCGTCAGACCCATGCCGAGTCCGTTGACCGCAGAAGTGGTGACGGCCAGCGTCGGGCACATGCCGAGCATCAGCACCAGCGTGGGATTTTCCTTTATGATACCGTTGTAAAGCCGTTCGCCGGCATTTCCGGTATGTTCTGTATCCTGCTTACCCATTGCCGTTCCCTCCTCCCAATACTTCCCGGAAATAATACAGACCCGCATTGACCGTTTCGACAACCGCATTGGTCGTGATCGTCGCGCCGCTGATGGCGTCGATTTCACTGTCGAGCGCCGCGCCTGCCTTTGTATAGCGGAACGCTTCCGCCTGCTTTTGCGCAAACTGCGGTTTTAATACTTCTTCCGCACGCATGCCAAGACCCGGTGTCTCGGCGATGGACAAAATGGACACACCGTTTAACGTCCCGTCCGCACGAATCCCCATGGAAAACTGGATATCGCCGCCATACCCGTCATGAGAGGTGACGATTATCACATATCCCAGTTCGTTTCCCGCACTGTCTTTTGCCGCCATCACTTCTTCTATGGAAGACTTGTCAAAACCGCCCTCCGCAATCGCGGCATAGGATTCGTCTCCGCTGCCGGACACCACCGCAAACTCCGCCGCGTCGGCAAATACTTCCTGACAGGCTTCCTTTTTCTCTTTCGCTTTCTGCTCCGCAATCGGCGTCTTTGTCATATCATAGACAAAGCCGAGCACCGCGCCCGCGATCACCGTAATGACAAACAGGATAGCGGCATCTCTTAACATCCGTTTCATGCCCGCTCCCCTCCTTTACCAAACGCTTTCGGCAGCGTCACCTTTTCAATCAGCGGCACCAGCAGATTGCCGATGATAATCGCATAGGATACCCCCTCGGCTCCCGGTCCGAATAACCGGAAAATACCGGTCAGTATGCCGAGGAATATACCGAACACATACTGTCCTCTTTTTGTAATCGGCCTTGTGACATAATCCGTCGCCATAAAAAACGCACCGAGCATCAGACCGCCGCCCGCCAGTTGCGCGGAAATATAAGCGCTGTCAAATCCGCGTCCGCCAAACAGAACGATAAAAACGACAAAGCTTACAATATAGCTGCCCGGAATCCGCAGGTCAATCACATCCAGCAGAATCAGAATACAGGCGCCGGCCACAATGGCAATCATGGATGTTTCGCCGATTGTTCCGCCCGTATTGCCGATAATCATATCCATTACATTGACGCTCTCCCCCGCCTTCAGGGCTGCCAGCGGGGTAACGCCCGAGCAGGCATCACACTCAAAATTCGTCATTATGGAAGCAAACGAAATCATCAGAAAACACCGCGCGCCGAGCGCCGGGTTCATAAAATTCTGTCCCAGTCCGCCAAACAGCATTTTCACGACGAGAATGGCAAAAACACCGCCTACAACGCCGATCCAGAGCGGCGCGGCCGGCGGAAGATTCAGCGCCAGCAAAAGCCCGGTAACGGTAGCCGACAGATCGTTTACCGTTATCTTCTTTTTCATTAACAATTCGTATATGTACTCGGTCAGCACGGCGGATGCCACCGTTACCAATATCAAAGTCAGTACCCGCAGTCCGAAATGATACACTCCAAAAAATGTGGCGGGAAGCAGCGCCAGCACCACAGCGCCCATAATGCTTCCGGTCGTTGCCCTGGAGCGGATATGCGGATTGGATGACACCTTCATCAAATCACTCATTACCGTATCCCCCTATTTCTTCTTTTTCGCCAGCTGCATCTTGCGCATGGATTTGATCGCCTGCGTCAGCGGCCTTTTTGCCGGACAGACAAAGCTGCAGCAACCGCATTCACAGCACTCCATCCCATTGTAGGCAAGGAATTTTTCATCCTCCCCATGTTCCGCAAAATCGGCCAGTTTACTCGGTATGACGCGCCCCGGACATACTTCCACGCATCTGCCGCAGTTGATGCAGGCACTCGGCGCATACAGGGACACTTCGTCTTTGGTCATGCAAAGCAGCGCCGATGAAGTCTTTGTCGTCGGCACATCCAGGCCAAACAGGGCAAATCCCATCATGGGACCGCCGGATACAATCTTGGCCGGCTCCGATTTGAAGCCGCCCGCCTCTTCTATCAGTTCGTGATAATTTGTCCCGATTCTGACAATAAAGTTGCACGGGTCCGCTATGGCGTCTCCCGTCACCGTGACGATCCGGTGCATCAGCGGCCTGCCTTCCCGGACCGCCTGATTGATGGCAACCACCGTATCCACATTATCGACGATACATCCCGCGTCCGCGGGCAGCATGCCGGAATGAATGGCCCGTCCTGTGGCCGCATAGATCAGCTGCCGCTCCGCTCCCTGCGGATACTTGGTCTGCAGCGCCTTCACCGTAATATCCGGCTCATCCGCCACAAGTTTCTGCAGCGCGGCGATGCAGTCGGGCTTGTTGTCCTCCACCGCCAGAATCCCTTTCGCATTGTCAAACAGCCGCAGCATCACTTTCAGGCCGCCCACAAGTTTTTCCGGTTCTTCCAGCATCCTGCGGTAGTCGGATGTCAGATACGGTTCACATTCCGCACAGTTTGCGATAACATAGTCTATCTTATCCGGTTCTTTGGGAGACAGTTTCACATGGGTCGGAAACCCTGCGCCGCCCATTCCCACAATGCCGGCTTCTCTGACGATTCTGACGATCTCTTCCTTTGTCAGATCTTCCAGCGGTCCCATGGAAGCATAGGCCGCCTCCTCATACAGACCGTCGTTTTCCACCACGATGCTCATGGCCAGATCCCCGGTCACGACACGGCGCGGTTCAATCGCCTTCACCGTACCGGATACCGTCGCATAAATCGGCGCCGACACAAAACCGCCGGCTTCCGCAATCTTCTGCCCGGTCACGACACGATCTCCTTTCGCCACAACAGGCACTGCCGGAGCGCCGATATGCTGTGACAGGGGATAGACGAGATCCCCCTTCGGCAATATGGCTTTCATCGGTTTATCCTTCGACAGATCCTTTCCGTCATAGGGATGAATTCCGCCCCTGAATGTCAATTTCGCCATTTTCTACCCTTCTTTCTCTCTCTTTTGATAAATTCCCTCTTTTTTATGATACTATTTTTTTCGTAAAAATACTACTATAAATTTCAGAATCATGTTACAATAAATAACAGTTCGGACCGAACGGAGACCGGGTGTTTTATCGTACCGGAATGAACGCGTCCGATCTTTATTACCATACAGTTTATGATACCAGGAGGCTCTTATGCGTACGATTCGCAGACAACTTTCCAATATCCGCTTATCCTATCCCCTGGAACGGGAAGTTCCCCTGTCCCGGGTGCTTTTTATAGACATTGAGACGACCGGCTTTGCGGCAGGCAGCTCTGTCCTCTATCTGATCGGCTGCGCCTACTGCGAGTACGGACAGTGGAATACCATTCAATGGCTGGCCGATTCGCCGGAAGAGGAAAAAAATGTCATTGCCGCATTTTTTGACTTCGCCATGTATCAGTACACCCACCTGATTCACTTTAACGGAAATAATTTCGATCTGCCGTTTATTATACAAAAATGCAGACAATACGGCCTTCCCTGGCATTTTTCAGACTTTACGGGAATCGACCTGTACCGGCGCACCGCACCGTTTCGGGAGTTTTTAAGACTTCCGAACTGCAAGCAGAAAACGCTCGAACAATTTCTCGACCTGTACCGGGACGATCCCTATGACGGCGGACAGTTGATCGATATTTACCATGATTATGTAAACAATCATGCGGACACCGCCCTGAACGCCATAATCCGCCATAACGCCGACGACCTCGCCGGGATGTTCCACATCCTCCCGGTCCTGGCATACGGCAATATCTTTTCCGCACAGACAAAAGTAAAAAAAGTGCAGGCCAACCGGTATCAGGAGATGGACGGGACAAAGCGTCAGGAGCTTTTTATGAAACTCAGCTTTCCCGCACCGCTTCCGAAAGAAATCTTCTGCAGCGCGGAGGGATGCTATTTTTCCGGAAACGGCGGCACCGGCACGCTGCGGATCCCGCTCTATGAAGAAGAAATGAAATACTTTTACTCCAATTATCCCGACTACTACTATCTCCCGCTCGAAGACAACGCCATTCACAAGTCCATTGCCAAATATGCGGACAGGCAGAATCGGACACAGGCAAAGGCGTATAACTGTTATACCCGGAAATATTCCACCTATCTTCCGCAGTGGGATATTGTGTTTGAGCCGTTTTTCAAACGTGATTATAAGAGTCCCGACCTGTTTTTCGAGGTTACGGATTCTCTGAAAAAAGACAGGGCCGTTTTTCAGGCATACGCACAGCATGTCCTGAAGATGATGGCCGTCGGAAAATGAGCATAAAAAAAGACTCGCGATTTCGCGATTCGCCGCGCAGGCGCACTGCAAAGGGGAGAGGTTCTCTCCCCTTCCGCACCGGCACATACCGGCTTTGCATCTTCTGCCGGCCCGCGGCTCCCGGATCCGCGCTTATATCACCAAATTTACCAAACGGCTGAAATAGCGGTAAATCAGATTCATCGTTCCGACAAATGCACCCGCCTTATCAGGCTGACCGGCGCTCTCATCATTCCCCGCGGTCGTTACCCCAAACGTATCGGCTATCACGGGCAGTTCTCTCCCCCACCCTTCTTCGGAATCGGCCGGATAACAGTAGCATATTTCCCATACGTCATTTCCGGATGCCCTCAATTCAATGTGATATATCAGGTCTTCTTCCTCTTTACGTCTGTGAAACCCCTCCTCTGTCACATAACCGTTATCCGCCAATTCCTGATCGGCAGAATCGATCGACCGATCCCCGGAACGCGCAATCCAAAGCCGCACCTGTTCGTTTGCGGCCGCCGTCCACATAGCAGCGCCGGATTGCTGCCACTCGCCGTCAGGCAGATAGACATAATACCCGTCCCCTGCCGCAAGGCAGGCCCGTTTCTGCTCCGCCTCCCCCTCTTTTACAAAAGAAAGAATCGTCGTCGTTTCCAATATGTCATTGTCAGGGGAAATTGTCGTATCCTCCTTTGCAGCACTGCAGCCTACCAGTGTCCCCAGACCGATTGTTAAAATGACCGTACAGGTCAAAACAAAAATACCGTTTTTCTTTCCCTTTTTGATTAATATATTTTCGAAACGTTTCTTCATAATCTTCGTTCCTCCATAAAACTGTGTTGATAAGGCAGTCCGCCCCGCACATCCCCTGTAAAGCATAGCCAGCAATGTTTCCGTGTATGCTTTCCGCAGCGCATACCCCGCACCTTTTGTAACGCGTTCGTCGCAGGACAGTTCCATATCAATCGCGGCTTCTTTCCGCATCATCCAGATCACGGGATTCAACCAGTGAACGGCATTCGCCGTTACAAAAAGCAGTTTGGCCCAGATGTCTCCCCGTTTGAAATGAATCAATTCATGTTTCAAAATGAAAAACAGTTCTTCCTCACTGTACCGCTCTTGCGGCAAAACCAAAACCGGTTTGAGAAAACCGATTATCATCGGACTTCCGGCCCCGGCGTATTCCGTTACCCCGATTTTGCGTCTGATATGTAATTCGCGTTTCCGTTCGGACATCTGTCGTAAAATACATGCGTCTCTGACAATTTTCCCCTTTTTCGTCACCTGCCGTTTATAGTGAACATAACTGATGACATGTACGGATATGAATATCAGACCGCCGGTCATCCAGACAAAAGCCGCAATATCAAGCATCGTAACACCCGCATTGCTTTCTTCGGACTCCGCCGCATACCGCGTGACAATCGGCGTTGTCATTTCCGCCGGCAGTTCAACAATAACCCGGCCGGCCCGCCTGATTCCGCCCGCCGTCATGTCCGCGTTCTCTTCTTCCGCCTCCGCCGCAGCCTGCATTCCCGTTTGTGACAACCGCTCCACGACAGGCTGCCCATTTGCCGCGCCAAGCGGGACAAGCAGACGCAGGGCGAGAAATATCCAGATCAGATATTTCCATTTTACGGCATATCTCTTATTTAAAAACGGGGTCAAAACAATCAATGCAAGAACGATCAATCCGGTCGACAGGGAAGTTGCCAAAAAGAGTAAAAATATCGCTGTCATTGTTCCGCCTCCAGTTGATCCAGAAAACTTCTGAGTTCTTCAATATCAGAATTTTTAATCTCTTTATTGCTATACAGTGTCGCGATCATATTTTGTATGGAATTATTGTAAAGCTTTTCGAGAAAATGTCTGCTCGCTCCGGCCTTATATTCATTTTCAGAGACGGCTGCCGTATACAGATTGCTTCCCGTTGAGCGGTCACAGATGACAAACTCCTTATCAGACAGTCTCGTCAACGAAGTCATCAATGTGGAAAGCTGCCATTGCCTTCGTCCCCGCAGCTCCCTTAAAATATAGTTTGACGTCACGGGCTTTTCGCTGTTCCAGACAGCCTGCATAATTTCCAGTTCCGCTTCTCCCAACTTTTTCGGAATATTTCCCATAACCCATGTCCCCCCTTTCGTTATACCTTTGTATAATTAATTATACATTCGTATAATACAGCTGTCAAATTAATTTTGCGGAAATCCTGCCGGAGATTGTTTTTCCCGTCTCAACAGCGGACAGCAAAAAAGAACCGCGCACGCGCGATTCTTTTTGTCATTCCGATTCTGTTATCCGATCAGCCAGTCATACATTTCCTGATATTTTTTTGCAGACACATTCCATGAAAAATCGATGGCCATGGCACGATCCACGATCTTATTCCACTCTCTCTTTTTATCATAGTAGATACGCTCCGCATAGCGGATTGCCGTGAGCATTTCATGTGCGTTATAGTTCGTAAAAGTGAAACCGGTTCCGGTGCTCTCGTATTCATTATAAGGTTCCACCGTATCTTTCAAACCCCCCGTCTCCCGTACAATGGGCACCGTACCATAATGCAGCGCCATCAACTGGCTCAGACCGCAGGGCTCAAACAGGGATGGCATCAAAAACGCATCACAGGCACCGTATATCTTATGGGACAGTTCTTCGGAATAATAAATATTTGCCGAAACTTTGCCGGCATATTTCCAGTCAAAGTGACGGAACATATTTTCATACTGCGCTTCGCCCGTTCCCAGTACCACAAGCTGGATATTGTCCTGACACAATTCATCCATCACATACGAAATCAGGTCAAAGCCCTTCTGATCTGTAAGACGGGAGACAACACCGATCATAAACTTCTTGTCATCCTGCTCCAGCCCCAGCTCCTTCTGGAGTTCTCTCTTATTTTTAATCTTTTCCTTGCGGAAGTTGACCGCATTATATTTATAGGGCAGATACGGATCTTCCTGCGGGTTAAAGTCATCGTAATCAATCCCGTTCACAATACCGCGGAGATCGCCGCTGCGGGCACAGAGCAGACCATTCAGTCCTTCGCCATAGAAATCCGTCTTAATCTCCTCCGCATAGGTGTCGCTGACGGTCGTAATGGCATCCGCATAGACAAGGCCGCCCTTTAACAGATTTGCGTCTTTGTAGCATTCCAGCTTATCAGGCGTAAAGAAATAGTCCGAAAGTCCGGTAATCTGCTTTACTGTCTTGACATCCCACTTGCCCTGGAATTTCAGATTATGTATGGTCATAACCGTTTTGATACCACGGTAAAAATCGTTGTCCTGAAAGCGCTCTTTCAGGTAAACCGGCACAAGCCCTGTCTGCCAGTCATGGCAGTGAATCACTTCCGGCCGGAAATTAACGACCGGCAAAACGGAGAGCAGCGCCTTGGAGAAAAACGCAAACTTGGTAATCTCCCAGAGTGTGTCATCCCCATACGGTTTCATTCCCCCGAAATACTCCTCATTGTCGATGAAATAAAACGTTACCCCATCCACTTCCGCTTCCAGAATACCCACATATTCGCTCTTAAAGTTATAATCCATATAAAAATGCGACACATATGTCATTTTGTCTTTTACTTCCTGCTTCATGCAGGGATACTTGGGCATAACAACCCGTATGTCAAAATATTCTTTGTCGATACATTTGGGGAGCGAGCCGACCACATCGGCCAGACCTCCTGTCTTAATAAATGGAACCCCCTCTGATGCTGCAAATAAAATGTGTTTCATAGCTATCCTCTCATTAATTCCTTTGTTATTTTGTACCTTCCCCGTGGTTTCCGCCATGCCCGCGCCCGATTCCGCTTCGCTCCATCCGGCTCACGGGCTGCGCCCTATGAATCCCGGCAGCGTCAAATCCGTCTGCCTGCAGCCGGTTTGCCTCTGCCTGTTTTCGCATGGCTTATTGCCTTCGTGGACATTATACCATTATCTTTTTGAAATGGGAAGGTTAATTTCGGTATTGCAGGCGGATTTTGTCGGCAATCAGGGCTATAAACTCGGAATTGGTCGGTTTTCCTTTCCCTGTGTTGATCGTATATCCGAACATGGCATCCAGCGTTTCCATCTTTCCGCGGTTCCATGCCACTTCGATGGCATGGCGTATCGCGCGCTCCACTCTGCTCGATGTCGTCTGAAATTTTTTGGCGATGGTGGGATATAGTATCTTGGTGATGGAATTCAGCATTTCCACATCCTGAACGGACATCATAATCGCCTCGCGCAGATATTGATACCCCTTGATGTGCGCAGGCACGCCGATCTCGTGAATCATATTGGTGACGTCTTTCTCCAGATCGCGCTCCGGCGTCCTGCTCTCATCATACAATGTTCCGGGTTCCTCACGGTGCCCCGCAGAAGGAACCGTAATCATAATCTGAAATTCTTTGTTTGCGTGAATCAAGTCGGAAAGTAATTTGAAAACCTGTTCGTTATCTTTTGTATCCGCTACACTCAGTTGTTCCATAATTAACCTCCGTTCACTAAAATTCTTTTCGTTCCAGCATTTATCGCCTATATTCATTATAAACAGATGTCAGTTTATGTTCAACCAATAAGAATCGCAGAATCTGCGCTAAATCGCCGATTTCCTACAGTTTGTGTTCCAGTTCGTCAAGCGACGCGTAGCCGTAAAGTTTCGCGGAATTGCCAATGGTTTCTTCTGCCAGGTTCCGTTCCGCATGACACAGGGATGCGATAAACCTGCCGTAAAGGTCCAGCGTTCTGTCGGAATACGTCGAAATCTCCCCGCGCAGATATGTCTCGTAGGAAGTATTGTACAGGCTGTCCTCGCTCGTATGGATGCTGCGGGCCATCACGGCGGCCTTCGGATATTTCCGCGCACAGTTCTCCATCCAGCCGACCTGGATTTTGACAATTTCCTCTATAATCTCTTTTTTCTCCGCGGGAATCTCCGGCAATCTGTCCGCAATCCCGCGATAGCCTTCCGGATCGGTGCTTTCCATCATCCGGCCGTATTTCTCTGCAATCAGGTTCCAGCCGTCCGCATTGGCCTTCTCAAAATCGTCGATATAGCTCTGCAGCATGGGAATCGTCCATGTCAGATACTGGCTCTTTCGCATCAGCAGAAATGTATTCCAGTCATCCTGGCAGTCCGCCCGTCCTCCGATATTTTTCACCTGATCGAACGCCTCCCACTCCAGCGCAATCAGTCGTTGTATCTGTTCTTCTTTCACCGTGGCGGCATGGCTTTCGTCGTTCTGGGGAATGCTGTGCAGAATATTGTCCGTATGGTGATCCAGATAATTGTCGCTTCCGGTCGTAAGGCTCTGTTTCTTCATCTCATCGATAATCAGGGAAACGATAATCTCGATCGTCTGGGGAATCCGCTCATCCCCGATCTGCATATCGGCAATCGCATTCAGAATATCGCCGATCACCGCAAGAATCGGCAAATGCTCCATCCCCTTATGCATCCACTTATAAAAGGGAGCGTACCGGCGGTTCAGCAGATACACGATCGCCATCGTATGTTTCATAAATTCTCCAAGCGCCACCTGCGCCGTGACTTTATCGCCGCGTTCCAGCATCCGGCTGTAATTATACTGGCCGGACTGTGCGATCAGCGCCGCCTCGCGCGCCGTCTTTCTGAGCCGCACCTCCTCCGGGTAATGCGCCAGCAGACCCCTGCGGATCCTCGTAAACTCTCCCAGATCATCCCGGAACACCCGGCCGTTTGTAGCCGCCGCCAGACGGTAATCCTCAATATAAAGCCATTGGCTGTTGGAAGCCGGCACATCGGAAAACCCGATCAGCCGTTCATAAAATTCGCCGATGCGGAACACCCCCACACGCTTCGGCGCTTTGGGGGAAATGCGTCTCGTAACGCCCATATACGTCGTCGGAAGGCCGTCGTAGGCTTTCTGCAGTTCCTCCCCGATCTCCTCATAGACGGAATCGGTCAGAAACAGGCAAAACCCCGGGCCGAAATCATGGTCTCTGGATGCACCGTCGTCAAACCCCAGACATTCCGACCCCTCTCCGACAAGTCCCGCGGCAATAAACGGCAGATACGCAGGAAACTGCGTGCGCAGCATCGGCTCGCCGTATTCATGATAAAAGGCTTCACACAGATCCAGCCCCTTCGCAAACTGCCTGATAACACTCGGATGTCCGGTCATCTGCTTCTCCACCGCATGCAGATTCTGCGCCACGATCTCGTAAGCCGTGGAACGCCCTGTGTTTTTCTCGATCTCCGCTAGCGCAAGCCGGTAATATCTGGCCGATTCTTCCAGATTCCCCGCCATATACTGCGCTTCGCCCATGGCGGACAGCGCGCCGCTGTAATGAAAGTCTTTCTGTTCATCCATCTCGAATATGGAAAAAGCCGCGCGCAGATGCTGCATCGCTTCCTCATATTCTCCCAGTTTCAGAAGAGACGTCGCCAGATTCGTATGGGTAACGGCCGTCTCGATTCTTGCCTCCGTATGTGCACTGACAATCGGAAGCGCCCGCTTCAGACAACTGCACGCTTCTTCGAAATCGCCCATCTCCTGATACAGCAGGCTCAGATTGTTATACAGGCTGGCAAAACGGAAATCCGTATCTTCCAGATGGCTCTGATAGATCAGCAGCACTGCCTTATAATTGGTCATGGACTCCGCCAGCATGCCTGCTGCCCGATAGGCATTGGCAATATTCAGCAGGGAGGTCGCATAGGGAATGCTTCCCTGCAGATGATTCCGCTCCAATACTTCCATCAGCTTATCGCAGTACATGCAGCATTTCTCATATTTGCTCACATCCCGCAGATAACCGATCATCTCGTTCAGCAGCGTAATCAGCGCACCGTCGTCTCCTGCCTGCACGGCCTGCGCCATCCGGTTGTCCAGATACCCTTCCACCTTATCCATCTGATAGGTGGCAAACAATCTGTCAAGTTCCTGTAAAATTGTGTCCATATCCATAATTATCACCTCTGATATGAGTATACCACTTTCGGGAGAAATTTGACAGACGCGCAAAAATTAAAATTATGCAAACTGCCGGCCCATATATCGGCCATATGCAGCGGACAATGCATTCAAATGCTCCCGCTTCGTTTCCATGCCGGGATGAATGTAACGGTTCAATGTGATCTTCACATCCGAATGTCCCAGTATTTCACTGAGACTTTTTACATCCGCGCCGCTGGCAACGCAGTTTGTGGCAAAGGTATGGCGGAGAATATGGAAATTTTTGCGTTCGATTCCCGCATTTTTCAAATACTGATAAAAGCGGTTCTGGTAGGTGCGCGGCTCCGCCGGCCGGTTTTGATTGATCACATAGCATCCCCTTCCATAATATGGAAATAAAAGTCTGACCACTCCATCGGACAGCGGAATTTCACGTTTGGAAAAAACGCTTTTCGGAACGTCTTCCATTAAAACCGTTTTGCTCGCTGCCCCGTCTACCGCAATCCGCTGTACCGTCCGGTTTACATGCAGCAGTTTCTCCTCCAGATCAATATCCTCCCATTTCAGGGCGCAGATCTCCCCAAGCCGCAGACCGGTGGAAATACAGATCATAATGCCGGCTTTGTAAATATCCATTTCTTCATACAGAAAATGAAAAAGCCGCGCCTGTTCCGAATAATTCAGAACTTCGACCGGTTTGTACGGCATGCGCAGTTTCCTGACGGAAAAACTTGCGGGAATCTCATGGTAATGCTTCTCCGCATAAGAGAGAATCTGATTAATCACACAGGCAATGCTCCGCAGCGAACTCTCCGACAAAGCACAGGACTCCGGGCATTCCAGAATTTCCCGGATCATCTCTCCGCTCAGTTGCGATACCGGATAACCGCCGAGCGCTTTCCTGATATGGTTTTCATAGGTATTGCGGTATTTTCGATAGGTCGCATATTTTTTTAACCGCTTCACGGTGAACAGCCATTCTTCGGCAGCCGTTTCAAACAGAGGAGACTCTCCACGGTTTCCCCTGTGCAAAAGTTTTGTATTTTGTTTTCGCTCCGCCAGCTTTTCTTTTACCTCGGCATAAGTCTTTCCGTACACCGAGCGGGCAACGCGCCGTTGATCGTATGCGTCATACGACATATACCTGCCTTCCCATCGTCCGTCCTTCCTCTTTCTGATATTTTCTCCACGTCTTGTCATGAGATTTCCTCCTTTGTATGACCCTTATTTGGGCCAACAATAGCATAAAAACGCGAAAAGCAAAAAACAAAAAAGCAAAAAGAACTGCCGGCTTTTTCCAATCCGAAGTTCTCTTTGCTCGCCAGGAAGAAACGACGTCTCCGTCCCGAATCCTCTGCCGGTCTGCTGTTGTCACCGGCTCCCGTCCATCATCTCCTCGATAAAGATCCCGTACCCTTTCGTGGCGTCCTGCACGAACACATGCGTCACTGCTCCGACCAGCTTTCCATCCTGCAGAATGGGCGCGCCGCTCATCCCCTGTATAATGCCGCCGGTTTCCGCAATCAGTTCTGTATCGGTAATCTGTAAAACAATCTCTCTGTTTATATGTTCCCTGTCATACGTAATATCCGTTATCTGCACATCATACAGCTTTGCCTCCTCGCCGTCGAGACTGCACAGTATTTTGGCCGGCCCCACCTTTGTCTCCTGTTTCAGCGCAATCGGCACCGGTCCGAACGGCACCGCTGTCTCCAGTTTCTCCCCGCACTGTCCGAATATTCCTTTGTCGTTATTTCTGCTGATAACACCGAGAATATGATCGTCCGCATAATCGATCAGTCCCGTCAGCTCCCCGGGTCTGCCCGCCTCTCCTTTTCTGACCCCGATAATATCCGTATGGTACAGTGTTCCTTTGCTCAAAGCCATCAGCGTGCTGGTATCCATATCGTTGATGCCGTGGCCCAGCGCGCCAAAACCGCCGTTGTCGTCAATATAGGTCAGGGTTCCCACCCCCTGCGCATTGTCCCGGATCCAGATACCGATTTTATAGGTGCCCGCCTGGTCTCTGACCGGAACCGTCTTTACATCGAACACCGATTCGCCCCGCCTGACAGTCAGAATCAGATCGTTCTCCCCGATCTCCTGCAGTGTGTTCATAAACATCTTTTTGCCGGTGACATCCTCCCCGTTCATACGCAGTATATAATCACCGCTTTTGAGCACATGCTGCGCCGGGGAATACCGCCCCCCGTCATATCCGGTAAAGTCCCCGGTTCCCACGACCAGCACTCCGTCCGTCTTGACATAAATACCGATCGGAATCCCCGCAGGAATTACCGTGCTCCCTTCTATTACCTGTACTTGTACCTGTTTCAGAGGCAGGATGCCGAACAGTCTGACATCCATCTCGTAACTGTTTTTTTCATTGGCATAAAAGATCAGCGGCTGATTCAGGCTCACCGGAATGGCCGCATCACCGGACGCCCGCAGCATGCCGGACGCCGGAAGCGCCAGATTCATCCGCTCCTGCTCTCCCACCCGTATTTTAATCCGGTCCGGCGTTCGATGCCAAAGGGACAGATACAGGGCACACAAGAGCAGGCAGAAGGCATTCCCCAGACAGACGCACAGAATACGTCGGTATGTCTTCCTTCTTTCCATTGCCTCACTTCCTTTCCTGTAATAAGACAGAAATCCACAACATAAAAAAGCATCAAACAGCGATGCTTTTTTTAGTATGTGAACAAACAGGAATTTTACTTTAGTATTGTTTTGTATGCTCTGCCAATTCTTTCATTTCTTTTGCATTGGAAATGGCCGCATCGGTCAGAAGATCACTGCCAAGCAGTCTTGCCAGCTCTTTTGTACTCTCCGTCTCATCCAACAGGAAAATGTCGGTTCGCGTCTGTTTTCCCTCCTGTTTTTTTTCGATTTTAAAATGTTGATCGGCCATAGCCGCAATCTGCGGCAGATGGGTAATGCAGATAATCTGATGTTCCCGGCCGAGCCAGGCCAGCTTTTTCGAAACCTGCCATGCGGTCCTGCCGCTGATGCCCGCATCAATTTCATCAAAAATCAGCGTATCGATGGCATCTTTTTCCGCCATCACGGTTTTCAGTCCAAGCATAATCCGCGACAGTTCCCCGCCGCTGGCAATGCTCCCGAGCGGTTTCACCGGTTCCCCCGGATTGGTCGAAATCAAAAATTCCGCATCGTCAAACCCGCCCGCCCCCGCCTTTTCGGGATTCTGGCTGAGCTGAATCCGAAAAGTCACATCCAGAAAGTTCAGGTCATGCAGCGCCTGCGTCATCTTCTCTTCCAGCGCCTTTGCCTGCGTCTTCCTGATTCTGGAAATTTTGCGGCAGGATGCCAGCAGTTTCTCCCGGGCCGCCTCCAGATCCGCCTTCAGCCGTTCCACATGCATATCATAATCGTTCAGCATATCCAGACGCTTTTTCTGTTCCCCGCGATAGGCAAGCACCTTTTCGACGGTGTTTCCGTATTTTGATTTCAGATGATTCAAAAGATCCAGACGCCGCTGTGTCTCGTCAAAAACTTCCGGTTCGAAGGCAAGTCCTTCCTCATAAGCAGCCAGTTCACGGCAGACGTCCGACACCAGCCCTTCAATCTCCGAAAGCGTCTCGGTAAACCCGCACAGCGCTTCATCGTACGCCTCGATTCCTTTCAGTTCGCGCAGCGCCCGGCCGGCCATATCCGAGACGTTCTCTCCCTCCGAACTGCTCAGAAGGCAGCGGGCCAGTGTAACGCCTTCCAGAATCTTTCTGGCGTTCGCCATTTTCCGGTACTCTGTCTCCAGCGCTTCGTCTTCACCGGACTGCAGAGCGGCCTCGTCGATTTCGCCGATCTCAAAAGCCAGCAGCGCACATTCCTTTTCCCTTGCGGTGTCATCGCGCTCCAGTGCATCCCATTCTTTCAACAATCGCGCATATTTTTTATATTCTCCCGCCGCTTTTTCTTTTATGCTGGCCAACGCTTCTCCGCAAAAATCATCCAGAATTTCCAGTTGTTTCCTTTTTGCCGTCAGCGATTGATGCTCATGCTGTCCGTATACATCCAACAGCACTTCCGCCAGTTCTTTGAGCTGTCTTGCCGTCATCGTCTCGCCGTTGACCCGGCATATGCTTTTGCCGGAGCCGATCTTTCTGGATATGACAAGCATGTCATCTTCCACATCCAGCAGCAGTTCCGCGCACTTTTCCCGCTGCGCGTCGCTGTCCAGCGTAAATACCAGCTCAATCAGCGCATGATCCTTACCGGTGCGTATCATATCCTTATCCGCTTTTGCGCCGAGCGCCAGATTGATCGAGCCGATAATCACGGATTTCCCCGCGCCCGTCTCTCCGGTGAGAATATTCAGACCTTTTTCAAACTGTACTTCCGTCTCCTCGATCAGGGCCAGATTTTTCACATGCAAACTATTTAACATTGCCTACGATTTCCTCAATCTTCCTCATGACATGTTCCGTATCTTCTCTTGTTCGTATGGCCATCATAATCGTGTCATCGCCGGCTATCGTACCCACGATCTCCTGCATTTTCATGGCGTCCAGTGCAGCGGCTACCGCCATCGCCATACCCGAAACCGTTTTGACGACCAGCAGATTTTCCGCCACCCCCATGGATGCAAACCCCTCTTTCAGAACCCGGCCGTACTTATCTCCCAGAAATGCTTCCTCGTGATGAAAAGCCACATACTTCTGTCTGCCGCCGCCGATGGAAACCTTGGAAAGCTTCAATTCCCGGATGTCCCGGGAAACGGTGGCCTGTGTCACATCATACCCTGCTTCCCGCAGGCGCAGCGCCAGCTCTTCCTGTGTCCCGATGTCATAGGCCGCTATCAAATGAAGGATCTCATCCTGTCTTTTCTCTTTCATACTTACTTCTCACTCATCTTATTATGTAACGCTTCCAGAAAGCTGACCTGACTCAATTTCAATATATCCGTTGTCCTTTCCGATCTCGTCACCACAATCCGATCCCCCAGCGCCAGACTGACCGCATGCCCGCCGTCAAAATTCAGCTCCGCCCGAAACGGCACATCCTTTTTCCGGGCCGCCATCTCCACGACAACCTCATCCCCGGCGGAAAGCACAATGCTCCTTGTATTGAGCGTATGCGGACAGACCGGCGTAATAACGAGCAGATTGGCCCCCGGTTCCACGAGCGGACCGCCTGCGGACATATTATAGCCGGTCGATCCGGTCGGTGTGGAAAAAATAACGCCGTCCGCACTGTATTCATTCAAAAACTGCCCGTTTACATATATGTGAAAATGGATAATCTGCATGGAACCGCTCCGGGTAATCACAATATCATTCAGGGCATAGGAATGTACCGGACATTCTCCGCCCCGGTACAGCCGCCCGCAGAGCATCATCCGGCTCTCGATCTGATAACGATCCCGCAGCAAAAGATCCACGGCGTGTTCCAGATTTCCCTGTTCCACTTCCGCCAGAAAACCGAGCGTGCCCAGATTGATACCCAGAAGCGGAATATTCAGATCAACCGTATCCCGCGCCGCCTCGATCAGCGTACCGTCCCCGCCCAGCACGAGGATACACTCCGTATCGGCGGGAATCCCGGATACATCGGTATACATCCTGCCTTCCTTTTGTTCCTCCGCCACCTGTACCCGGCAGGTACACCCCGCCTCTGTCAGCAGCGTTACCACCCGCTCCGTCGTTTTCAGTCCCTGATCCTTAAAGGGATTTGTGATAACAAAAAAATGTCTCATAATTCCTGTCCCCCGGAAAGCGCGTTATGCGCCGCCGCTACGACGTAAGCAATCCGCTCTGCATCCGGCGCCCCGCCGTTTTCCTCCGCGCCTGCCGAATGTCTGGTCAGATACAGCAGATATTCGATATTGCCCTCCGGTCCCTTTACCGGTGAAAAGGTAATATCCCGCACGACAAAGCCGGCTTCCCGTGCAAACCCCGTCACACGCCCGATTACTTCCGCGTGAACGGCCGGATCTCTTACGACACCCTTCTTTCCGACCTTTTCCCTGCCCGCCTCAAACTGAGGCTTAATCAAGCATACCATCCCTGCCCCTTCCCGCAGCAATGCGGCAGCCGGAGGCAGAATTCTGGAAAGAGAGATAAACGATACGTCCACCGAAGCGAAATCCGGTCTGTCAGGAATATCCTCAGCGGTGACATAGCGGAAATTCGTCCGTTCCATACAGACAACCCGCGCATCCTCGCGCAGCTTCCACGCAAGCTGTCCGTGTCCCACATCAATGGCATAGACTTTTCCGGCGCCGTTTTGCAGCATACAGTCCGTAAACCCGCCGGTGGAAGCGCCGATGTCCATACAGATCATATCCTGCAGATCCAGGGAAAAGGTTTCCATCGCCTTTTCCAGTTTCAGACCGCCGCGGCTTACATATTTCAGCCCCGCGCCGCGCACCTCGATACGGCTTTTATCGGCGGCAAACACAGCGCCCGCTTTATCTTCCCGCTGTCCGTTGACGAAAACATTTCCCGCCATAATAACGGCTTTCGCCTTTTCCCGCGACGCCGCAAGCCCCTGTTTCACCAGCAGCACATCCAACCGTTCCTTCATCTCCCGGCTCCTTCGCCCGTCCGGGCTCCCGTATCGGCACAGGCCGACGCATAGGCGGTGACAATACGTTTCAATACGGTATCCGCATCGATACCCACTTCCTGATACAGCAGCGCCACATTGCCGTGTTCCACATACTCGTCGGGAATGGCTACCGCAAGCATCCGGCAGGTTCCGTGCAGGCTGTCCATATATTCCCGCACCTTTTCGCCGAATCCGCCGCTCGCCACATTTTCCTCCATTGTCACAAGCAGTTTATGGCTCTGCGCCATCTCCCGGATCATCTCCTCGTCGATCGGTTTGACGAATCTGGCATTGATAAGACTGCACGCGTATCCCATATCCTTCAGCCCTTTTCGCACCGCAACGGCGGTTTTCACCATACTGCCCGCCGCCACCAGCACAATGTCCTCTTCTTCATACAATATTTCACTCTTGCCGAGTTCAATGGGGCTGCGAAACTCTTTCAGACCGTCATAAGCGCTGCCCCGCGGATAGCGGACCGCAGCGGGACGCTCCAATGCCAGCGCAAATTTCAGCATATCCGAAAGTTCCCATTTATTTTTGGGCGCCAGAATATGCATCCCCGGAATGCTGGACAGATAGGAAAGGTCAAAAATGCCCTGATGCGTCTCGCCGTCGCTTCCGACCAGTCCCGCCCGGTCCACCGCAAAGACAACCGGCAGGTTCTGGATGCAGACATCATGCAATATCTGGTCATAGGCGCGCTGGAGGAAAGACGAGTATACCGCCACAATGGGTTTCATACCGCCAGCCGCCAGCCCGGCCGCAAAGGTCACGGCGTGCTGTTCCGCAATGCCCACATCAAAGAACCGCTCCGGATACAGATTGCGGAACCGCTTCAGTCCCGTGCCGTCCGGCATGGCCGCCGTAATCGCCGCCACCTTTTCATCGCGCGCACCCAGTTTGGTCATAACCGTGGAAAAAACATCCGTATAATTGGGCGCCGTTTTGGGATTGGCCGGAAGCCCCGTCTCCACGTCAAACGGCTCCGTCCCGTGGAAGCGGGCCGGGTGCCGCTCCGCCGGCGCAAATCCCTTCCCTTTCTCGGTGATGGCATGTATCAGCACCGCATTTTTGCAGCGCTTGGCCTCGCGGATCACCTTCATCATAGCCTCCACATTATGACCGTCCACCGGTCCCAGATAGGTGACACCCATATCCTCAAAAAACATGCCCGGAATGACAAGGTGCTTCACGCTGCTCTTGGCCCGCCGGATACTTTTCACGATCCGTTCGCCGCGGGGTACATTCTGTAGTGCATTGTACACCCCTTCTTTTAAATCCAGATACCCGTTCGCGGTACGGATATTATTCAGATATTTTGACACACCCCCGACATTTTCGGAGATGGACATATTGTTATCATTGAGTATAATAATAAAATTCGTTTTTAACTGCGCCGCATTGTTCAATGCCTCATAGGCCATGCCGCCGGTCAGCGAACCGTCGCCGATGACCGAGATAATGGTACGCTGTTCCCCCAGTAAATCTCTGGCTTTCACAAGGCCAAGCCCGGCGGAAATGGAAGTGGAGCTGTGCCCGGTATCGAAGCAGTCGCACTCGCTCTCCTTGCGCTTGGGAAACCCGCTCATGCCGCCGTATTTTCTGAGCATGGCAAAGCCCTCCCGCCGGCCGGTCAGAAGCTTGTGCGTGTACGCCTGATGTCCCACATCCCATATAATCTTGTCATTCGGCAGATCAAGGCTCAGATGCAGCGCCATCGTCAGCTCCACGGCGCCCAGATTCGAGCCCAGATGCCCGCCGGTGACACTAATCTTTTCGATCAGAAACTGCCGGATTTCCTCTGCAAGCGCCGTATAGTCCTCTTTTTTTATTTTCTTAATATCGTTCTCTTTTGCAATTTTCTCCAGAAGCATCGCATACTCCTTTTAATGGCTTCTCGTAATCAAAGCCTCCACCAACTGCTCCAAAAACAGATTCCTGTTTCCGAACGACTGCAGCACGGAAACAGCCTCCCGGGAAAGTCTCTTCTGATCTTCTCTGGCCTGTTCCAGTCCCTTTAACGTAACATATGTTACTTTATGGTTCTTTTCATCACTGCCGGCCGATTTGCCCAAATCCGCCGTCGTTCCCGTCACATCCAGTATGTCGTCCTGTATCTGAAACGCCACGCCGATATTATATCCGATCGTTTCCAGTTTCGCCAGATCTTCCTCGCAGGCGCCGGCAAGCGCAGCCCCTGTCATCAGTGCGCTCTGAATCAGCGCCGCCGTCTTGTGCGCGTGGATAAATAACAGCTGTTCTTCCGTTACCCGACTGCCCATATCCTCCGCCTCAATATCCGCACACTGACCGCCGATCATACCGTATACGCCGGCCTTTTGTGCGAACAGCGTCAGCGCCCTGCCGATCTGCACGGCATTGCCGCCCAGTGCAAACGCCTGTACCGCCGTCTCAAACGCCAAATTTAGCAAACCGTCTCCGGCCAGAATCGCCATGGCTTCTCCATATATAACATGTGTTGTCTTTCTGCCTCTGCGATATTCGTCATTGTCCATAGCCGGCAGATCGTCATGAACAAGGGAATACGTGTGTATCATTTCGATTGCCGCCAGAAAAGGCGCAATCTCGCTGCCGCTGCCGCCGAACATCGCATATGCCTCCCGCATCAGCATCGGCCGCAGCCGTTTTCCGCCTGCCAGAACGGAATAATTCATCGCGGCCAGCACCGTCTTCTGCAGTCCCTTCTCCGCCGGCAGGTAGCGTGAAATAATCGCTTCGATCTCCCTGACTTTCTTTTCCTGTTCTTCCTTAAAATTCATCCAGTCCACCGTCTTCATTCATTTTCAGTACTTTTTTTTCCACCGTATCGATGGAAGCATTGCAAAACTGCAGCAATTCCATGCCCTCACTGTAGGCGCCAAACGCGTCTTCCAGCGAAATCTCCTCCGATTCCAGCCGTTCGATCACCGCCTCCAACTGTGCAAATGCATCTTCCAGCGTCTGTTTTTTCAACGTATCACCCTTTCTGTCCGCTCGGCTCTCGCCTTTACGATACCGTTTTTCATATGAATCGTCAAAAGCTGTCCCGCCGTAATCCGCTCCACATCGGTCGCCGCCGCGCCGCTCTCATCCGTCACCCAGGAAAACCCCTGGCTCAGCTTGTCCAGCGGGGAAAGCCCGCGTATCTTTTCCAGATACAGCTCAAACCGATGGCGCTTTTCCAGCAGCTTATCCCGCATGGCCGACTGCAGATTTTCCTCCAGACGCAGCAGATATGTCCGTTGCTGCTTCAGTCGTCCCACAGGGCTGCCCGCCCGCAGCCGCGCCGCCAAAATTTCCGTCCGGCTGCGGCTGTTGTCACACTTACGCAGAATGCCCCGGTAAAGCGCCGTCATATACTCTTCCATTTTTTCTTCCAGTCCGGAAAACTCACAGACGGCAAGCTCTGCCGCTGCCGAAGGCGTAGGCGCACGCAGATCCGCCGCAAAATCGGCAATGGTCGTATCGGTCTCATGCCCTACCGCAGATATGATGGGAATGGGACAGTCAAAGATCGCCTGCGCCACTTCCCGCTCGTTAAACGCCCACAGATCTTCAATGGAACCGCCGCCCCGGCCCACTATGATGACATCCACCGAAAGCGCCGAAAGCGCACGGATGCCGTTTATAATACTTGGCACAGCCTGTTCTCCCTGCACAATCGCAGGATACAGAATAATCTGCACATACGGATTTCGCCGGGAGGCAATCTGGATAATGTCTCTGACCGCCGCGCCCGTCGGGGCCGTCACCACCCCGAGTGTACGGATATACCGCGGAATCGGCCGCTTATATTCCTCCGCAAACATGCCCAGTTCGAGCAGCTCCTCTTTCAGACGCGCAAACTTTTCATACAGCGCACCGACACCGGTTTCCGTAATCGCGCGGGCATACATCTGATATTTGCCGTCGCGCTCATACACGTCCACGCTGCCTTCCACAATCACCTGCTGCCCTTCCTGCAGTCGGAAGGTAAGCCCCCGCCGGTTTCCCGCAAACATCACGCATGCGATCGCCGCCCCGGCATCTTTGAGTGTAAAATAAATATGCCCGGACGTATGATATTTACAGTTGCTGACTTCTCCGCCGATGCGGACGGACTGCAGCATAAAGTCCTGCGCAAACATATTTCTGATATAGGAATTGACCTGTGTCACGGAATACACATTTTTCATGATCCTGAACTGTCACCCTCTGTCCGCGAATTTGGCGAGAATGCCGTTGACGAACGCGCGCGCGCCCTCCTGTCCGAACTTTTTGGAAATCTCCACAGCCTCATTGATCGCCACACTGTCCGGCACATCCGTATCGTAAAGAATTTCGTAAACGGCCAGACGAAGAATCGTCAGCTCCACCTTTCCCATCCGGGCCGTCGTCCACTTCTCCGCCTTTTCGTTCAGCAGCCGGTCGATCTCCGAAAGTTTTTCCATAATCCGCTCGTATTTGTCGGTAATATACCGCCGGTCCGCATCTGACGCAGGCCGCTCCGCTTCTTCAAAAAAAAGCTGGAGCTGCTCCGGCATCTCCTCGACCGCATTAAATTCCACACGAAACAACAGCTTGAAAATCTGTTCCCTCTGTTCTCTTCTGCCCATCTTTTGTCCCTAATTACCCATAACCACACCGGCGATTCGAATGTTCACATCCGCCACCGTCAGTCCCGTCATCGTTTCTATCGCACTTTTGACCTTCTCCTGAATCTGACCGCAGACCGTGGGAATATTATAACCATATTTCAGGTTCACTGCCATCTCCACGCTGACTGTCCGGTCAACCACTTCCACACGCGCACCCTTCTGCACGCCCTTTACGCCCACTTTGGAAAGAAGTTCATTGGCGGTATTGCCCACCATCGAAGCCACGCCGTCCACTTCCAACGCCGCAAGCCCGGCGATCATGGCCACCACATCATCTGCGATCCGCACTTCCCCGAGCCTGTCTGCCTGCTTTGGCATGACGATATTCTGCTTTGTATCTTTTTCCATATCGTTTACCCTTTCTCAGAATTATTTATGATTATAGCAAAGTTATCTGTGATTGACAAGAAAATCATGTACACAAATACTCTGACAGAACCAACCGGAATCTGCTCTTTCTGTCCGCCAACAGGCTAATTATCTAAATATGTACCTATTGTTGTTCTTTATTTATAATGAAATCATAAAAACTCCTAAATGTTTTTAAATGTTCCGTCGTATCTATTCTCTCAACAATTCCTCTGAAATATGCCTCTGTTGCCACATTATCTGGTCTGTTTTTAGAATATCTGATTTTTTTATATCGTAATAATTCATGCAAATAGTGAAAATGATATTTCGCAATGGTTTCGTTACTGTCCTCCGGAACTCTCATTTTTTCAGGATCCTGTTGTTCAATATTATAATAATTATAGTATTTGTAAAAATATGACTTTTTATCAATTTCTCCAACCGGATATAATCGCTTGCATCCTAACAGTCATGTCTCAAAACAACGATTGCAGACTAAAGTAGCTATTTCAAAATTTATATCTTTGCTATGATAATTACTACTTATCTGTTCTTTTACTTTTTGTTTTCTCTCTTCTACTTCCAATTCCTCTGCATCTAAAATAATCACCAATTTATCGATTTTTCCTGGATTTAATAAAATGGTATCTATCGTATCAAAAAGCACTTTGGTTACCAACTGTGTAACACCCTGACCACTTTGTAAAATATAATTATTTTTCTGCACTTCTTGTATATCGGCAACCCGTGTATAGCCAAAATTCATATAATCAAGCCAATGGGGCAGTACTTTCAAAAAAGATTTTTCATCTTCTAATAAAAAGTAAAAATTCATTATATCTTTCCTTCAAATTCCCATCTGTTAATTAAATTAAAATACGCATCATGCTGGCTGTTCCCTATTCCATAATCCAAACTTGCACTGTTTTTTACAACGCAACGATCTCTGTCAATGATTCTCCATTTATCCTTATCGATAGCATTCACGATTTTAGGATGATGACTGGTAATAATAAACTGAAGATCATTTCGCTCTGATAACATTAATTCAGAAAGCAAGTCTATGCAATTTACTCCCAAACCATTTTCAAATTCATCAATCAAAACCAGAGAATCCTCAGACATTGTAAATAATTCAACAATATAATAAATCGTTTTCAGCATACCATTTGAAATATCCTGTTGTAACAGTTTTTTCCCATACACCTGAATAGACACCAGGTACATTTCCCTTGCGGAATCCTCCTCTACATTTATATCTTCAATTTCAATAAATAACGATTTGACAGCATCAAATATTTTAACATAGAGATCAGCGTAGTAGTTTTTTGCAACATAAAGTTTCATTGCAACCGGGAGATGACCAAATGCCTTAAATTCTATCTGTTTTTCGCTGCTTATTATATCTGTTACTTTAGATTTTAATCGTCTAAAGCTCTCACTTCCAATACCACCCCGAACTGCTAACTCAATTTCTACCGAATACAACTTGCGTATTCCAGAAATGAATTTGCCCAAATTTTTATCTTCGGAATATTGTAAAATTAAGCTTTCATTTTTTTTAGGCTGCGGGACTTTATCATAACCAAGAACAATTATTTCTGTATTTCTCCTCTCAAAAATCACATTCCCATTGCGAATTAATTTTTCAAAAGAGAATTCATATCTCCTTTCTTCATTTATTATAAAGTCATTTTCCTTTAATTCAGTAATTTCATAAAACCATTCATATTCTTCTTCATCAATCAAAATCCCCACGCCGACACGATAAGGATATAATAAAATGTCTTTATCAACCGCTAAGTTCAGAGAATATTCGACCACGTTAAGAATCTGCGTCTTTCCTGCTCCGGACAGACCAACCAATAACGTTACATCCCTGTTAAAATTGATCCGCTCAATTTTCAGGCCTGTTTTCAAATTTTCAAACTCAATCCATTGTATTTTCACGCATTACTCCCTTTCATTCATAACACACTGTCTCTATTATTCATATATCCAAAGTGATGCTTTCATACGCCATTTTCCTTCGCTCTCCCGCACTCTCACTCACAGCCAAAAGCTCATATGCAGCTCTTTCTCATTCGTCGTATACGCTACCGTCCCATCCGATGTATGCAGGTAACGAAACACCTGTTGTTCCGCAATCAGGCACCGCTCCATCTCCGTATAAACCGCCTGATCCGCGCATTTCAGGGTGACATATTCTGTGCCGTTTTCATACGCCCGGGCAAACAGAGCCGCCGCCTTCTCCATATCCGCCTCCGTAAAGTATGCTCCTTCCCGGACATAATAATTTGCCTCCATGCTGTCACAGGCCGGAATCGGCACCACACTGCGGATGCTGTGCGTCCGCAGAATCTGACTGTCGGGTATACACAGGTATTCGTAATTGATCTCCGGCAGCTTTCCGTCAAATCCGGCCGCTTCCGCCGCACTGACATAGGAAGCGTCTCCCCATGTGATGTCCACATGATACCAGTCCCCGTCAATCTTTACAAGATTCCACACATGATCTTCGCTCCCGTTCACCTGTCCGGAAACAAATACGGAGTCAATTTCCATCTCCCGAAAAAGATACTGGGCCGCTTTTGCGTATCCCTGGCAGACGGTTTCCCCGTTCAGAAATACGGAACATATATTCTGATTGTCTTCCGATCCCTGCACATATTCTGTATGTGTCACAAGATACTCATAGACATATTTTACTTTTTCGTATTCTCCGCCCCCTGCCGGAAGACCGTCGAGAATCTCTTTCGTCTTTTCTTCAATCCTCTCTTTTCTCGCGGCAATCTCTGTCTGATCATACACATAACTGCCGGAAAAAGCATTCCCCGTCAGCGTATCGCCCTTTGTGTATTTGATAAAAGTATACCCGTCTACATAAAAAATTTCCGGGTGATCGTCCATAACACACTGAAAAACCGTATCGAACGCATCTTCATCCACCAGTTCCACCGGGACATCCGACGCACAGGCCAGCAGCCCGTCCAGAATTACCCGGTACAATTCCCGTTCGCTTTCGGAAAGCTGTGTATATGCATAGGCATATGCCGACAACGCTTCTGCCGTCCACGTCTCCGACGGTGCGGCGGATGCCGGCCCGGGCGGCGTACTGTCCGCTCCGCCCCCCTGCGCCGCGGAATCTTCTTCCAGTATGCTTCCCTCCGCAATATCCTCCGCAGCCTCTGCCAGGCTTTCCGCCACTTCCTGCACCTGCCGCCCCGGATCCGCATCTTCCGTAACGGCTCCGGGGAGCGGAAGGGTGCATCCCGTAATCCATATGGAAAGAAAACATACCAAAACAAACAATCGTTTCATTTAATCACGTCCAAATTCCGAAAGAATCAGTCCTTCATTTCTGTCCATCGTCATACCCACGCTCCACGCATTGACAAACAAAAGCAGGGGATTCCCCTTCATATCTTTTATTTTCTTCATGTCGGAAGTGCCTGTCAGCCCGTCCAGATCAATGTCCTTATTTTCAATCCACCGGATATGTTCATACGGAAGGTTTTCCAGACGAATTTCCACATTATACTCATTTTCCAGACGATATTTCAGCACGTCAAACTGCAGTACCCCCACGACACCGACAATGATTTCTTCCATCCCGGCGCTCAGTTCCTGAAATATCTGAATCGCGCCCTCCTGGGCGATCTGGGTTATCCCTTTTACAAACTGTTTTCGTTTCATGGTATCCAGCTGCCGCACTCTGGCAAAGTGTTCCGGCGCAAAGGTCGGAATTCCTTCATAGGCAAAACGCTCCTTCGGCATACACACCGTATCCCCGATGGAAAAAGTGCCCGGATCAAACACCCCGATAATATCTCCGGCATAGGCCTCGTCCACGATTTTCCGTTCACTCGCCATGATCTGCTGCGGCTGTGAAAGGCGCAGCACTTTATTTCCCTGTACATGTCTGACTTCCATGCTGGCGTCAAACCGCCCGGAACAGATCCGCATAAAGGCAACCCGGTCCCTGTGCGCCTTATTCATATTGGCCTGAATCTTAAAGACAAAGGCCGAAAACTCCCGCTCCGTGGGAGAGACAATTCCGTCGTCCGCTTTTCTGGGCAGCGGCGGCGTTGCCATCTCGAGAAAGTTGCGGAGAAAGATTTCCACGCCGAAATTGGTCAGCGCCGAGCCGAAAAACACCGGCGTCAGTTCCCCCGCACGCACCAGCTCAAGGTCAAAGGGCGCGCTCGCGCCGTCCAGCAGTTCGATCTCTTCCCGCAGATTGTCCAGCGCTTCCTGACCGATCGCAGCCGCAGCCTGTCCCTCCTCACAGACGGGAATGACGGTTGTCTCCCCTTCCTTCGTACCCTTGCGGGTATCTTCATATGTGATTATGGACTCTGTCTTTCTGTCATATACACCCTTAAAGTTTTTCCCGCAGCCTATGGGCCAGTTGACCGGGCAGGTGGCAATCCCGAGTTCTTTTTCGATTTCATCCAGCAGTGCAAAGGTGTCATTCGCGTCCCGGTCCAGCTTATTGATAAATGTAAAAATCGGAATGCGGCGCATCACGCAGACTTTAAACAGCTTCCTTGTCTGCGCCTCCACACCTTTCGAGGCGTCGATAACCATCACCGCCGAATCCGCCGCCATCAGTGTCCGGTATGTGTCTTCCGAAAAGTCCTGATGGCCGGGCGTGTCCAATATATTGATGCAGCATCCGCCATACGAAAACTGCAGCACGGAAGATGTGACGGAAATTCCTCTCTCCTTCTCGATCTCCATCCAGTCGGATACCGCATGCCGCGCCGTCGCTTTCCCTTTGACACTCCCCGCCAGATTAATCGCTCCGCCATACAACAGAAATTTCTCCGTCAGCGTCGTCTTTCCCGCATCGGGATGCGAAATAATGGCAAATGTCCGTCTTTTGTTTATCTCCTCTGTGTAATCCTTTCCCACGTAATCTTCCTCTTTTCTGTTCGATATTTTTATACGATAAATAAGAGCTGAAAGCCGAAAAGGCCGTTATGGCCCCGGCCATACGCCTTTTTCACTCCCATCTCTCTATGGTTCCTGTGTAAATCGCCGAACGTGGCTCGCCGCGCTCTGCCGTGCCCTTTCGCAAACCGCGCCTTCGGCGCTTTCCGCTGCTGCGCAGCTCCCTTTGCTCATATACGGGCGCTCCCTCAGAGCGCAGATCTGTCCGCAACTTCGTGCTGGCACGATTTGCGGCCCGTCCCTGTTCAGGTCTGTGGCTCGCCGCGCTCTGCCGCGCCCTTTCGCAAACCGCGCCTTCGGCGCTTTCCGCTGCTGCGCAGCTCCCTTTGCTCATATACGGGCGCTCCCTCAGAGCGCAGATCTGTCCGCAACTTCGTGCTGGCACGATTTGCGGCCCG
>CAJUCC010000061.1 GCA_910585205.1 uncultured Lachnospiraceae bacterium
GGTGCAGAGGGTATGATAACGATAGACGGGAAAAAATATCCCCTGAAAAACAGGGAAGGGATATATATCGGAATGGGAAGTAAAAATATTACGTTTGCCAGCAAAGACAGAAATGATCCGGCAAAGTTTTATCTGAACAGCACCCCGGCCCATCATGCGTATCCCACCGTTTTGATTAAACCCGAAGGAGAAGCAGGAGACGAAGAGAAAGACGGCATCGTGATTGTAAAGCCGGAAAACAAAGTGGAACTGGGCACACTGGAGGAATCCAATCACAGAACGATCTGTAAGTATATTCTTCCCGGACAGGTGGAGAGCTGTCAGCTTGTGATGGGTATGACAAAGCTGGAACCGGGCAGCGTGTGGAACAGTATGCCGTGTCATACACATGACAGGCGGATGGAGGTTTATCTGTATTTTGATTTGCCGGAGGACAACTTTGTCATGCATTATATGGGTGAGCCGTCCGAGACAAGACATATTGTAATGCGCAACGAAGAGGCGGTCATTTCCCCGAGCTGGTCGATTCACTGTGGCTGCGGCACCAAAGCCTATACGTTTATCTGGGGCATGGCCGGGGAAAATCAGGATTTTGGTGATATGGACGGTGTTGCGAATCAAAACCTGCTATAAATGAAAAGAGAGAGGTAGAACATGAATACGGTACTGGAAAAAATTCAGAAACTGGGAATTGTCCCGGTCGTGGTATTGAACGATGTGGAAGAGGCAGAGCCGGTGGCGAGAGCACTCTGTGAAGGCGGCCTTCCGGTGGCGGAGGTGACATTCCGCACAGATGCGGCGGAGGCATCCATCCGCGTTATGAAAGAAAAATTCCCGGATATGCTTGTCGGGGCGGGAACCGTTCTGACGGTGGAACAGGCGGAGCGGGCCATTCAGGCAGGCGCGGAATTTATCGTAAGTCCGGGTTTTAATCCGACAGTCGTAACGTATTGCATTGAGAAAGGCGTACCGGTGACACCGGGCTGCAACAATCCCTCCGCAATGGAAGGCGCGATGGAACTCGGACTGGATGTGGTGAAGTTTTTCCCTGCGGAGGCATCCGGCGGACTGAAAGCGATCAAAGCCATGGCGGCGCCCTATGTCAATCTGAAATTTATGCCGACCGGCGGTGTCAATGCCCAAAATATCAATGAATATCTGGCTTTTCCGAAAATCATTGCCTGCGGCGGGAGCTGGATGGTCAGCAGTGATCTTGTAAAGAACAAAGAATTTGACAAAATTGCGCAGCTGACCAGAGAAGCGGTTATGACAGTGATGGGATTTGAGCTCAGGCATGTGGGCATTAACTGCGAAAATGAAGGAGAGGCCGAAAAGACAGCGGACTTTTTTGCAAAGGCGTTCGGGTTTACAAAAAAATCCGGAACCGGTTCCGTATTCGCGGGTTCGTTTGTAGAGGCGATGAAAACGCCTTATCTGGGAGCGAAAGGGCACATTGCCATTGGAACGAACAATATCGAAAGAGCCGTAAATTATCTGGATGCCGCAGGCGTTGCCGTGAATATGGAAACGGCGAAATACAAGGATGGCAAAATGGCAGCCGTTTATCTGAAAGAGGAAGTATCGGGTTTTGCGGTACACCTTGTTCAGAAATAGCATGTTAAAAATTTACTAAGGATATTAAAAAAATACTGTTTTTTTTGTATAAAATTTCTTATATAATAACAGAAAGAGGAAAACTGCGTGTTTTTCCAATGAAAAAAGGAGGAATTATGATGAAAAAGAAAGTATTATCCGCAATGCTCAGTGCGGCCATGGTCGTTACTCTGACAGCCTGCGGCCTGCAGGCACCCGCGGAGACACCGCAGGCACCGGCAGACAATGCGGTGGCTGAAGCTCCCGCGGCAGACGATGCACAGGCGCCGGCAGAAACCGAAGGCGACGGCGCTGCCGCAGACACATCTGCAGTGGAACCGGAAGTGACACTGGTATATGCCGAAGTAAACCCGCTGGATACGATCGTCGGACAGACAGGCACCGCGTTTGCGGAAAAAGTGGCCGAGCTCTCCGGCGGCACGATGAAAATTGACGTACAGGCGAGCGGTGTTCTCGGTGCGGAAAACGATGTACTCGACACAATGCTCGGCGGCGGCGGAACCATTCAGATTTCCCGTATTTCCGCATTTGCGCTGACCAGCTATGGCGGTGAGAAGTCCATGCTTCTTTCCCTGCCGTATACATTTGTAAACCGTGAGCATTTCTGGGCGTTTGCGGATTCTGATCTGGCGGACGAGTTTCTGCTTGAGCCACATGAAAATGGCAGCGGCGTAAGAGGCCTTTTCTACGGCGAAGAGGGATTCCGTCATTTCTTTACAACGAATACTGTTTCGGGAATGGAAGATCTGGCAGGCATGAAACTGCGTGTTTCCAATGACCCGGTTATGAACGGTCTGGTAGAGTCTCTGGGCGCATCCCCGACGGTTGTATCCTTTAATGAGCTGTATTCGGCGCTGCAGACAGGTGTGGTGGACGGTGCGGAACAGCCGATCGCCAACTATAAGTCCAACGCATTTCCGGAAGTGGCTCCGAACCTGATTCTTGACGGGCATACGCTTGGCGCCATCCAGGTTATCATTACCGACAGCGCATGGGATTCCCTGACACCGGAACAGCAGGATATTCTGGTAAAAGCCGGTGAATACGCATCCGGATTTAACAGACAGATTTCCGAAGAAGCGGAAAATGAAGTTCTGGAACAGCTGAAGGCAGACGGCGTAAATGTAGTCGAGGTAACGGACATCACACCGTGGCAGGAAGCGGTAAAGGGCGTAATCGATGAAAACATCAAAGGGCAGGAAGAACTGTATCAGAAGATTCTTGATATGGCGAAATAGACAGAAAAGACAGAAAACAGCGCACTGGCGTGAGTGCCAGTGCGCTTTTCTATCATAAAAGTTACGATTGCATTGAGGAGGTATTTCATGTCAGGTTTTTTTGAAAAGGCAGATAAGATAAAGCCTGCATTTGATATTACATATAAGATCGTCTTGATTATATGCAAGGTTTTATTGATTGTGGATATATTGATTACGACAATGAGCGTAATCGGCAGATATATACCGTTTATTCCCGATCCTGCATGGAGTGAGGAGATTGTGCTGACTTGTATGTCATATATGGCGGTGCTGGCGGCAGCGCTTGCCATCCGCCGGGGGGCGCATATCCGTATGACAGCATTTGACCGGTATCTGCCAAAGGGGTTACTTTTGTTTCTTGATATTCTGGCCGACCTGTGTGTTCTGGGGCTGGCTGTCATTATGATTGTCGTGGGCTGGAAGTATGCGTCCGGTCTGGGCGCAAAGGGGACATATGTCAGCATGCCGAAGGTTTCCCGTTTCTGGATGTACTTCCCGGTACCGGTGGCCGGCGTGGCTATGGTGCTCTTTGAGATTGAGACCATATACAGTCATATCAGAAAAATATTTGTAAAGGAGGAGGAAGCATGAGTGCGGAGACAACGGCGGTTCTCGTATTGCTGATTAGTTTTATGGTTATGATTTTCTTACGCTTTCCGGTTGCCTATGCGGTTGCCCTTTCTTCTCTCCTTTGTCTGTTGTATCAGGGACTGCCGTTGACGACGATCTGTCAGCAGATGGTGAAAGGTATCAGTTCATTCAGTCTGATGGCCGTTCCCTTTTTCATCACAATGGGCTGTCTGATGGGCAGCGGCGGTATTTCGGAAAAGCTGATTGCGCTGGCGAATGCCTGTGTGGGCTGGATGACCGGTGGTATGGCCATGGTTAATATTGTGGCATCCTATTTTTTCGGCGGTATTTCCGGTTCCGCATCCGCCGACACGGCTTCTCTGGGAAGCATCCTGATTCCGATGATGGTGGATCAGGGATATGACGATGACTTTTCCACGGCTGTCACGATTACGTCTTCCTGCGAGGGACTTCTCGTGCCGCCAAGCCACAATATGGTTATTTATGCGATGTCTGCAGGCGGTATTTCCGTAGGCAGTCTGTTTCTGGCAGGCTATATTCCGGGCGCCCTGCTTGCCGTCTCGCTGATGGTTGGTTCTTATATTATCTCCAAACGCCGGAACTATCCGAAGGGGGACAAATTCAGCCTCAAAGTTCTGGGCAAACAGTTTTTGATCTCTTTCTGGGCGCTGGCAGCGGTTATTATCGTTGTATTCGGCGTTGTATTCGGCTGGTTTACGGCTACGGAATCGGCGGCGATTGCCGTTATCTACAGTCTGATTGTCAGTGTCTATATCTATAAGGGACTGGACTGGAAAGGGGTATGGCGGGTATTGGGAGACTGCATCGATACCTTATCGATTGTTTTGATTCTGATTTCCACATCCAGTATATTCGGATATTGCCTGACAATGCTGCATGTGCCGAGTCTGGCTGCCAATGCGATTATCGGTCTGACCAATAATCCGATACTGATCGCGCTTTTGCTGAATCTGATTCTGCTTGTTCTGGGCTGCATAATGGATATGGCGCCGATCATTCTGATTGCGACTCCGATTTTGCTGCCGATCGCGACATCCATCGGTATCGATCCGATTCAGTTTGGTATTATGATGGTGCTGAACTGCGGCATCGGCCTGTTGACACCGCCGGTAGGCGCCGTGCTCTTTATCGGTTCTGCGGTGGGCAAGGTAAAGATGGAGAGGGTGGTAAAGGCGACCCTGCCGTTTTATCTGTGTATGATTTTCGTATTGCTGCTTCTGACCTTTGTTCCGGAGATCAGTATGCTCCTTCCGAATTTGCTTTCCTGACCGCCCGGACATATGTTATAGAGCGGGCACTTGTGTGAGTATCGGGAGAAAGGGCCGGGAATATGGAGTATCGGTATGAAACGAAAATAAGGCCGGTTGATTTCTGGAAACTGTCCATGTATCACACCTATCATTCACTGGTGGGGATGTGCAATCTTGTTTTCGGGGCAGCCATGATCGGGTTGACCGTAAGATTCTGGAATGAGGCAAATGACGTGATACAGGCGCTGCTGTTTCTGGCCTGTCTGCTTGTCCCCGTTGTGCAGCCGTTAGTGGTTTATCTGAAGGCGAAAGCGCAGGCTGCCGTGGTACCGCAGGGGGCGGAGCTGGCGTTCGGAGAGGACGGCATTCATGTGTCACTGAAAGGGAAGCGGGAGCTGATACGCTGGAACCGGGTGAGCCGGGTAGTGAAGGAAGCCGGTATGGTCATTGTCTTTACGGACAGGAGACATGGCTATATGCTGACCAACCGGGTCCTGGGAAACGAAAAAAACGATTTTTATCAATATGTAAAAGCTCATATCAATACTTCCGGGGCGTGAAAACGTTCCGGGAGCAGTGATGGGAGATACGGAAAAGATATGGGCAGTACGCGATGCGGACTGCCCGTTATTATGAAAGCGGCAGGAACAAAAGGGCAGAATCGGCGGCGGGGGCGGATTAGCTGATGAGACAGCGGTTGGGAAAACTGTGGCGGACACGGACGATCAAACAGAAAATAAAACTGTTCACCGATGCGGTCTTTTTTATTATCCTGTTGTCCATTTTTCTCGCTGTCTGGGCGATCAAAGCTTCACTCTTGGATTTTTCGGCTATTTTAATGGACAATTCTCTGACCGGCGGTTTTGGACAATGCATGGAAGCGGAGACGGAGCTGTTTGAATCGTATGTCAGAAACGGAAACGACGATGCTTACATGGAGTTGCAGCAGGCAATGGAAAATACTGCCAGAGCGGTGGAACAACTTCCATATGACTATAAAAAGACCGGGGAAAAACGGTATGCCAGAACATGGGCCGTCAGGAATCTGTATGCGGTATATTGTGAAAAGCGGGATCTGATACTGCAGGCCGAAGAAAAATCGGCGGAGTATATCGGTGTTTTATACGAGGTATACGATATGCAGGATTTTCTGCAGCGCTATGCGGGGCAGTTGATGCGGGATACGATGGAGGACGGTGCGGATATTTATGCGGGAAAAGTGGAGACGATTATCATTGTCCCCGCCTTGATTATTGTGACGGAGATTTTATTTTTTCTCTGTATCAGAAAACTGTCCGGGCTGATGAACCGCTCTATCGTAGCGCCGGTCGCGGAACTGGCGGAGGCTTCCCGCAAAATAGCGGAAAATGATTTTTCGATTGCGGATGTGCCGACACAGAACGAGGACGAACTGGGAGATCTGGTACGCGCGTTTAATAAGATGAAATATGCTACCGGAGAGTATATTATGGCGCTGGAAGAGCGGCGCAAAGCGCTGGATCTGTATCATGCGGAAGAACTGGAAAAGGTGGAGATTGCAGGGCGGCTGGATGCGATGGAGCTCGCACTGCTCAAAAGCCAGATCAATCCACATTTTTTGTTTAATACGCTGAATGTGATCGGCGGCATGGCGGATTTGGAAGGGGCACAGACAACGGAGCGCATGATACATGCCCTGAGCTGCCTGTTCCGGTATAATCTGAAGACGCCGGAGGAAACGGTACCGCTGGCGCGGGAACTGAAAGTAATCCGGGATTATATGTTTTTACAGGAAATGCGTTTCGGCAGCAGAATCACCTGCGGAATTGACTGTCAGGTGGACGGCGAAGCGGTTATGATACCGGCCTTTACCTTCCAGCCGCTTGTGGAAAATGCCATAATTCACGGACTGGCGCCCAAGGAAGACGGCGGACGGATACAAATTTGTATCCGGGAGCGCAACGGCATGATACGGATTGTCGTTGCGGATAACGGTGTGGGCATGGAGCGGAACGCACTGACCGACCTGCGGCGCAGAATGGAGAATGAGGATACGGGCCGGGGCGGTATCGGTCTTCTTAATATCTGTAAAAGACTGCATATTATGTACGAGGCAGGACGCATGCGGATATACAGCAGGAAAGGACACGGAACGATAGTCAGCATCCGTATCCCGGATGGGAAAGGACGGCAGCTTGAGCGTTGAGAAATACCGTATTCTGATCGCGGATGATGAACCGATTGAACGGATGGTTGTCAGCAAGGCGATTCGGAATCATTTCGGAGATCAAATGGAAATATGGCAGGCCGTGAACGGCCGGGAAGCCATTGAACTGTGCCGGGATAAGCAATGTCAGATTGCACTGTTGGATATTTCCATGCCGGGGATTGACGGACTGGAAGCAGCCGAGATAATCCGCCGGGAAAATCAAAACTGCAGCATTATCTTTCTTACAGCTTACGATGAATTTGACTTTGCCAAGCGGGCGATTCGGGTGCAGGCGCTGGACTATCTGCTGAAACCGGGTTCACGGGAGGAATTGATTGCGGTTTTGGAAGAAGCCGTTGCAGGGCTCCGCTGCGAAAGGCGAAGCAGGCCGACGGCCGTGCAGCAGGAGGATGAAAGACAGGAATTGGTGAAAAATCAGGTTTTGGTCAACCGGACGCGCGATTATATCGAGACACATTATATGGAAGACATCTGCCTGCAGGACGCGGCGGCGGCACTGCACTACTCGGATGTATATTTCTGTAAATTTTTTAAACAGAATTTTGAGAAAAACTTTATCGGATACCTGTCGGAACTGCGTGTGGAAAAGGCGAAAGAATTGCTGCGTGATCTTACGATTAATATTAAGGATGTCAGTCGGAGAGTGGGGTACCACGATTCCGGCTATTTTACCAAAGTTTTTAAGCGGATTACCGGTGTGACGCCGAGTGAGTACCGGAGCGGGCTGACCGTTGTACCGGACAGCGGGCGCTGAGACGGGAGTGCGAATGGAAGCGGAGAAACGGAAAAAACAGAAAAAGCGGAGATTGCTGATGCTCTTTACCGCGGTGCCGGCGGCGATTGTGATACTGGTTCTGGCGGGCAGGCGCAAAGAGACCGTGCCGGTCTATGTATTTTCCTATGCGGAAAATCAGACGGCCGATTATCCGACAACGCTGGGAGCTCTGAAATTTGCACAGTTGGTGGAGGAGCGGACACAGGGGCGGATTCGTATCCGGGTGGAAGCGGAGGGCGTGCTTGGCTCGGAAGGAGAGGTAATCAAACAGATGCGCTATGGCGGAATCGATTTTGCCCGGGTGTCATTGTCGCAGATTTCCGAATATGTCCCGGAGATGAAGGTTTTGCAGCTCCCCTATCTGTATGAGGATTCGGAACATATGTGGCGGGTGCTGGACGGAGAGATTGGCGGACGCTTTCTCGGTTATCCGCAGGACTGCGGTCTGATCGGACTTTCGTGGTATGATGCGGGTGCCAGAAGTTTTTATTCTTCCACGCGGCCGATTGAGACATTGGAGGATATGGAAGGGCTGCGGATCCGGGTACAGGAATCGGCCGTGATGTCGGAGGTGATTACGGCGATGGGGGCCATACCGGTACAGATGCCCTATGATAAAGTATATGCCGCGCTGGAGCGCGGACAGGCGGACGGCGCGGAAAATAACTGGTCGTCGTATGAGGCCATGCAGCATTATGAGGTGGCCGGCTATTTTACGGTGGACGAACATGCGCGGGTTCCGGAAATGCAGATTTGCGCCGCGCATACCTGGGAACAGCTCTCGGAGCAGGATCGGCAGATTATACGGGAATGCGCCCGGGAATCGGCCTTGTATGAAAGAGAGCTGTGGAGTGTGTATGAGAGACAGGCCAGAGAGCGGGCGCTTGCCGCTCAGGTGCGGGAGATACGGCTTTCGCCGGAGGAAAAAGAAAAGTTCCGGGCGGCCATAGAGCCTGTTTATGCAAATTATCGAATGAAATACGGTACGGTGATCGAAGAAATCCTTGCCTGTGCCGGTGAAAGAGAGGAAACGAAACATGGGGTATCTGAAAACGGCAGATGAAAAAAAGCAGCTTTGCTTTGTCTATCTGACATTTATGCTGAACGGTATGCTGGCACTGTCAATCGGTTCTTTTCTGCCCTTTATCCGGGAATCGCGGGGGCTGAATTATGCGTTTGCGGGCATGATCGTAAGCCTGCATTCGGTCGGCAATCTGGTGTCCGGGTTTGCGGCGGGCGCGCTCTCTGCACTGATCGGGCGCAAAAAGAGCATACTGCTGTTCAATGCCTGTTTTGCATTGTCCTATATCCTGATTATCGCGGGCGGGAACAATTGGGTGCTGGCGCTGGCATTTTTTATGACAGGTCTGGCCCGGGGCGCTTCGAGCAATTTCGGAAATTATACGATCAATAACCTCGCGCCGGGACGCGCGGGATTTCTCAATGTTCTGCACGCCATGTTTTCGGTCGGAGCGTTTTTGTTCCCGATTTTTCTGATGGCTCTGACCCGCAGCGATGCGGGCAACTGGATCTATGCCTGCTATTTTCTCGTCTTTGCGGGAATTGTAAGCTGGACGCTGTATTTCCTGACACCGGTGGAATCCGGGAAAACGGTCAAAGAAAAGACCGGACAGAAAGCGGACAATGCATGGGGATTTTTCCGGGAACCGCTCTTTTATCTCTGTACATTGACGATGTTTTTCTATTTATGTGCGGAGCAGGGGGTGATCGGATGGATGATTACCTATTTTGTTGACACAGGATTGCTGAGCGATTCCCTGTCGCAGTTGATGGCCAGTGTGCTTTGGGTTATGATGCTGGCAGGGCGTCTGACGACCGCAGGGCTTTCGAAGCGGATGAAAAAAGAACGGCTGCTGCTTGCGATGGGGATTGGGATTGTCTGCTTTTTCTTTGGCCTGCTGATCTCGGGAAGCACGGTGCCGATCGTACTTGGCATTATGGGATTCGGATACAGCATGGCGGGGATTTATCCGACCACGGTTTCCTTTTGCGGCGGAATGATACAGAAATATTCCATGGCATGGAGTTTTATGCTGACGATTGCCAGCTTCGGTTCGATTCTGATGCCGATGATTATCGGCAGGATAGCGGAGCAGGCGGGCATTGTCTATGGCATGAGTTCCGTGGTTGTCGTGGTGCTGATCGATCTGGCGCTGATTATTGCGTTGAATATCTATATGAAAAAACAGGAGGACAGGCGGGATGAAAACGGAAAAAAATAATATCTGGAATTTTAATGCGGAAATTGATTTGCAGGAGGCCGGGAACGGCGTCAAAAGAAAGATTCTGTCGTATACGGATGAACTGATGATCGTGGAAAACCGCTTTGAAAAAGAGGCGGTGGGAGCGCTGCATCATCATCCGCACACACAGATCACCTATGTGGTCAGCGGCCGGTTTGAATTTACGATAAAAGGTGAGAAAAAGATCGTTAATCCCGGCGACAGTATGCTGAAAAAAGACGGCATAGAACACGGATGCGTCTGTCTGGAAGAAGGAATTTTGCTGGATATTTTTACGCCGATGCGAGAAGACTTTGTATAAGTACAGGTGCTGAAACATACACAGATTTGACGGTGAAAGAAAGGAGAAGGATTTTTATGGAAATGACATTACGCTGGTATGGGAGTAAATCGGATTCGGTGACATTGCGGCAGATCCGGCAGATTCCGGGGGTGACAGGGGTAATCACCACACTGTATGACACGGCGCCGGGAGATGAATGGGACCGCGATGCGATTCGGGCGATGAAAGCGGAAGTCGCGGCAAGCGGGCTGCGCGTTGCGGGCATTGAGAGTGTAAATATACACGACGCGATCAAGATCGGTCTGCCGGAGAGAGATCAATATATCGAAAACTATATTAAGACATTGGAAAAGCTCGGGCAGGAAGACATTCATATGGTCTGCTATAACTTTATGCCGGTCTTTGACTGGACGCGGACCGAACTGGCCAGAGTGCGTCCCGACGGTTCCACGGTGCTGGCTTATCATCAGGAGACGGTGGACAATCTGGACCCGGAGAAAATGTTTGCCTCCATATCGGGTGATACGAACGGTTATGTGATGCCGGGATGGGAACCGGAGCGGATGGAACGGACAAAGGAACTGTTTGATATGTACAAAGACGTGGACGAGGAAAAACTGTTTGCCAATCTGAAGTATTTCCTGGAAGCGATTATGCCGGTCTGCGATCAATACCATATCAATATGGCGATTCATCCCGACGATCCGGCGTGGAGCGTATTCGGTCTGCCCCGTATCATAACCAATCTGTCCAATATCAGGCGGATGATGGAGATGGTGGACAATCCGCATAACGGCGTGACATTCTGTTCCGGTTCGTATGGAACGAATCCCGACAACGACCTGCCGGGCATGATCCGTGCGCTGAAAGGGCGGGTGCATTTTGCCCATGTGCGCAATCTGCAGCACAATTATCCGGGCGATTTCGAAGAAGCGGCGCATCTCTCCGCGGACGGCAGTTTTGATATGTATGAAATTATGAAAGCGCTGTATGACATCGGATTTGACGGCCCGATCCGCCCCGACCATGGCAGAATGATATGGGACGAAGTGGCTATGCCGGGGTACGGTCTGTATGACAGGGCGCTTGGCGCAACCTATCTGAACGGATTATGGGAAGCAATCGTGAAGGCAAATGCGCGGTAGTATGCCGCAGGAGGTAAGAATGAGATTAGACAGACAGGGACTTATGGATGCGGCGGCATGGAAAAACGCCGGTTATCATGTGCCGGATTATGACAGGGATGCCATGGCGGAAGAGACGAAGCAAAATCCTGCATGGATTCATTTCGGCGCCGGCAATATTTTCCGGGCGTTTCAGGCCAATCTGATGCAGCAGTTGATGGAGACGGGAAAGAGCAAAACCGGCCTGATCGTAGCGGAAGGGTTTGACTATGAGATTATCGAAAAGATGTATCGCCCGCATGACGATTACACGATTCTTGTGACGCTGAAAGGCAGCGGAGAAGTGGAGAAAACGGTGATCGGCAGTATTGTGGAATCGCTGATTCTCGACAGCGGCAGGGACAGCGAGTTTTCCAGACTGCAGGAGATTTTTGCCGCGCCGTCGCTGCAGATGGCCAGCTTTACGATTACGGAGAAAGGCTATAGTCTGGTGGACGGCAGGGGCGACGTGCTGCCTGCGGTAAAGCGTGATCTGGAGAACGGTCCGCAAAGACCGGAGAGCTATCTGGGCAAAGTATGCGCGCTTGTCTATACGCGGTATCTGCACGGAAAGCTGCCGCTGGCGCTCGTCAGCATGGACAACTGTTCCCATAACGGCGATCGGTTAAAGGCTGCCGTGCTGACCTTCGCGGAAGAATGGACAAAGAGCGGCAAGGCGGAGCCGGCATTTCTCGCATATGTCAATGATGTGTCCAGCCTTTCTTTCCCGTGGAGCATGATCGACAAGATTACGCCGCGGCCGGACCCGAAGGTGGAGGCGATACTGGAGGCCGATCATATTGAAGGACTGGAACAGGCGGTGACAAGTAAAAATACATGGGTGGCGCCCTTTGTCAATGCCGAGGAGTGCCAGTATCTGGTGATCGAAGACGCCTTTCCCAACGGCAGACCCGCGCTGGAGGATACCGGCGTAATCTTTACCGAACGGGAAACGGTGGACAAGGTGGAAAAGATGAAAGTGTGCACCTGTCTGAATCCGCTCCATACGACACTGGCGGTATTCGGCTGCCTGCTCGGATATGAGCTGATTTCGGAGGAGATGAAAAATCCCGCTCTGAAAGCGCTTGTGGAACGCATCGGTTATCAGGAAGGATTACCGGTTGTAATCAATCCGGGCATTCTTGATCCGAAACAGTTTATCGATGAGGTTCTAGGGCTGCGGATCCCCAATCCGTTTATGCCGGATACGCCGCAGCGGATTGCAACCGATACCTCACAGAAGCTTTCCGTCCGCTTCGGCGAGACAATCAAAGCGTACGAAGCCGCAGAAAATCTGTCGGTGGACGATCTGGAGGGAATCCCGCTTGTATTTGCCGGCTGGCTGCGGTATCTGATGGGTGTGGATGACCGGGGCAATCCGTTTACGCCAAGTCCCGACCCGCTGCTGGATACGCTGACACCGCTGCTGGCGGATGTGAAACCGGGCGGTGACTGCGATGTCAGGGCAGTGCTTACGCCGATTCTGCAACGCAGCGATATATTCGGCGTGGATGTCAGCGCATCCGTGCTGGGAGATAAGGTGATCGCCCTGTTTGCGGAAATGATTCAGGGACCGGGGGCGGTGGCGGCGCTGCTGGAAAAACGATACGGGACAAAAGCTTAAATCCCGGATAAATAGAGAAAGCGTAAAGGAGTGAACGGAACATGAAAGCATTTATGGACAAAGATTTTCTGCTGGAGACAGAAACGGCGAAAAAGCTGTTTCACAACTGTGCGGAGGTAACGCCGATACTGGATTATCACTGTCATATCAATCCCCGGGAGATCGCGGAAGACCGGAAGTTTGAAAATATTACCCAGGTATGGCTCGGCGGCGATCATTACAAATGGCGGCAGATGCGTTCGAACGGCGTGGAAGAAAAATATATTACCGGTGATTCCAGCGATCGGGAGAAATTCCAGAAATGGGCGGAAACGCTGGAGAAGGCGATCGGCAACCCGCTCTATCACTGGAGTCATCTGGAGTTACAGCGCTACTTCGGTTATCACGGCGCATTGAACGGCAGAACCGCCGAAGAAGTGTGGAATCTGTGTAACGCGGCATTGCAAAAAGACGACATGAGTGTCAGAAATATTATCCGCCGCTCCGGTGTTACGCTGATCTGTACGACGGACGATCCGGTTGATACACTGGAATGGCATGAAAAAATCGCTGCGGATGACAGCTTCGACGTACAGGTGCTGCCCGCGTGGCGTCCCGATAAGGCGATGAATCTGGAAAAGCCGGACTATGCGGATTACATAAAAAAACTGGGCGAAGTCAGCGGCGCTGCGGTAACGACCTTTGCCGGCCTTATCCGGGCGCTGCGGATACGGATGGATTATTTTGCAAAACGCGGCTGCTCCGTTTCCGATCACGCGCTGGAATATGTGATGTATGAACCGGCGGCAGAGCATGAGATCGAAGCGATCTTTGCCAAAGCGCTTGCGGGCGATGCGGTCAGCCGCAGAGAAGAACTGCAGTTTAAGACGGCATTCATGGTGGCGATGGGGAAGGCATACCATGAGAAAAACTGGGTGATGCAGCTTCACTACGGCGCAAAGCGTGACAACAATCAACTGATTTATAAGAAACTCGGGCCTGACACGGGTGTGGACTGTATCAATAACTATGCACCTTCCGCGCAGCTCGCCGACTTCCTGAATGCGATGGGGGAAGACGATACACTGCCGAAGACGATTATTTACAGCCTGAATCCCAATGACAACGCGGCGATCGGTACAATACTCGGCTGTTTCCAGGGCGCGGGTGTGGCCGGCAAACTGCAGCAGGGGAGCGCATGGTGGTTCAACGATCACAAGCAGGGCATGACGGATCAGATGGTTTCGCTGGCCAATCTGGGACTGCTCGGGAATTTCCTCGGCATGCTCACCGATTCCCGCAGCTTTTTATCGTATACACGCCATGAATATTTCCGCCGTATACTCTGTAATCTGATCGGCGGATGGGTGGAAAACGGCGAATATCCGAATGATGAAGAAGCGCTGGAAAAACTGATTCGGGGTATTTCCTACGCAAACGCGGTCCGCTATTTCGGATTTGCACTGGATGCGGATGCAGGGCTGAAAAAATAAGGAGAAAACGACAATGAAAGAAAAAGTGATACAGTTCGGTGAAGGCGGATTTTTGAGAGGATTCGTGGACTATTTTTTTCAGAAGCTGACAGACCAGGGGCTGTTTGACGGTTCGGTTGTCATAGTGCAGCCGATCGAAAAAGGCATGTGCGAAATGCTTATGCAGCAAAACTGTGACTATAATCTGTTCCTGCGCGGCATCGAAAACGGGCAGGTTGTGGATGGACATACAAGGATCAGCGTTATTTCCCGCTGCGTCAATCCGTATGCGGAATACGAAGCCTATATGAAACTGGCGGAAAATCCCGATTTCCGTTTTATCGTATCCAATACCACGGAAGCGGGGATTGCATTCGCAGCGGACAATCGGTTTGAAGACGCGCCGGCGAAATCATTTCCGGGCAAACTGACACAGCTTCTGTATAAGCGGTATCGCCTCGGTCTGCCGGGCTTTATCATTCTCTCCTGTGAGTTGATCGATCATAACGGTGAAGAACTGCTCAAATGCTGTAAGCAGTACGCGCAGCTCTGGGGACTGGAAGACGGATTTACAACATGGCTGGAAACGGAAAATGATTTCTGTTCGACGCTGGTGGACCGCATTGTAACGGGATTTCCGCGTGAGGAACATGCGGCGCTCTGCGAGCGGATCGGCGAGCAGGATAATATGATGGATACGGCGGAAATCTTCCATCTCTGGGTTATCCAGGGAGATCACGAAGACGAACTGCCGCTGCAGAAGGCGGGATTTCATGTAATCTGGACGGACAATGTGGATCCGTATAAAAAGAGAAAAGTGAGAATCTTAAACGGTGCGCACACATCCATGGTACTGGGCGCACATCTGTACGGGCTGGAAACAGTGGGCGAATGTTTGAAAGATGAAAAGGTTTCCGCACTGTTACGGAAGTGCATTTTCGAAGAGATCATTCCCACGATCGGCGATACGGAGGACAACCGGGCATTCGGTGCAGCGGTGCTGGAGCGCTTTTCCAATCCGTTTATCCGCCACCTTTTGCTCTCCATTGCGCTCAATTCGGTATCCAAGTTTAAGGCAAGGGTGCTGCCGACCATTCTCGAATACCGGGAACAGAAGGGCAGCTATCCGCAGGCGCTTGTATTTTCGCTGGCAGCGCTGATTGCCTTTTACCGCACGGATGCCTCCAATGACGGCGAGGAGATTATGGCCTTTATGAAGACGGCTTCCGTGGCAGAGATTCTGAAGCGGGAAGATTACTGGGGTGAAGATCTGACCGCGCTGTTATCGGATGTGGAGAAGTGGTATCAGCTCATAGAGAATTCGGGCATGGACAAAGCATATGACGCCATACTGGCAGTAAAGGAATAAAAGAAAATGCAGGACTTTATCAGGATCAATCAGGAAGACAAAGTGGCGGTGGCGCTCCGGCCTCTGGAAGCTGGAATGATAATCGGGCCGGCCGACGCAAAGGTGACACTGCTGGAAGCGATTCCGCAGGGACATAAATTTGCGTTGACGGCGATCGCGGCCGGAGAGCCGGTGATAAAATACGGCGCGCGGATTGGCTTTGCAAAAACGGACATTGCCGCGGGCGCATGGGTACATGTGCACAATGTGCGGACCGCTCTCGATGAAGTGCCGGAATACCGGTATGAGCCGGAGTCCAGAGTTTTGGAAAAGCGGGACAGCGCCGTCTTTCAGGGGTATCGGAGAGCGGACGGACAGACCGGTATCCGCAATGAGATCTGGATACTGCCTACGGTGGGGTGTGTCAATTCCGTGGCGCATGCCATCGAGACGAGAGCAAGGCAGGAATTTCACATTGGTGCGGGCGCGGGCGTGGAAGACATTATCGCCTTCCAGCATCCGTACGGCTGTTCACAGATGGGGGACGATCAGGAAAATACGAGAGCGGTATTCGCGGACATCGTACACCATCCCAACGCGGCCGGTGTGCTGGTGCTCGGCCTTGGCTGTGAAAACAGCAACATTCCCGTGCTGATGGACTATATCGGTGCGTACGATGAAAAACGGATTAAATTTCTCCAGTGCCAGGATGTGGAAGACGAGATCGGGGAAGCGCTGCGGCTGATCGCAGAGATCTGTGACGAGGCAAAGGAAGACAGGCGGGTGCCCTGTCCCGCGTCCGATCTGGTGATCGGGATGAAGTGCGGCGGCTCCGACGGTTTATCCGGCATTACGGCCAATCCGGCGGTGGGCGGGTTTTCCGATATTCTGATTGCGCAGGGCGGTACGACCATACTGACTGAGGTGCCGGAGATGTTCGGGGCGGAAACGCTTCTGATGAACCGCTGTAAGGACCGGGAGACGTTTGACAAAACCGTGGATCTGATTCAGGATTTCAAGAATTATTTTATCCGCCATGACCAGACGATTTATGAGAATCCGTCTCCGGGGAATAAAAAGGGCGGTATCTCCACACTGGAAGACAAATCTCTGGGCTGTACCCAGAAGTCGGGTTCTGCGCCCGTCTGCGGCGTGCTGCAGTACGCGGAGCGGATAAAGGGGCGGGGACTGCATCTGCTGTCTGCTCCGGGCAATGATCTGGTGGCCTCTACTGCGTTAGCGGTATCGGGCGCGCAGATGGTGCTGTTTACGACAGGCAGAGGCACGCCGTTTGCCACACTTGTTCCGACCGTGAAGATTGCATCCAATTCCGCATTGGCTGCATGCAAGGCCAATTGGATTGATTTTAACGCAGGCCGGATCGTGGAGGACAAGACGACAGAACAGGCGGCGCAGGAACTTTTTGACTACGTTCTGCGGGTTGCGTCGGGGGAACAGGTCAAGTCCGAGGCGGCGGGATTTCACGATATTGCGATATTTAAACAGGGTGTTACGCTATAGAAAGTGCATGGATATGGGAGGAAAAAAATGAATCTAAAATACCAGCTGGGAACAGAGGAAAACAGAAAGTTTCTGGATGCAGTGCGCAATGATCTGCTTCGCTTCGGCCATCGTTTCCCTTCACCGGGCGGCGGTGCGTATTATCTGGGGGATGACGGAACGCCGTGGAAAGAGCGCAGCCGTGAGACGTGGATTACCTGCCGTATGGCGCACGTATACAGTCTGGGTGTCTTTCTCGGGCATGCGGGGAGTGAAGAACTGGTTGACGCGGCTTTGAAAGGACTCCGGGGAGAACTGCACGATACGGAGAATGGCGGATGGTATGCGGGACTGACGGCGGACGGAGAAATCCTGCCCAATAAACAGTGCTATGCGCATGCGTTTGTCATTCTGGCGGCTTCTTCGGCGGTGCTGGCCGGCCGGCCCGGCGCCGGTAAACTGTTGGAGGAGGCGCTTGCGCTGTATGACAGACGGTTCTGGAATGAAGAAGAAGGACTTTCCTGCGATACATGGAATACGGAATTTACGGTTCTCGACGAATACCGCGGGTTGAACGCCAATATGCATACCGTTGAGGCATTTCTGGCGGCGGCGGACGTTACCGGCGACGAGAAATACCGTGTCAGGGCCGGACGCATTATCGAACATGTGCTGCAATGGGCCTCCGAAAATAACTGGCGCATACCGGAGCATTTTACGAAAGACTGGACGGTGGATCTGGACTGCAATCAGGACCGCCCGGACGACCCGTTCAAGCCGTATGGGGCAACGCCCGGACATGGCATTGAGTGGAGCAGGCTGATTACGCAGTGGGCGCTGTCCAGTTACCCGGATGACCGGCAGGGCGCGGGGAAATATCTGGAGGCGGCAGAACAACTGTTTCGGAGAGCCGTAACGGATGCCTGGAATGCGGACGGCGCGCCGGGGATTGTGTATACGACGGACTGGGAGGGCAGACCGGTTGTCCGTGACCGGATGCACTGGACGCTGGCAGAGGCTGTCAACACATCGGCGGTATTGTATCATGTGACGAAGAAGCAGGAGTATGCGGAATACTATGCGCAGTTTATGCAATATCTGGATGAGATTGTTCTCGATCATACAAACGGTTCCTGGTTCCATCAGCTCGATGCGGACAATCATGTGATCGGTACGGTATGGCCGGGGAAATCCGATCTCTATCATGCGATGCAGGCGACACTGATTCCTTATTATACAGCGGCGGTTTCGATTGCGCCGGCTGTGAAAAACGGCCTGACAATATAGTACATTACATTGTGAAACAGAAAGGGATGGGAAGGGATGAGAAGGAATGAACGACAGATTTTCTCTGGAGGGGAAGGTGGCGCTTGTCACCGGCGCTGCTTATGGAATTGGATTTGCCATTGCACAGTCCTATGCCATGGCGGGGGCGAAGATTGCATTTAACTGCCGTTCCCGGGAACATATGGAGAAAGCACTGGAGGCTTACCGGGCAAAGGGCATTGCGGCAAAGGGCTATCTGTGCGATGTCACCGATGAAACACAGGTGGGAGAGATGATCGGTGACATCCGGGAGCACATGGGAGCCGTGGACATTCTGGTCAATAATGCGGGAATTATCAAACGAATTCCGATGACGGAGATGACGGTGGAAGATTTCCGTCAGGTAATTGATATAGATCTGAATGCGGCATTTATCGTATCGAAAGCGGTACTTCCGGATATGATAGAGAGAAGGCGGGGAAAGATTATCAATGTCTGCTCCATGATGAGCGAGCTTGGACGGGAGACGGTATCTGCATATGCGGCGGCAAAGGGCGGACTGAAAATGTTGACGCGCAATATTGCGTCCGAATATGGCGGATATAATATTCAGTGTAACGGTATCGGGCCGGGGTATATCGCCACACCACAGACGGCGCCGCTGCGGGAACCCCAGGCGGACGGCAGCAGGCATCCGTTTGACAGCTTTATTATTTCCAAGACACCGGCAGCCAGATGGGGCACGCCGGAAGATCTGATGGGACCGGCACTGTTTTTGGCATCGGCAGCTTCGGATTTCGTAAACGGACAGATTCTGTATGTGGACGGCGGGATACTGGCTTATATTGGCAAGCAGCCCTGATCGGTCATACAGGTTCATAGAGATAACATACAGGAGGAAAATGAATCATGGCAAAAAAGGTAGTTACATTTGGTGAAATTATGCTGCGTCTGGCACCGGAAGGCTATTACCGGTTTGTACAGGCTGATACACTGGGAGCGACATACGGCGGCGGAGAGGCCAATGTGGCCGTATCGCTGGCCAATTACGGGTTTGATGCCTGCTATGTGACAAAGCTGCCGACACATGAAATCGGACAGGCAGCAGTAAATTCGTTGCGCCGGTTCGGGGTGAATACGGATTATATTACACGCGGCGGAAAGAGAGTGGGCATTTATTTTCTGGAAAAAGGCGCTTCACAGCGTCCCTCCAAAGTGATCTACGACAGAGCGGGTTCCGCCATTGCGGAAGCGGTAAAAGAGGATTTTAACTGGAAAGAAATTTTTGACGGTGCGGCGTGGTTCCATTTCACGGGCATCACACCGGCTTTGAATGATGAGGTGGCGGCGATCTGCCTCGAGGCGTGTAAGGCTGCCAGAGAAGCGGGAGTGAAGATTTCCTGTGACCTGAATTATCGAAAGAAACTGTGGAGCAAAGAAAAAGCGGGACAGGTGATGGGAGAGCTTTGCGAATACGTGGACGTATGCATTGCCAATGAGGAAGACGCGGCAGATGTATTCGGCATTCATGCTTCCAATACGGATGTGACAACGGGAAAGGTCAATAAAGAAGGCTACAAGGAAGTGGCGAAAAAACTGGCTGACCGGTTCGGATTTGAGAAAGTGGCAATTACGCTGCGGGAATCGCTGTCAGCCAATGATAACAACTGGTCTGCTATGCTGTATGATAACGGAGAATTCTTCTTCAGCAAGCAGTATAAAATGCATATTGTAGACCGTGTAGGCGGCGGCGACAGCTTCGGCGGCGGCCTGATTTGTGCCACATTGAACGGTTATGAATCACAGCAGATTATCGAATTTGCAACGGCGGCTTCCTGCCTCAAACACAGCATCGAGGGAGACTATAATATGGTTTCCATGGATGAAGTACTGACACTGGCAGGCGGCGACGGTTCCGGCCGGGTACAGAGATAACAGTGCCCCCATTTGTTTTTTGTCCATACAAAAGCGGATAGATCCCGGTGCAGAGGGATCTATCCGCTTTTTCTATTGGCGTTATTGTGTCTGTGGTTCGCCGTGGTATCCGAGTTCTCCCGACAGTCTGCGGGCGGCGTCCAGAAGCGGCACAGCCAGCTCGCGGATTCGTTCGTCGGACATTCTGGAGATGGGGGCGGAAATGCTGATTGCATATTCTGCCTTCCCCGTATAATCATGGATGCCTGCCGCGATACAGCGGACCCCCAGTTCGTTTTCTTCATTGTCGAGGGCGTAACCACGGGTGCGTACCTGTGCCAGTTCCTGCAGCAGATGTTCCACATGCAGGATGGTATATTCCGTTTTGGGTTCAATCCGGGAAACCTCCCAGATCTTCCGGACTTCTGTTTCCGGCAGGGCTGCCATAATTGCCTTTCCCACACCCGTGCAGTAGAGCGGGCTAATCATACCGACAAAAGAAGCCATCTTCATGGAACGCTCGGTATGGGATGGTTCCAGTTTCTGGATATAACAGATATTCTGCTCTACCCGTTTGACAAGATGGACAGTCTCATAGGTCTGTTCCATCAGAGATTTCAGATAAGGCTGTGAGAGGGAGAGCATATCGATCTGTTTCAGGACGTTTCCGGATACATTGACGATTTTCAGTGTCATATGGTATTTCAGAGATCCTTCATCCTGCCTGACATATCCCATGTAGATGAGTGAATTTAAAAGACGGTGCACGGTGCTCTTATTGAGCTGCAGGCGGTGGCTGATCTCCAGAAGGCCGCAGGGGCCTTCCGTCGCCAGCATTTCCATAACCTGAAAGATCCTTCCGGCGGACTGCACCGGGTTTTTATCTGTTTCCATGGTATTTCCTTTTACGATATGAGAATGATTATAACTGTTGTATCAGATGTTCAACCAGTCTGGCGGAGTGTTCCGCCGCCGCTTTTTCAAAAGCGGGATAATCCATATGGGCACTGTCGTCTGCTTTGTCGGAGATTGCCCGGATAATGACAAACGGAATATGGTTGAGCCACGCCGCATGTGCAATGGCTGCGCCCTCCATTTCGGTACAGAAACTGCCCGGGAAGTTTTTCAGGATCGTGTCTTTGACATGCGGGTTCGATACAAACTGATCGCCGCTGACAATTCTGCCTTCGAACACTTTGATGTCGGGATTGACAATTTCGCAGGATGCTTTTGCCTGTGCGACCATTGCGGCATCTGCGGTAAAGTTCAGCGTACCGAGCTGCGGAATCTCACCGAGCGGATACCCGAAACCGGTGGCGTCCACATCGTGGTAGAGCGTGTCGGTAGAAATGACAATGTCGCCGATGTCGATCACCGCGTTCAGAGAACCGGCCACACCGGTGTTGATAACATGTGTGACCTGAAAGACATCTGCCAGAATCTGTACACACATACCGGCGTTGACTTTCCCGATGCCGCTTCTTACGATTACAACGGGAATATCATGCAGCAGTCCTTCCAGAAAATTCATGGATGCGCGTTCCAGTGTATTGGTGATCTGCATGTGGCTTTTCAGCGTTTCCACTTCGATTTCCATGGCGCCGATAATACCTATTTTATTCATGGGATTCATCCTTTCTCAGGCATCCTTTTCGGGATAAACCAAATGTGCATCGTCAATATGGTAGAGCGTGTTTTCCAGATAACGGTTTGCCACATACTTGGCCATATCGACATTATGGTCGAGATAGTTGCCGCAGTCCATGGGCGCGGCCCCGGGCAGTTCGCCTTCGAAATCGCGGACGAACTCAAACATACCGGTGATAAAAGATACGATGTCTTTGGAATCCAGATCACCTGCCATCAGCAGATAGCAGCCTGTCCGGCAGCCCATGGGACCGAAATACACAATCTTATCTTTCCAGACAGCGTCATTTCGTGCATAGGTGGCGCACAAATGTTCCAGTGTATGCATTTCTGCCGTATTCATGCAGGGTTCGTCGTTGGGGGACGTCATGCGCAGGTCAAATGTAGTAATGGTGGTATCTCCGCCAAACGTATCTTTCCGGGATACATAGATACCGGGCTGCAGTTTGACGTGATCGATAGTAAAGCTGGCAATTTTTTCCATAGTCTTGGTTCTCCTGTTTTTATTTATTCCGTCTTTTCAGGCGGTAAGTAACGATAGGGGTTATGCGGGGCCGCGGTACCGGGAACGGCCGAAGCCCAGAATAATGGTAAAGAGCGGGCGAAAAAAGATCAGGCCCAGAGCGAAACCGATGCCGTATCCGAATGCGGCGGCCATTTTATAATCCTGTACAAAGGAAATGCAGAAGCTTATTACCAGCAAAATGACAGCGGCCAATGCCAGATAGGTACTCGTACCAATGATCAGAGATCCTGTCAGTGAACAGATAAAATAAGCCCAGAACATCTTTGCATCCCAGGAAATCCGATAATCAATGTAGGAACAGTAAAAAGGAATCAGGGATTTCCAGCCGGCTTCGCCGGCTTTTCGATAGACTTTCCACTTTCCGGCCATGGCGATGAGCGTTATGAGATAAACGATTACAATAACAGTCCAGATCAGCGCACCGGGGACATGTTCGAACCCGCGGGCTGTCATATCCGCAAGTATCACAGGGATTCTCCTCCTTTCCTGACCATCATACAAAATGTCGGAAGAAAAGTCAATTTATACCTTGAACCGATACCCCACGCCCCAGATTGTCTCGATGTACTGCGGTTTGGCGGTGTCAAACTCAATTTTCTCCCGTATTTTTTTAATATGGACCGTAACGGTGGCAATATCGCCGATGGAATCCATATCCCAGATTTTCCGAAAGAGTTCTTCTTTGGTGAAGACATGATTGGGATGCTCGGCCAGAAAGGTGAGCAGGTCGAATTCTTTGGTCGTAAAATTTTTCTCTTCCCCGTTAATCATCACACGGCGGGCCGTCTTGTCAATACGGATACCGCGGATTTCCACAATATCGTTTGTCTGTGCCTGTGAGCCGACGAGCCTGTTGTAACGGGCCATATGCGCTTTGACTCTCGCCACGAGTTCGCTTGGGCTGAACGGTTTCGTAATATAATCGTCGGCGCCCAGACCGAGACCGCGGATTTTGTCGATGTCTTCTTTTTTCGCGGAAACCATCAGGACCGGAATGTCTTTCTTTTCCCGAATCTTGCGGCATACCTCGAAGCCGTCAATTCCGGGGAGCATCAGATCGAGGATAATCAGGTCAAATTCTTCCGCCAGCGCTCTGGCCAGTCCGGTGTCTCCCGCATTTTCGATTTCGACTTCAAATTCGCTCAGTTCCAGATAGTCCTTTTCCAGATCGGCGATCGCTTCTTCATCTTCAATTATCAATATTCTGCTCATCGTTTTCCACCTCTCTATATTTTCTGATTACAAAATGCAGGCAGGCGCCTTCGTTTTCCTGACTTGTGGCCCATATATAACCGCCATGGTCTTCGATAATCTTTTTCACAATGGAAAGCCCGATTCCGCTGCCGCCCTTGGAAGAATTGCGGGATGCGTCGGTCCGGTAAAAGCGTTCAAAAATATTGCTTAAATCCCGGGCGGGAATACCTTTGCCGTTGTCTTCGATCTCCACGCGGATGGAATCGATTTCGTCCAGAATGCGGATGTCGATAACCCCCTGCGGTTTATCCATATATTTGATGCTGTTGCTGATGATATTATTGATAACCCGTTTGAGCTGTTCGGGATCGGCGATAATTCTGACATCAGGCGGTACCAGATTCGAATAATTGAGCCGGATATTTTCGGATTCCAGCTCCAGTCCCACTTCCTCCACACAGTCGCGGAAGTATTCGCTGACGTTAATGCGGTGAAAATTATAAGGAATCCGGTTGGAGTTGATACCGGAATAAAAGGTAAGCTCATTGATGAGCCGGTCCATATCGTTTGCTTTATTATAAATGGTGCGGACATATTTGGTCATTTTTTCGGGTGTGTCGGCAACGCCGTCCATCAATCCTTCCACATAGCCTTTGATAGCGGTAATGGGTGTTTTCAGATCGTGGGAAATATTGCTGATTAGTTCTTTGTTCTGCCGTTCGCCCTGCACCTTTTCCTCAGTGGTTTCTTTCAGCCGCAGCCGCATGTCTTCATAATTACGAAAGAGATCGCCGAATTCTCCCTTTTCCTCGGTGGAGAGAGAATATTCCAGGTTGCCTTCCGCAATTTTCTGCATAGCGGTATTGAGATTGCGGATCGGGTCAAAAACGCCTTTATGAATCCACTGGGTCAGCATACAGGCCGTGAATAAGAGAATAAATGCAATCGCAATCATCATGTCCGTCAGAAATGACTGGGAAAACAGATTGCTGATCGGGGTGACAATAAAAATGCTTCCCTCCGAACCGTCAGAAAAACGAAAGTCGGCCTGTTTCACGAGCTTTTGGAGCTGGTGATAATAGTATCCCATATCCGGATCGACTGTATCGTGTCCATAAGACGGAAGATTTTTGAAAATACGGGAAGCGGCCTTGAGATTGCCTGTATAATAAAGAGCATTGCCCTTGCGGACAATAATATAGGAAGCCTTTTCGGCGGCCTCACTGTTGAGGCCGGACAAAAAATCGGGATCTTCCAGTTTTTTCGGTTCATTTTGTATGATTTCCAGAAACCGGTGGAACAGTACGGCAGTCTGTTCGCCGCTTGCCTGAATGGAATTGGAAAGCGTTTCGTAGTCGATTGTCTCAAAACCGTATTCCTGTTGAATGGAATGTGTCATATAGGTGCCGATACTTAAATAGGCAATCGCTGTGAGCAGGAGGGGCAGTATAACCATTGTGCCGAATGTGATGAACAGGCGCGTCCGTAATTTCATGAAAAAACCTCTCTTTGTATTAAAACAGTATAACATGTGAGGCGTTTGTTTGTATAAATCGGGGATGATTAA
>CAJUCC010000062.1 GCA_910585205.1 uncultured Lachnospiraceae bacterium
ATAAAAAAGGTGAGATAACTTGAAAAATTGTAGATGAATTTACAATTTTTTATATTTGGAGGTGGTAAAATGCCTAATGGCCTTGAGATTATGAAAGCTGCCATTGATGACTTTAAAAAGATCCAGCGATATATGCTTCTGGCAAGAGAAGAGAACGCGATAAAAACATATGCCGAATTAAAGAGAGAGTATCTTTCTTTGAAAGCAATTTTAAATGTTGCGGGTGTAAATTTGACCGATATTGATGAAATTAAGGAGTAAAAGGCGGCATACACATAAAATCACAGAGATTATTTTAAAGGTAAGGTGTGAAATCATGGTTTCTTGATTTTGCGCCTTATTCTTGTATTTACGACAGTAATATAGTAAAATAAGGAACATTAGTATATATATCTTATTACATTATTTGATTTTATCAAACAGGGGAGAAAAGCAAATTTTATGAAAGCGTTGTTATTAAATTCCGGCATGGGAAGCCGCATGGGAGATTTGACGGCGTTCTGCCCGAAATGCATGACGGCCGTGTATGGAAACGAGACGATATTGAGCAGACAACTGCGTCAGTTGTCCGAATGCGGTATTACAGAAATAATTATGACAACCGGTTTTCTGGCGGATCAAGTGAAGGCGTACTGTCATTCCCTGAAACTGCCGCTTACCTATAGATTTGTACCCAATACGCGGTATGCGGAGACAAATTATATTTATTCCGTCTATTGTGCCCGTACGTGGCTTGGGGACGATGATATTATTTTGCTGCACGGTGATCTGGTTTTTGAGACGCAGATACTGGACGCGATGATAGCGTATCCGCATTCCTGCATAGCGGGAAGCAAAGAGGCGGAACTGCCGCAGAAGGATTTTAAAGCGGTTTTTCAGGGCGATTATCTTGCAAAGGTGGGGGTTGATCTTTTTGACAACGCCGTTGCCGTACAGCCGTTTTATAAATTAAAACAGAAGGACTGGTCGGTCTGGCTGAAACAGATCTGCCGGTTTTGCGAAGCGGGAAATGTAAATTGCTATGCGGAAGACGCGCTGAATGAGATTTCTGAAAATATGCATATCAAACTCTATGATACCGGCCGGTATCTGTGCAGTGAGATTGACAATCAGGAAGATTTGGCCGTGGTTTCGGAGAAGGTGCGCGAGATTGCGGAACGGGTTGTATACATGGGATTTTCCACCGATGTCATTCACAGCGGCCATATTGAAATCCTGAAGCGGGCGGCGCGGATGGGCAGAGTGATTGTCGGCGTATTGTCTGACAATGCGGTGGCAAGTTATAAGCGGTTTCCGCTGATTCCGTTTGCGGAACGTAAACTGTTATTTGAAAATATCCGATATGTATATCAGGTTGTGGAACAGAGAGAATTGAGTTACCGGGAGAATTTACAGAAGCTGAAGCCGGCATTTGTGATTCACGGGGACGACTGGCGGACCGGAATTCAAAAACCGCTTCGCGATGAAGTGATTGAAATTCTGGATACATATGGCGGAAAGCTGGTCGAATTTCCCTATGCGGAAAGCGCAACCATCCGCGATATTGAGAAGCGGATGACATCGGAGCTGGCGATTCCCGATTTTCGGCGGGGGCGTCTGAAAAAAGCGATGCAGATGAAGGGCTGTATCAATGCGATCGAAGTACACAGCGGCATTACGGGTTTGATTGCGGAGAAAACGATGGTGGAGCACAACGGGGAAGTGCACCAGTTCGATGCAATGTGGGTCAGCAGTCTGTGCGATTCGACGGCCAAGGGAAAACCGGATATTGAATTGGTTGATATGACTTCCAGGCTGCGCACGATTGATGACATTATGGAGGTGACAACAAAGCCGATTATTTTTGACGGCGATACCGGAGGACTGATCGAACACTTTGTCTATACCGTGAAAACGCTTGAACGCATCGGGGTTTCCATGGTTATCATCGAGGACAAAACGGGATTAAAAAAGAATTCCCTTTTCGGGACAGAGATTGAACAGACACAGGATACGACAGAGCATTTCTGCGCCAAGATCGAGGCGGGAAAGAAGGCGAAAAAGACCAACGATTTTATGATTGTGGCCCGTATTGAAAGCCTGATTCTGGAAAAAGGGGTGGAAGACGCACTGGAAAGGGCCGGAGCATATGTAAAAGCCGGTGCGGACGGTATTATGATACACAGCCGGAAAAAGGAACCGGATGAAATATTTGCGTTTGTGGAGCGGTTCCGGGAAGGCGATGCCATAACACCGCTTGTCGTTGTTCCGACGACTTTTCATGCGGTGACAGAAGACGAATTCCGCAGCCGCGGCGTCAATGTGGTGATTTATGCCAATCAGTTGACGCGGAGCGGTTTCCCGGCGATGCAGCATGCCGCGGAACTGATATTACGAAATCACAGGGCAAAAGAGGCGGACGCGTGCTGTATGCCGATCAGGGAAATCATTAACCTGATTCCCGCCGATGCGTAGCGGACAGGAGTGTGGCTTATGCAGTATTATATCGATCCTCTGCGATACGAACGCGAAATCGGGGCGGTATTGTCGCAGCTAAAAGTCAGGCATATCCTGCTTGTGTGCGGGAAACATTCTGCGCAGACGCCGGTTTGTGCTTTTATGAAAAATCCGGGAGCGGATCAAACCGTTGCCGTCACCTGTTTTCAGGCATTTTCACCGAATCCCCGTTATGAGGAGATTCGGGAAGGGGTACGGGTGTTTCGGGAGCATTGCTGTGATTTTGTGGCGGCGGTCGGCGGGGGCAGTGCGATTGACGTGGCGAAATGCATTGCCGTATTTGCGGGGATGCAGGAAGATAGAAGCTATCTGGAACAGGAGATTGTCCCGTGCAATATACCGCTGCTGGCAGTTCCCACGACGGCGGGAACAGGCAGTGAGGCAACGCAGTTTGCCGTTATTTATGCGGACGGTGAGAAGCGCTCTGTGGAGCATAAGAGTGCGCTGCCGGGTTATGTCCTGTTATACCCTGACAATCTGCTTACCCTGCCGGACTACCAGAAAAAGGTGACGGTATGCGATGCTCTGGCGCACGCGGTGGAGTCGTACTGGTCCGTGCATGCAACCGCGGAGAGCAAGCGGCTGTCGGAGACTGCGATAGGGCTGATTCTCGACAATATGGAAGGATATTGGAGAGACGGCGGCTATGAAGAACGCCGGCATATGCTGCTCGCTTCGAATCTCGCCGGACAGGCGATTCATATCACGAAGACAACGGCAGCCCATGCCATGTGTTATAAACTGACGACGCTGGCGGGCATCGCGCACGGACATGCGGTGATGCGCTGTCTGCCGGAAGTATGGGCGTATATGCAGGAACATGCCGCGGCGTGTATTGACAGTCGGGGCCGTGCATACTTACAGGAGACACTGCATGCGCTGGCGAATTGTCTGCGGCAGGAAACGCCTGCGGATGCGATTCGCTTTCTGCGGGAGCTGCGGTCCCGGGCCGGGCTGGATACGGGACTGGCAGGCGCGGTGGGAGAAGAACAGTTGGAGCTGCTTGTCAACTCGGTAAATCCGGAACGGCTGGGCAATTTTCCGATCGCGCTGTCAAGGGACGCGCTGTACGGGATTTATCGAAATATTATAACGGAGAAATTGTGATGGATGTGTATGACTTCCTGCAGGAGCTGCAGTCGGATTTTTATACCGGAGTACCGGATTCGCAGTTACAGGTATTGTGCGATTATCTTATTGCCGAAATGGGAATTTCGGATAGACATATCATAGCGGCCAATGAGGGAAACTGTACGGCGCTGGCGGCCGGGTATTATCTGGCTACGGGAAAGATTCCGGTCGTATATATGCAAAACAGCGGGATCGGAAATATCGTAAACCCGGCGGTTTCGCTATTGCATGAGAAAGTGTACGGAATTCCGTGTATTTTTATCGTCGGCTGGCGGGGAGAGCCGGGAGTGCACGATGAGCCGCAGCATATTTTTCAGGGTGAGATTTCGCAAAAGCTTCTGGAAGACATCGGCCTGTATGTTGTGATAATAGACAGCGGCACGTCGCCGGAAGAATTGAAAAAAGAGATGGAAAAGGTGCGCAATATTCTGGAACAGGGGAAAGGCGCGGCCTTTCTTGTCCGAAAAAATGCATTGTCATCCGACAGGAAGGCGTCGTATCAAAATGCCGGTACGATGACGCGGGAATCCGTGATCGGGCGCATTGCGGCGGCGGCGGGAACGGATGTGATCGTAGCCACGACCGGAAAGGCAAGCCGGGAGCTCTTTGAAATACGGGAAAAGACAGGGCAGGGACATGACCGGGATTTTCTGACAGTCGGTTCGATGGGGCACAGCAGTTCCGTGGCGCTGGGAATCGCGCTGCAAAAACCCGATACAAGGATCTGGTGTATCGACGGAGACGGGGCCGTATTGATGCATATGGGCGCCATGGCGGTGATCGGAAGCCAGTGCCCGCCCAATCTGGTCCACATCGTGATTAACAATGAGGCGCATGAGACAGTGGGCGGTATGCCGACGGCGGCGTCTGCCATTGATTTTACGATGATTGCGAGAGGATGCGGGTATCCGACGGCGGTTAGTGCAGATACCTGTGAAGCATTGGATGCACAGCTTTCCGCCATAAAGGCGGGCAATGCGCTGGCATTTCTGGAAGTAAAGTGTGCGATCGGTTCCAGAGCGGATCTGGGACGGCCGACAATTTCCACCCGGGAAAATAAGAGCGCATTCATGGAATACTTAAAACGATGCCGCTGAAGGCTGGTAATACAAGGAAGCGGAACATAATCCTTGTAATTTTGGCGAAATTATAGTAAAATGAGAAACGGCTGTAGTATATATATTTTATTAAATAATAACAGGAGACGGGAGAGCATTCATGTATGAGAAAGGCACAGAAAGAGCAGGCTGAAAGTTTTATCAGGCTGCTTGGGCAGGCGCATGATGAGATCAAAAGGGCTATTGATAAGGGGAACGATGCGACGGCGCTGGAACTTTTGGAACAGTGTCAGGACGGCGCCATTCAGTTGGGGAATCTGATCGAAGCGACGGAAGGGGAGGGCTTTGTGACCATTCCCAGTCTGGAGCAATACTGCGAACTTGTCTATGAAATTCACGGAGAAATTCTGCAGGGACAGGGCGCTTCCGGCAATAAGGCGTATAAAAACCTGCGAAAAGCTTTGATTAAAATTGAGAACAGTGTGCGAAATGACATCAGGATACGCACGGAAGCTGTTTTTCTTCCATACAAGGCATCGATGTGGGATTCGCTGGAAAGCGTCTGGAGAGCCGCCGATGCGGATCCGGATTGTGATGCCTATGTGATTCCGATTCCCTACTATGACAGAAATCAGGATGGCAGCTTTGGGGAACTGCATTATGAGGGAAGTCAGTATCCGAAATATGTGCCGGTGACATGGTATCAGGATTACGATTTTGAGAAGAGAAGACCGGATATGGTCTTTATTCATAATCCTTACGATGACTGTAATTATGTGACAAGTGTACACCCGTCTTTTTATTCTTCCAATCTAAAACAATATACAGACAAACTGGTATATATACCTTATTTCATATTGGGTGAGGTTGATCCGCAAGACAAGTCCGCGATAGACGGCATAGAGCATTTTATTACGGTGCCGGCTGTTTTTAATGCCGACAAAGTGATTGTGCAGTCGGAAGATATGAGAAAAGTATACATAGAAGTGCTGGCGAAAGCAACGGGGGAAAGCGGCAGGAGTAAATGGAGAGAAAAGATTCTGGGAACCGGTTCTCCGAAGATTGATAAAGTTTTGAATACGGATCGGCAGGAGATGGATATTCCGGCGCCATGGCTTCGACTGATTGAAAGGCCGGACGGAAGTCGGAAAAAAGTTATTTTTTATAATACCAGTGTGGTGGCTCTGCTCGAACATGGCGAGAGGATGCTGGATAAAATAAAGGATGTTTTAGGTACTTTTCGGAAGAAAAGAGACGATTTTATCTTACTGTGGAGACCGCATCCGCTGATGAAAGCGACAATGGAATCCATGCGCCCTGGACTTTGGAGACAATATGAGCAGATTGTGGATACATTTCGGGTAGAAAAATGGGGAATTTATGATGATACAGCGGATTTAGACCGGGCGATTGCTTTATGTGATGCTTATTATGGAGACAGCAGTTCTGTCGTATGTCTGTTTCAGAATGCGGGAAAACAGGCTATGGTTCAGAATGTATATTTGAAAAACAATGTGGATCATAGCATTACTGCTGCGGAGGCCGTTACATATGTTGACGGCAAATACTGGTACATACCGTATTGGGACAATATCTTATGCTGCATGGATGAAAGAACGTTTCAGTCTCAGATCATGGCGGTTTTTTCCGATTCCGGAAAAAGCGGTCTGTATGCGGAAATTGTTCATTACAAAGGCAGGCTGTTTTGCGTCCCGAGAAATGCAGATATGATGATTGTATATCATATTGAAAACAGAGAAATGCGTCAGATTGCATTTTCTGATGGTGATAATGATGTATGTAACGGCAGCAAGTTTGGCAGCCATATTGTGAAAGGACATATTTTATATCTGATTCCCTGCAAGTATCATTCGGTTGTGGCCGTGGATATGGAAAGCGATCTGGTTGAAGAATATCGGATACACCATGAAAGGGAAAGCAGACAGATTAGCATCGGAAATGCGGCTGCCAAGGATGGTGCGATTTATTTTTCCTGTAAGGAAGAAGCCTGTCTTATAAGGTTGGACACCAAAAAGAAGACAGTGGAAAAAGTTATACCGGCAGGAGAAAAACGGGTATATTCAAATTTGTTCTGTATCGATCAGAGATTATGGCTGATTCCCTTTGAAGTAAGAGAAGGGATCAGAGTGTGGAACGAACAGGCGGATACGTTTGAAGAAATACTGGATTTTCCCCGGGAAATACTGGAACAGACGAGTGAAAGCATAACAATGCGTTTTCCTGATGTGATCGCAGATGAGATCAGAAACAGAAACGTGTCATATTTTAAGAGAGGCATTTTACATAATGGCAATATTCATCTGCCTGTCAACCTTACAGGAAAAAATGTTGTGATTTTTACAAGGGAAAAGCGCATTGCCTGTTGGGATGTGGAACCGGATTGTTTTGAAGCGGCTATGTATACCTGGATGAGAAGTCTTCGGATTCTTTCTTATTTTCAGGCGGCAGACGATTTGTATGCTGTCAGTGGTATATCGGGGCAGTGGTATCGTTTTGACGGAGACAGATGGGAAAGAGTGCGAGAGAGCGTTTCCGTTATGGAAAATGACAATAAGATACTGGTTCTGGACGGGAAAGCATTTTGTGAAGCAGACTGCAGGCATAACAACCATGCTGTGAGAGCAGGGGAAACGATTTATACAAGTCTGTCGGGGGAGTGGAAACGTGGAAAGTTATCTCAGTAAAATAAAAACACTGTTAGACCAGATAGAAATTACGGACAACGTATCGGAGTATTACCAGTATGGTATCGGACTGAAAGAAGTGCTGCATATATTGGAAACATGCAAAGCTGACCGTGGTTGTCTGTATATTTGTGGTAATGGCGGAAGTGCGGGCATTGCGCAGCATATGACAGCGGATTTTCTGAAAAATGCCGGCATACGGACATACAATATGTATGGGCAGTCAACCATTACGTGTATATCCAATGATCTTACTTATGAATATGTTTTTTGCAAACAACTTGCGATGCTGGCGGAGCAGAACGATGTGTTGGTGGCAATTAGCAGTTCCGGGGAATCGGAAAATATAGTTAAAGCTGCCAATGAGATGAAAAAGGCAGGGGGAAAAATTATTACGTTTACCGCATTTCAGCCGGAAAACAGGATACGGGGCATGGGCGATTGGAATATTTATGTTCCGATCAGCCAGTATGGTATGGCAGAGTCTATTCATAATCTGATTTTACAACAGATTGTTGATAAAATTGTTGAGAAAGACGGGATTGCCATGAAAATCTGACAGGCAAATCGTTTGATATAACGGACAGGAAAGTGAAAATGGAAGATATGATAATCAGTCAGGCGGTAATATTGGCCGGCGGTCTGGGAACGCGACTGCGGCCGTTTACCGATGAAAATCCAAAGCCCATGTATCCTTTTCAGGGCAGGCCTTTTATAGAATATCTGATGAGACAGATAAAAAATTTTGGAATTCATAATGTTCTGCTGCTGCTGGGATATTTACCGGAAAAGATTATGGATTATCTGGGGGATGGCAGCAGATATGGAATTACCATATCGTATGATGTGGCGCCTGTGTCATATAATACGGCAGATCGTCTGTTGCATGCACAGGATCAGATTATGGATACCTTTTTGCTCATGTATTGCGATAATTATTGCCCGATTGACTTTTTACGTCTGAAAAGGGAATTTGCAGGCAATAAAGCCCTGATTCAGTTGAGCGTATATGAGAATCGGGATGGCTATACAAAGGACAATCTGCTGGTTCAGGACGGTCTGGTGACAATTTATGATAAAAAAAGAGTGACATCGGGACTGCGCGGCGTGGATATAGGATATGCGATTATAGACAAATGTGTTTTGCAGTATATCACGGAAAGCGGTATGAATTTTGAGGCAGGTGTATATCCGGAGGTCATCAGACGAAAGAAATTGTATGCTACGGTGACTGCGCATCGCTATTATTCCGTGGGTTCCTGGGAGCGCATCAAGCTGACGGAACAATTTTTCCGACAGCAGCCCACCGTGTTACTTGACAGAGACGGGACGATAAATAAGAGAGCGCCAAAAGCGTGTTATATTGAAACGCCGGAGGCGTTTGTCTGGTTGGAAGGTGCCCGGGAAGGAATCCGATTATTAAAAGATGCCGGTTATCGCGTGATAATCGTATCTAATCAGCCGGGCATCGCGCGGGGGAATTTGACAGAAGATGTCCTTGCACAAATACATAAAAAAATGCAGGAAGATTTGAAGCAGGAAACCGGTTATGAGATTGACGCGATATATTACTGTCCACATAACTGGGATGAGGGGTGCGAATGCAGAAAGCCGGCTCCCGGAATGTTGTATCAGGCACAGAGAGATTTTTCATTGAATCTTACAGAATGCTTTATGATCGGTGATGATGAACGGGATATGGAGGCGGGAAAAGCAGCCGGATGTCAGTGTGTTTTGGTCAGTGATTCGTACTGTTTGCTGGATGCCGTATATGATTTGCTGGAGGGAAAATATTTCGGCGGAAACGGCACAGATATTTCGGAGGATTAAAATGGTTATATCAAAAACGCCGCTGCGTGCCTCGTTCTTCGGAGGCGGCACGGACTTTAAAGATTATTATGAAAATACCGTGCTTGGTTATGGAAGCGTGGTCAGCACCGCGGTGAATATGTACGTTTATATAATGGTAAACAAACGATTTGATGATTCTATCCGTGTCAGCTACCGGATTCAGGAACTGGTGGACAGTGTAGACGATATACAGCATAACATTATCCGGGAAGCGTTAAAAATAGCGGGAATCCATAAAGGCGTTGATATTGTTTATTCTGCGGATATCCCGATCAGCACGTCGGGTGTCGGCCTTGCATCCTCGAGCGCTTTGGCTGTCGGCGTATTGAATGCATTGTTTGCCTTTAAGGGGGAACAGTTGTCGCCCGAACAGCTTGCAAAATATGCGTGTCAGATCGAAATTACCTGTCTGAAAAATCCGATCGGTGTTCAGGATCAGTATGCGGTTGCATATGGAGGATTCAGAAAGTATCGGTTTCACAGCAATGGAGAGGTTGGCATCAGTTCAATTGTTATCCGGCCGGAGGTGATGAAAAAGCTGGAAGATAATCTGTTGTTGTTTTATACCGGCATTACAAGGGTTTCTTCCAATATATTGGGTGAGCAGAAGCAGAACATAGCAAAAAATATGGCGTTATTGGATCATATGACAAATATGGTGGAAGATGCGGTCGGCGCCTTGCAAATGGGGAATACGGATGTATTCGGGGCTATGCTGGACAGCGCCTGGAATTTGAAAAAGCAGATGTCTTCTCAAATCAGCAACACAGATATAGAAAAGATGTATGGGAAAGGAATGGCGGCAGGCGCTTTGGGTGGCAAGGTCCTGGGCGCCGGCGGCGGGGGATTTCTTCTTTTTTATGTACCGGAGGAAA
>CAJUCC010000063.1 GCA_910585205.1 uncultured Lachnospiraceae bacterium
AAAAACATTTGCTAAAATAATATCAGTCAAACCGAGTTGAATATATTCGCTCACGGAAATTGACTCTAGCCGGGTATGATGTGAAAAGCACGGATTTAAAAGTAATTGAGATCAGCTACAAATATGGCTATGATTCTCCCACATCATTTACAAAGGCATTTCAGGAAAATACCGGAATTTTGGAATGAATGTCAGCGTAACGGCATTTTTGCAAAACGAAATTCGATAGATTCTGCTGCCAGCAAGGGAATATTTGGCCTGTTCGGCACTTATGATGAGCAATGCAATGAAATTGAATATTCTATTATGGCTATATCCGATCAGGAACTGCCACCGGGTTTTGCCGAGATCAATATTCACGATGCCACATGGGCCGTTTTTGACTGCAGAGGCCCCGTTCCGCAGGCAATACAGAAAGGCTGGCAAAAAAGGGGAAAAAGTACCGGATAAAATTTTGGCAGGGATCAAGACAATGATTGTGTGTGGAGCAGCGGGAAGAAAGCTCCCCCACAGCAGAGTTTTTGAGGGTGAGCGTCTTTATTTCATAGAAAAAGGAAGTGCGAAGATAACGACAACCGCTGTCGTAAAAGAAGTGCAAAATTTTGTGAAACTGTCTGAGGAAGAAATCACAAAAACACTTGCGGATAATCAGCGTAAATTAAACTTATCAGATAAGCAAAAAACCCGGTGGCATAAAAAGTGTCTCTGCTTAGTGGAATTTGAAGCTGTCAGGGAAATCCCTCCCCTTGCTTTTGAACATCAGAAAAATATGGACGATTGGCTTATTTGGGAAAACATTGAAGATGTCATTGCCGGAACGAGTATTCCATACAATTACAAAGTTACCCTTTCGGAAACCGCAGACAAAGGCAGGGCAGGGAACAGCTTGAAATCAGGCTGCTCCCCTCCTGTCAGGCTGCCCCGCGAAAGGGTTTCGGCATTGTTTTCGTAACGGACATCCCACTACCGTCATCCGTTCTCATACCGTCTCCGCAGCTGGCCGCAGGCTCCGTCTATATCGCGCCCCATTTCCCTTCTGACCGTGACATTGACCCGCCTTTTCTCCAGTCTGCTCTTGAAATCCTGTACATGCCCGCGGCCCGGGGCGGCAAAGCCGCGTTCCGTAACCGGATTCACCGGGATCAGATTGATATGGCAGTGCAGTCTCCCGGCGATCGCCGCCAGTCCCGCCACATCCGCATCGCCGTCGTTGACACCGGCAATCAGGCTGTACTCACAGGTAATCCGCCGCCCTGTCCGCTCCCCGTAATAGGCACAGGCGGAAAGCACTTCTTCCAACGGGTATTTTTCCGTTATCGGCATCAGCCTTTTTCTCTTTTCATCCGTCACGGCATGCAGAGAAAGCGCGAGCGTAATCTGCAGCCCCTCATCCGCCAGCCGGCGGATGCCCGGCGCAATGCCGCATGTCGATATGGTAACATTGCGCTGGCTCATATGCAGGCCCTTTTCTCCCGTCAAAAGCGACAGAAAACGGAGCAGATTATCATAATTGTCCAGCGGTTCGCCCATTCCCATTACGACAACATTGCTGACCCGCTCTCCCGTCAGACGGGTAATGGCATAGATCTGCTCCAGCATTTCGGAAGGCGCAAGCCCCCGTTCCAGCCCGTCCAGCGTCGAAGCGCAGAAGCGGCAGCCCATCCGGCACCCCACCTGTGAAGAAATGCACACACTGTTCCCGTGGTGATACCGCATCCGCACACTTTCTGTCAAATGTCCGTCCGGCAGACGAAACAAATATTTCTCCGTCCCGTCCAGCCGCGATTTCTGAACCTGCACGGCCGAAAGAACCGGCAATGCGAATCTGTCTTCCAGGCGGCTGCGCAGATCACCCGAAAGATTACTCATCTCTCCGAAGGAGACGGCCAGCTTTTCATGCAGCCAGCCGTAAATCTGCTCTCCGCGGAACGGCTTTTCCCCCATCTTTGTAAGCGTCTGCTTTATTTCCGCCATTGTCAGTGATTTTATATCCGTTTTCAATCCGTTCCCACCTGTCACTCCCGTACCAGCCTCGCTATAAAGAATCCGTCCGTATCATGTATACCGGGAAGAAACTGAAAATAACCGTTTTCCGTCGTTTCCCCCGAAAAAACCGCGGGCAGAAACGGCCGCAGACTCCCGGCCCGAAACGGGAACCGCTCCAGAAACCACCGCATCATTTCCTCGTTTTCCGCCCGGCTTACCGTACAGGTCGAATACAGCAAGATACCGCCCGGCTTTACATATCGCTGCACCGTTTCCAGTATCTGCCGCTGCAGTGGCAGCAGGCTTTCGATTTCTTCCGGACCCACGCGATATTTTATGTCCTGTTTTTTGCCGATTACACCAAGGCCCGAACAGGGAACATCCGCCAGCACCACATCCGCACGTCCATACAGATTTTCGTCCGGCTGTCGGGCGTCCCACTGTTCTGCCGTCAGAGCGTCCGCCTGCAGCCTGCGTCTGCTCTCTTCCAGCAGCGCCAGCTTACGCCCGGAGACATCCCGCGCCAGCACCCGTCCGCAGGCCCCTGCCTTTTCCGCGGCAAACAACGCTTTCCCGCCCGGGGCGGCGCAGACGTCCAGAACAAAATCGCCTTCCCGGATGCCGGCCGCTTCCACCGCCAGCACGGAACTTATATCCTGCACCGTAAAAAGCCCCGCCGCAAATGCACGGTTATTTTTGAGCCCTTCCAGCCCTTTCAGATGCCATACAAAAGGCAGGGCGGCGCTCTCCCGAATCAGGACACCGCTGCGTTCCAGTTCCCGCCGGACTGCCGCCCGCTCCGCATCCGATAAGCGTTCCCGCAAACGGATTGTCACGGGCTTTTCTTCCAGCAGCCCCTGCAGTATCCGCTCCGTATCCCCCTGCCCCTGCTCACTGTCCCATTTTTCAATCAGCCAGGCCGGCATGGAATAGCGGACGGAAAGATACGCCGTGCGCTCTGTTTCCGGGTCGGGATACGCGATATGTCCCTTCCGCCCGCACAGGCTGCGCAGAACACCGTTTACAAAGCCTTTCAGCGAGCGAAACGAATGCCGCGCCGCCAGTTTGACCGCCTCGTCACAGGCGGCCCTGTCCGGTATCCCGTCCATAAACAAAATCTGATAGGCGCTCATGCGCAGCAGTTCCCGTATCAGCGGTTTCATTTTGCCGACCGGCACGGAAGATACCGTCCCGATACAATAGTCAAGCTCAATGCGCCGCTCCAGCGTCCCCTCCGTCAGCCGTTTGAAAAAAGCCTTCTCCCGCGCTTCCAGATAATCATACTTATCCAGTGTCCCGCCGATGATCCGGTCACTGCGTTCCCCGCCCCGGGAAATGTCCAGAAGCGCATCCAGTGCCAATGCTCTTATATTGACACCGGTGCGGTTCCGGCTTTTTCCGCGCTGCGGTTTCCGTTTGCGCTCAGTCATCGTTGCGGCCTCTGCCGCCGAAGAGCATCACAAGCCGCAGAAGCTGCAAAACGGAAGCCGCTGCCGCCGCCACATAAGTAAGCGCCGCCGCGCTCAATACTTTCCTGCACTGCCCTACTTCCTCGCCCGCTAAAATCCCCTGTCTGTCCAATATCTGCACTGCCCGGTTCGACGCGTTAAACTCCACCGGCAGCGTTACGATCTGGAACAGCACCGCCAGAGAAAACACCCAGATCCCGATGGACACCAATGTCTGATTCATGCCCATCAAAACACCGATCAGAATCAGCGGCATTCCCAGCCGGGAGCCGAAGTTGGCCGCCGGCACGAGCGCCGACCGGATTTTCAGAGGTGCATATCCCTGATAATGCTGCAGCACATGACCGCATTCATGGGCAGCCACACCGACTGCCGCCACGGAGGGCGAATCATACGTCGCATCCGAAAGGCGCACCGTTTTCGAAGACGGATCATAATGGTCCGTCAGGTTTCCGCGCACATGTTCCACCTTCACGTCCCGGATTCCCGCCTGATACAAAATCCTCTCCGCGGCCTGCGCCCCGGTCATGCCGGTCCTGCTGCGCACACGGGAATACCTGGCGTACGTACTGTTTACTTTGGCCGAAGCCAGAATCGACAGCACGGCTCCGATCAGAACCAGGATATACGTGGGGTCAAAATGAAATCCATAACCATATCCATAATACGGCATCATAAAAATTTCTCCTTTTTAAACTGTTTCACCGAATCTCTCCCCTGCCTTTACCGGATAGCCCAACAGAAAGTCCCTTACCGACATTTGCTTTTTCCCTTCCGGCTGAACGCTGTGCAGTATGAGGCTGCCCCTGCCTGTCTGCACTTCTATCGTCTCTTTCGTCACCCGGAGCACCGTTCCCGGCGGCGCCTTTGCGTCCGCATCCGCATCCGCACCTTCCGAAGCCGCCCGGACTTTCAGATTCTTATTGCGGAAGGTCGTATAACATCCCGGCCACGAATGCAGCCCTCTCACAAGACGGGCGAGCGCGGCAGCGTCCCTGTTCCAGTCGATCTTTCCCATTGCCTTTTGAAGCCGTCCGGCATATGTCGCTTTATCCGCATCCTGTTTCTGCGGATGCACCGCTCCCCGTTCAATCAGCGGAACGGTTTCCACCACAAGCGACGCACCGGCTTCCATCAGCCTGTCATGCAGACTGTCCCCGGTATCGTCCGGCAGAACCGGCACTTCCCTGCGCGTCAGTATATCGCCCGTATCCAGCCCTTCCTCCATCTGCATAATCGTAACGCCGGTTACGGTTTCACCGTCGATAATCGCCTGCTGTATCGGCGCGGCGCCCCGGTATTTTGGCAGCAGAGAGGCATGAATATTGATGCATCCGTATTTCGGCATCTGCAGTATTTCGGAAGAAAGAATCTGTCCGAAAGCCGCAACCACAAATAGCTCTGCGTCATAACCCCGGAGCGCCTCCACAGCCTCCGGTGTCCTGATTTTCATCGGCTGCAATACCGGTATTCCCCGTGCCAGCGCCAGCTCCTTAACCGGCGAACACGATACCGTCTTGCCGCGCCCCCTGGGTTTATCCGGCTGCGTTACCGCACAGACAATCTCATGCCCCGCGTCCAGCAGCGCCCGCAATGCCCCCACGGCAAAATCGGGCGTTCCCATAAAAGCAATTTTCATTCCCTCACTCCTCTTCCAGATCCTCCACGTCCATCAATTCGCCTTCCACTCTTTCCACATAAAGGTGTCCGTCCAGATGCTCCACCTCATGGCAGACGGCGCGGGCCAGCAGTTCCGTCGCCTCCAGCTCAAACGGTTTCAGATTGCGGTCATAAGCCATGACCTTTACATAATTGGGCCGCGTCACCCGTCCCGTCTTGCCCGGTACGCTCAGACACGCCTCATTGCCCGTCTGTTCCCCGCTCGTCTCTAAAATGCGGGGATTGATAAGTACCCACGGCTCGTCTCCCGTCGTGTCAATCACGACAATGCGCTTTAAAATTCCCACCTGACAGGCAGCCAGCCCCACGCCATTGGCCTCATACATCGTATCAAACATATCGTCGATCAACTGCAGCGTGCGCGGCGTGATTTCTCTGACCTCCTTGCAGGCCTTTTCCAGTACGCCGTCTCCCATCTCCCGTATGTTCCTGATTGCCATTTTCCGTTTTCTCCTTTTTCTTTTAATAACAGTTCATGGGGTCAAAATCAAACTGCACGGTTTCCGTCCGGCTGTTCTCTGCTTCCAGAACCGCTTCCATCTTATCCTTTATCGCGATCAAATCTTTCATGTGTCCGCTCTTACCGTAAAATACGGTGCGGTACCTGTCACCGATGCGGCTGATCGCCGCCGGAGCCGGGCCGATAACCCGTGCGCCTTCCCCGGCCAGCGCAGCCAGCCGGACAGCCAGTTTCATGCCGGCCTCCTCCTCTTGCGACAGCACCAGCACGGCCAGCATATGCGCGGCCGGCGGATACCCCATCAGTCTCCGGTACTGCATTTCTTCCTCATAAAATCCTCTGTAATCCTGCGCTGCGGCAAAACGGATGCTGTGATGCTGCGGCTGATACGTCTGTATCACCACTTCGCCGGGCTTTTTGCCCCGGCCGGCCCGGCCGGCGGCCTGTGTCAAAAGCTGAAACGTCCGCTCCCCCGCCCGGTAATCGCCCGCATGCAGCGACAGATCCGCCGCCAGCACGCCGACCAGCGTCACATTCGGAAAATCATGTCCCTTGACGATCATCTGGGTTCCCACCAGTATATCCGCGTCTCCCCGCGCAAAAGCGGAAAGAATCGCCTCATAACTGTCTTTCTTCCGCGTCGTATCCGCATCCATGCGCAGCACGCCGGCCTGCGGAAACAGCCGGTGCAGGTTTTCCTCGATCTGCTGCGTTCCCGCCCGGAAACCGAGGATATAGGAAGACCCGCACGCCGGGCACACCGTCACCGCCGCCTGCTCATACCCGCAGTAATGACAGATCAGCCTGCCTCCCCGGTGCTCTGACAGCGATACGTCGCAGTGCGGACATTTCATAACATGCCCGCAGGCACGGCACGATACAAATCCCGCGTATCCCCTTCTGTTGAGAAACAGTATACTCTGCTCACCGGCGGCCAGCCGCGCCTCGAGCAAGTCCCGGAGCCTGCGGCTGAACATGGAACGATTCCCGTCCCGTAGCTCCCGGCGCAGATCTTCCACATACACCCGGGGAAGCGTTCCGCCGGTCAGCCGTCTTGTCAGCTCAAACCGCCGGATCAGACCGCGCTCCGCAGCATAGTAAGATTCCAGCGACGGTGTGGCAGACCCCAGGACAAGGCTGGCGCCGAAATAAGACGCGAGTTCCTTTGCCGCTTCCCTGGCATGGTATTTGGGCATCGCCTCGCTCTTGTAGCTGCCTTCATGTTCCTCATCCATAACAATCAGACCAAGCCGCCGAAACGGGGTAAACAGCGCGGAACGGGGGCCGATAATAATGTCAATCTCCCCTTCTTCCGCACGCCGGCACTGATCGGCCCGCTCACCGGCCGACAGCCGGGAGTGCAGAACGGACACCCGCTCCCCGAACCGGGCGGTAAACCGCTCCACCGTCTGATATGTCAGCGCGATCTCCGGTATCAGTACAATCGCCTGTCTGCCGAGAGCCGTCATGCCTGCGATCAGCTCCATATATACCTCGGTTTTGCCGCTGCCGGTAATACCATGGATTAAATACGTACCGGGACTGCCCGCCCGGTAATCGTCCAGTACCGATGTAATCACCGTCTTTTGTTCGTCACTGAGCGTAACGCTGCGCGGCCGTGCGGCCGCGGCGTTCACCGGATTGCGGTACGCCGTCTGCGCCGTCACCGCAATCAGCCCCATCCCTTCCACGGCGCGTATAACGGCAGGGGTGACGGAAAGTTCTCCCGTCGCGCATTCATACGGAATTTCCCCTTCTTCGCACAGTCGTTCCAACAGCCGCAGGCGGGCGTTCTGACGCTTTCTCCGGCATATCGCCAGCGCCGGCTGCGTCTCCTCCGGGGACTGTGCCAGGCGGATCTGCCGCTTCTGCGGTGTGGCCATCTTCCTGCCCACGGGCAGAACCGTCCTGAGCGCCGCGATCATCGTGGAGCCGTACTGTTCCCGGATCCATGCCGCCAGACGGATCTGACTGCCGCGCGCCGACATGCCTTCCTCCGATATGCGCCGTATCTCTTTGATTTTATCTTCCGCATATGCCGGTCTGTCACCGATGCCGATGACATAGCCGGCCAGTTCCTTATTCCCCGCTCCGAAGGGAACGATCACACACATACCAATGGTAATCTTCCCCAGAAGCGTCTCCGGTATCCGGTATTGAAAGGGTCGGTCCACCTTTTCATGCGAAATCGTAACGATAATATCGGCATATCTGCCGTTTATCATGGATTGCTTCCTCTCTCCTGCAAAATATCCGCGATCAGCACCCGCTCATCCATCGGATATTTCTCTCCTCTGATTTCCTGATAATCTTCGTGTCCTTTTCCGGCAAGCACAATAATATCGCCCGGCCTGCCGTTTTCGATCACATAGCGGATGGCTTCCCTGCGGTCACAGATTTCCACATACTGCCCGTTCGTTTTGCCGATGCCCTCTTTGATGTCATCGATTATCGCCTGCGGCTCCTCAAAGCGCGGATTGTCGGAAGTGATAACACTCAGATCGGCGAGCCTTCCGCTGACCTCTCCCATCTCATAGCGGCGCAGCCGTGAACGGTTTCCGCCGCAGCCGAAGAGACAGACGAGACGGCGCGGCTCATATTCCCGCAACGTCGTCAGCAGACTTTCCAGCGCCATGGCATTGTGCGCGTAGTCGATCATCAGTGTGAAATCATCGGATACTTTAACCAGTTCAATGCGGCCCTTTACATGGGCGTGCAGCAGCGCTTCCCGGATGTCTTCCCCTGATACGCCGAAATGCCGGCAAATCGCAACCGCCGTCAGCGCGTTATAGACGCTGAAGCGCCCCGGTGTATTTGTCTCCACCGACAGATCGAGCAGCCCCCTGACATCGAAGTCCACGCCCAGACTGCCCGGTTTGGTCACGAGGTGCATATTGACGGCCTGCAGATCCGCCGTATCACCAAAACCATATGTCTCCAGCGCACATGTATGACCGCCCGTCACGGTTTCCCAGTGCGGATCATCACAGTTTACGATACCGACCCGGCACTGACGGAACAAAAGCCCCTTGCAGGCCATATAGTCCGCAAAGTCCGCATGCTCTCCCGGGCCGATATGATCTGGCTCGATATTCGTAAAAATGCCGTAGTCAAACGTAAACCCCTGCGTCCTGTGCATCATCAGTCCCTGCGAGGACACTTCCATGACAACCGTATCACAGCCCCGGTCCGCCATCTGTCTGAAATATCCCTGCAGAACATAGGATTCCGGCGTCGTATTGCCCGCCGGGATATGCTCGTCTCCGATAATCGCCTCGATCGTGCCGACCAGCCCCACTTTCCTGCCCGCATGTTCCAGAATTGATCTGACAAGGTATGTCGTCGTCGTCTTACCCTTCGTACCCGTTATGCCGATTATCTTCATCCGCTCTGCCGGATGCCCGAACCATGCCGCAGATAAAAACGCCAGCGCATATCTCGTATTTTCCACCCGTATAACGGTGACATCGCTGTCCTCCGGCAATTCCACGTCTTTCTCCGTCACCAAAACCCCGGCGCCTTTCCGAACCGCCTCCGCGGCAAAACCGTGTCCGTCCGTTTTCGTTCCCGTTATACAGACAAACATGCAGCCCGGCTCCAGTTTTCTCGAATCATAGACAAGCGCACTGACTTCCCGGTCCACGCCGCCTCTGACACATGTAAAATCCAGTTTTTCCAACAGCCTGGAAGCTCGCATCATATTCCTTCCTCTTTTCTTTCCGATTTCAATATCATTATATAAAATAGCATAAATCCGGCCGTATTTCAACATGTGTGATTGACCGGCGAAGCACCGGCAGAAGGCGGGATGCGGAATCGCGGACAGGCCCGGATATGATCTGATCCGGCTGATCCGGCCTCCTGCCTCCCCGTATGCTTTTCCCTTCTCTTTATTTTTTCTTTAGAAATTTCCGTTTTATTTCATAAAGAGGACACACTTTAAACACATTTATTGGTTATAGTAATACACAGATAGTCGAACAACAACTCACTATCTCCCCCTCATAAGAAAAACCTCCGTTGCCCCGGAGGTTTTTCTTTTTGGCACATTTCTCCCGCCCTGTCATACAATACCATATAAACATATTGTAAAAGAGGGCTATTATGAATTCCAACGAGTACATGAACGACAATGGTGCAACGCCCATCGTCCCCCTTCCCGCCCCGAATGACGGAAACAGCGACGGCACGGCGGAACCGAGAAACGGTGCGACACCTGTCATCCCCCTTCCCAATCCCGGCGAAGGCGGTCCGGTTTACCCCGGCAATACGAACGGCAATGTTCCCGTTGTTCCGCTTCCCAACCCCGGCGAAGGCGGTCCGGTTTACCCCGGCAATATGAACGGCAATGTTCCCGTTATCCCGCTCCCCAATCCCGGCGAGGGCGGCCCGGTTTATCCCGGCAATACAAACGGCGGCGTTCCCGTTATCCCGCTTCCCAATCCCGGTGAAGGAGGCCCGGTTTATCCCGGCAATACAAACGGCGGCGTTCCCGTTATCCCGCTCCCCAATCCCGGCGAGGGCGGCCCCGTCTTTTCCGGCAACAACGCTTCCGGTTTCCAGGGAACGATCATTACCGTACTGCCCCGTCCGGTGACACCGTGCTTTTACTGCAATTCCAGCAGCTATGGCACCATCCGTTTCCTGAATACGGCCATCGGTTATAATCCGTTTGTCATTTCCGTCAATAACCGTACCGCCGTGAGCAGGCTCGAATACGCGGAGGTCAGCGAGTACGGAAGAATTTCTTCCGGCTATCAGACAATCACCGTTTCAGGACAAAACGGCTATATCTACATCAGTAAGCAGGTGCGGATTACGGTCGGCGCTACGATGACCATCGCCATTGTCAATACGGCAGGCGGACTGAACATCGTGGAAATCAACGACACCGTATGCTTTACGCCCATGGGCGGCTCCTGCATCCGTGTCAGCAATCTTTCCTACAATGCAGGCCCCCTTACGCTTTCTACTTATTCCGGCAATGTGGTCTTCCGCAATGTAAGTTTCATGGAAGTCACCAACTACGCAAGGGTTGTCCCTGCCCGTTATGAGATCTATGTCTCCAATCAGAACGAGGCGCTGCTCTCCACGGAGATCACAACCCGCAGCGGTTCCCAGTATACCATATATCTGTTTAACTGGACCGAGTCGCCCACCGCGATCCGCACCCTGACGATTGAAGACAGAAATTAGCGTGGCCGCGGTATGACGGCGCATAAACGTTCAGCCCTGTTGTATAAACAGGGCTGATTGTACATAATGCGGAAACCGTCACCGCCGCTTTTATTTCACCCGCTTAAACTTTCTCCCGCGAAATTTTAAGAGCAGTGTATGCAGCCATTTCGGCCCCTGCAGTTTCAGTGGTTTTTTTCTGCCGATCAGGAAAAAGCCGACTTTTCCCACCAGTACGATCATTACCAGCTCTCCCAGAAGCAGAGCGGCGTACAGATTGAGATGAAAAAACAGATCCTTGGCGCGCGGAATAAACTGATTCATCCCCGCCGCAAAACGGATGGCGAGGCTCATCACCTGGCAGTCAAGATGTGTCAGCATAATAATCAGAGAATTGCTTCCCAGAAACCGCAGCAGCCAAAACGGCTTTATATGGCGGAAAATCAGCAGCAGTCCGAGCGCCGCACTGTAGGCGCCGAGATAATACAGGAGGGTGTTGTGAAACACCAGAAAATGCATATCCACCCTGCCATTGGCAAAGGCAATCGCGGCGTTCAGCAAAAGGCAGCCCACGCCAAGAAAGATTTCCGTTCCCGCCTTCATCGCATATCTGCGCAGTCCGAAAAACGTCGCATACCCGAGCAGCAGAAAGATCACGGCCGGAAAGACACGCAGCAACGCCATCAGCAGATTGCCGAGCCAAGTGTTAAAAGGCGTTCCTTCCATATTAATGTGCGTCTGAATCAGATTCATCCCCGCTCCCGGAATCCACAGTGATACGGAGGCAAGCAGGATAATCAGCCACAGCGGACACCGCCGGATCAGACCGTACAGACACAGCTCCCCCAGAAATATCGCCGGAAGAAACCAGAGCACGGAAATGCCAAACAGAGAAACGGCCTGCAGCACCGCCGAATTGATAAACGCCTGATCGATCACTCCCGGATGTACATACAGATAGTAATAATCGACACCGATATAAATAAGGCTGAACCAGAAATAAGGAATCATCATACCGCAAAAGCGCCTGCGAAAATATAAGCCGAACGGCTGCCGTTCCGACTGTTTATAGGCAAACAACAGTCCCGATACGATAAAAAACAACGGCATATGAAAAGAAGCCAGCCACGTAAGCGCCTGTTCCGATATATATGTGGAATGCCCCAGCACGACAAGAATAATGCCGACCCCTTTTACCATATCAATATAATCCAGATGTCTTTCTTTCATATGCCCTCCGCCCGTTTTCCCGTTACCTGTAATTCTGCAAAATAAACTGTATCTCCGTTCTGCCGCGGTATGTATGCAGCTCCGGATAATATGTCACGCTGACCGTCTTTTTTTCCTGCCAGTATGCCTGCAGCGTTTCCTGCCGGCCGAAATATGTCATTTCCAGACGCATGCCGTTCTCGTCCTGCACCGTATATTTTCCGACCGTACCGCTTCGCCCCAGTATCCGGCTGTCCAGAAGCGTCACGTTCTTCTGTGCAAAGAGCGGTTTCCGGTTCCCGGTTCCGAACGGTTCCAGCAGAGAAAACTGCTCGATCAGCTCCCTGTTTACATAGCCAAACGGCATCTGTATGTCGATATGTACCGGCTCTGCAAAATCCGCTGCGCTGAGTTCACAGTTTTCTTCCATACGCCGCATAAAAGGTTCCACGTTCTCCCGCGGCAGTGACAGTCCGGCCGCCATCTTATGACCGCCGTACTTTGTATATAAGTCTTTACACTTACACATTTCTTCATACATGGAATACACCGGAACGGAACGGCCGGAGCCCTTTACCTCGTCATCCGAATCCGTCAGTACAAACGTGGGCCGGCCGTACCGCTCCCGCAGACGCCCGGCGATAATCCCCGCCAGACTTTCATGACAGTCCGGCAGATAGACGACCAGGACATTGCGCTCCGCCAGTCCCCGGCCTGCAATCTGCGCCTCCGCCGCTTCCAGTCCCTGCAGCGTCAGTTCCTTACGGCTCTCATTCAGATGTTTCAGATCGGCCGCTATCGAAAGTGCTTCCACCCGTGTCCCGCACTGCAAGAGCGCCAGTGCACGCCCGGCGGTATCCAGACGCCCGGCCGCATTGAAGCATGGGCCGAGAATAAATCCGATATGATACGCACTCAGCTTCTTTCCGGCAAGCTCACAGACTTCCAGCAGTGCGCGCAGGCCGGGATTTTCCGAATTCTCCAGCCGCCGCAGGCCGTATTTTACGAGAATGCGGTTTTCATCCACCAGCTCCATCACATCCCCGACCGTGGCAAACGCCGCCATTTCCAGAAACATTTCCACCGCCTGCCCGCCGTCTCTCCCCATGGCCGCATACAATGCCTGCATCAGCTTCATGGCCACAACCGCGCCGCATATGCCCGGAAACGGATACCGGCAATCCGGCTGTTTCGGATCCACGATCGCCGCTGCCGGCGGCAACAGATAACGCCGTCCGTCCGCCGTCTCCTCGTACGGCACTTCATGATGGTCCGTGATAACAACCGTCATGCCGAGCGTATTGGCATATGCAATCTGCGAAAAAGCGGCAATCCCGTTATCGCATGTGAGAATGGTATCGATCCCGTCCTCTGCCGCCGCCCGGATCAGGTCATCATTCAGACCATAGCCGTCCTGGATCCGGTGCGGAATCACCACATCAACGTCCGCTCCCAGCATCCGCAGGCCGGTCTGCAGAATATATGCCGCCATAATCCCGTCTATATCATAGTCTCCGATAATCCGAATCGGTTTCCCGTCCCGTATTTTCTCCTGTAAAACCGATACTGCCTGCGCAGCGCCCTTCAGCAGCAGCGGATCATACAAATCGTCCGTCGTTCCGTGCAGATATTTTTCGATGGCATCCGTCCCCGCAATATCCCGGTTCCGTATCAGCCGTGCCACAACCGGATCGATGGAAAATCGCCTGCCAATCTCCGCAAAATCGGCTTTTTTAGCCGCGATCAGCCATTTTTCCTGCTTCATCCTCTGTTATCCTTCCTTTTATGCCAAAAGGAGGCAATCCGAAGATTTACCTCCTTCTGCAAAACACGGTCAACTCCGTGCAGCTTTTTTCACGATTTTCGTACGCATTACATACCAGAGCGCGCCCGCCAGACAGATGGAAGAGTACGTGCCGCAGAGAATGCCTGCCATCAGCGGCAGCGCAAACTCCCGGATGGATGTGACACCCACCGCAAACAGAGCGCCTACCATAAAGAACGTTGTCAGGGATGTAAAGAGACTCCGCGAAAGCGTCTGTGTGATACTCCTGTTTGCCACTTCCGCCAGATCGGCTTTCTTTCCTGCCTGTCCCAGATTCTCCCGGATTCTGTCAAAGATAACGATGGTGGCATTGATCGAATATCCCACGATCGTCAGCATGCAGGCGATAAACGTGCTGCCCACGGACACTTTCGCCGCCGCGTAAAACGCCAGTACGACAAGGACATCGTGCAGCAGCGCCACTACCGCGCTGGCGGCAAAGCGGATGTCCCGGAACCGCAGCCAGATGTACAGCAGCATACATACCGTGGCAATCAGCACCGCTATGATCGCATCGCCCCGCATCTCGGAGCTGATCGTGGAGCTGATCGTCTCCGCCGTAATCTTCTCCGTTTCGACGCCGAACTGTGTGGAAAGCGCTTCATTGAGTTCCTCGCGCTCGGTAACGGTCAGCGTCCGTGTCTTGATAATGACTTCCGTACTGCCGCTGACCTTCTGCGCCTGTACATTGCCGTCCCCGGTAATGCCTTCAATCACCGGCACAACCTGCGCGTCCAGTTCTTCAATGCTCATATCGTCGTTGAAAACAATATTGGTGGACGTGCCGCCCTTAAACTCCAGACTGTAATTCAGGACATCTCCCGTCGCGGAACGGTTCAATCCCATACACACACCGCCCGCTGCAATCACAAGCAGAGAAACGGCAAAAAACACTGCTTTTTTGGAGAGGAAATTCCATGTTTTCCGCTCTTTTCCCACACCGTAGAATTTCGCATCCTGTAATCCGAGGGTAAACAGCGCGCGCAAAACCATGCGGGTGACAAACAGCGCCGTCACCATCGATACGACAATACCCAGCGCCAGTGTCTGCGCAAATCCCCTGACACTGCCGCTTCCTTTGATTCCCAGCACGAGCGCAGCCAGCAGCGTCGTCACATTGCCGTCGATAATCGCGGAAAGCGCTTTCTGGAAACCGATCTTAATGGAAGACTGTACCGTTTTCCCTGTCGCCAGCTCTTCCCGGATTCTGGCAAAGATAATCACATTCGCATCGACCGCCATACCGATCGAAAGGATGATACCCGCGATACCCGGCAGGGTAAGCGTAATGTCAAACGCATTGAGCAGAATGACCATCAGGCCCACATAAATTCCCAGCGCCAGCGATGCGGCAAAACCGGGAACAAGATAGACAATAATCATAAACACTACGACAAGCGCCATACCGATTGCCCCCGCCGTCAGGCTGGTCCGAATGGCCTCGGAGCCGAGCTGCGCGCCCACCACATTGGAACGAAGTTCTTCCAGTTCCAGCTTCAGACCGCCGATGCGGATTGTCGAAGCCAGTTTTTCCGCTTCCTCAAAGCTTGGCATACCCGTGATAACCGCGGTACCGTCGTTGATCGGAGCCTGTACCGACGGTGCGCTGACGATCATTCCGTCATAGATAATATAGATAATATCATGATTCGGCGCCGCCAGTGCCGTAGCGACCGAAAACTTAGTCGCCCCTTCTTCCTTCAGACGAAGCTGTACCACATATTCACTGTTCCCCATACGGTCCTGCTGCGTGCCTGCCCGCGCATCGGCAATATCGCTGCCGTTGAGCACCTCGGCGCCGTCAGACGACATAAAATAAAGCGATCCCGGCTGTCCGAGCTCATTCAAAATGGCATTGGCATCCGACACGCCCGGTATCTCAATATTGATCCGGTTGGAACCCTCCTGATACACCTGCGCTTCCGTGCTGTAGCCTTCCACACGCCGCTGCAGCTTATAGATTGTGTCTTTCATATCATCTTCGGAAGGTTCTTCCTCCCCCACTACCTGATAGGTAATGCTCACGCCGCCGGCCAGATCAAGCCCCTGCTTGATATTCCGCGCAGCGCCTTCTTTCGCCGTCCCGATACCATACACCGCCGTATAGGACAGCAGCCCGAGCAAAAGCACGGTCACGAGCAGCGTAATGACTGCACTGTTCTTTTTCATCTTATTTTCTCCTTTTTATTCGGCCACAGCGCCGCCGTCGGCTTCGGCCGCCTGTAACATAATGGCGCATTCTATCCGTTTTCGCTGCAACTGACAGCCAATCTCATATGTGCCGTTGATGTCCCGGTGGAAATTCCAGGCGTTCGCCGCACAGCCGCCGCTGCAGTAAAATCTGGCAAAGCAGTCCCGGCATGCCTCTTTGGCATAAACATTACAGCTTTGAAAGCGGTCGCGGATTTCCGTACGCACGATGCCGTCGCGCACATTTCCCATCAGAAATTCCTCCTGTCCCACAAACTGATGACAGGGATAAAAATCCCCCCAAGGCGTTACCGCCAGATATTCCGTTCCCGAGCCGCAGCCCGAAAGCCGCTTTGCCACACACGGGCCGCCCGTCAGATCGATTTGAAAATGGAAAAAGTTAATATGCTTTCCCGCTTTTTTCCGTTCCAGCAGCAAAGCCGCCAGTCTGTCATACTCTTCCAGCAGACACGGCACATCTTCCTCCCGGATCGCGTACGGCGCCGACGGCGGCGCCACAACCGGCTCCACCGAAATCTGATCGAATCCCAGATCAATCAGATGCATGACATCCTCCGCAAAATCGGGATTGTACCGCGTGAACGTGCCGCGCACATAATAATCCTTCTCCCCGCGGCTCTGCGCAAATTTCCGAAACACGGGAACAATCCGGTCATAACTGCCCTGTCCGCCCCGGAACGGCCGCATCCGGTCATGCACTTCTTTTCTTCCGTCAATGCTCAAAACGACATTCGCCATCTCCCGGTTTACAAAATCCTGCACTTCTTCATCCAGAAGAACACCGTTTGTCGTCAATGTAAACCGAAATTTTTTATGGTAAGGCTTTTCCAGGCTTCTTCCATAGGCAACCAGTTCTTTTACCACCTGCCAGTTGAGCAGCGGTTCTCCGCCGAAAAAGTCCACTTCCAGATTGACCCGGCTGCCCGAATTTTTCACAAGGAAATCCAGCGCCGCCTTCCCCGTATCCGTATCCATCAGGGCACGGCGACCGTGGTATTCGCCCTCTTCGGCAAAACAATACCGGCAGGCGAGATTACAGTCATGGGCGATGTGCAGGCACAACGCCTTCACGACCGTCTCCCGGTTCTGAAAATCAAAAATATAGTCCCGGTAGATGTCCTCCGTAAACAGCATGCCCGCCCGATGCAGTTCCAGTATTTCCGATATGGCTTCCCGGTACGCTTTCTCCTGCCCGCCAGGGGCCCCTGCCAGCTCCATAATCCGCTCCGCATCCGCGGCATCTTCCGTCAACGCCGTTTCCACCACCGGAATCAACCCATATACCAGCTCGTCCACCACATGGACACTTCCGCTGTTCACATCCAGAACGATATGGTATCCGTTGCTTTCGTATCTGTGAATCACTCTTTACTTCCTTTCCTGTCCGCCGCAGACCATGGCAGCCGAAAAATATGATGCCGGCGGTCTCTTCCCGATACCGGGCAACGTAATATAAGCAGCGACGCAAATCGCTGCTTACCCGTTCTCTGTTTCCCGCATCTGCTGCCGGTCAATGCTCTCTGTCCGTTCTCTTACTTTTTAACTCTCTCGCATCTCTGATTTCCTACCGTGCAGGATGTCTTGCATGCCGACTGACAGGATGTCTGACACTCACCGCATCCGCCTTTTTTCATGGATTCCTGTAACTTTCCCGTACCCAGTGTCTTGATATGCTTCATCTTATATCCTCCTTAAAGCCCGTATCCGCATACGGCATATGCGGACGGGAACTGCATTTTCGTACAAGAGTATAGCATACATGCGGAAAAAGGTCAATACTGCTATCCGAGCATGCCCCCGAGCATACCGCTTCCGGAACAAATAAAAAACACGGTGACAAGATTACCCGAGATACCCGCCGCCCCCTGCTCGATCACAAGCGACACGCAGAGCAAAATCGTAAAATACAAAACGCCCGCCAAAAGTCCCCAGAGGAACTTCCTGCTCCCCATCTTTCTGCCGGAGACAAAACCGGCGAAAAGCGAGGCCGCTATGTAAATAAAAATAATGGCAACCGACACTGTTTTTTCCGTCAGTCCGAACCGATACAGAAAAAGCGCCAGAAACAGCAGCAGTCCGACGGTCAGAATATACGAAAACAAGAGACATTTCAGATAAAAAATCACACACGAATTGCGGTTACTCCTCGGTGAAGCTTTCATGGATACACCTCCTTACTATAATATGTGTATGCCGGTATGTACCCAATCTTGACAATCTCTTTCGTATTTTATATGATAAATCAACAGGATTTTGAGCAGGGGAGGGCATTGGCTTGCACACGGAAAATATTATGGGATTTATCGTACTGTTTCTTTTGCTATTGCTGTCCGCCTTTTTTTCTTCGGCGGAAACGGCGCTGACCACCGTAAACAGGGTGCGTATCCGCACGCTGATCGAAGAAGGCAATAAACGCGCGGTGGTCGTGCAGGACATACTGAATCACTACAGTAAAATGCTCAGCACCATACTGGTCGGCAACAATATCGTCAATATTTCCGCGTCCTCTCTGGCCACGACACTGGCGCTCCATATCTGGGGCAGTTACGCGGTCGGCATTATGACCGGAGCGTTGACGCTCTTTGTTCTCCTGTTCGGCGAAATCACACCGAAAACATGGGCCATGTACAATGCGGAGAAGATCGCTCTCGCCTACGCGCGCATCATTCATTTGCTGATGCTGATTTTTACGCCGGTAATCATTATCATCGACAAACTGGCAGGCGGTGTTATGCTGCTCTTCCATATCAATACCGCAGGTAAAAAAAATCCCATGACAGAGCGCGATCTGAAAACCTATGTCGATGTCGGCCACGAAGACGGCGCCATCGAAACGGAAGAACGGGAAATGATCTACAATGTATTTGATTTCAGTGATTCGGACGCCAAGGACATTATGATTCCTAAAATCGATATTACCATGGTGGACATCAACGCCTCCTATAACGAACTGCTCGGCGTTTTCCGGGAATCGATGTACACGAGAATCCCCGTCTATGAAGACGATACCGACAATGTCGTGGGCATTGTCAATATCAAAGACTTTCTCTTTGTTCCCAATAAAAAAATGTTCCGCATACAGGACATTCTGCGGGAAGCCTATTATACCTATGAATATAAGAAAACGGCCGATCTGATGATGGAAATGCGCAAATCTGCAATCAGTGTGGCCTTTGTGCTCAACGAATACGGCGCCTGTGCCGGTATGATTACGCTGGAAGATCTGCTGGAAGAAATTGTGGGCGAGATCCGCGACGAATATGACGACGACGAAGCGGAACTGATTCAGGAAGTGGGAATCCGCCAATATCTCGTGGAGGGCAGCATGAAGCTGGACGATGTAAACGATGCGCTCCGCACGTCGCTTTCCTCCGAAGATTATGATTCCATCGGCGGTATCCTGATCGGTACGCTGGACCGTCTGCCGGAAGAAGGGGAATCCGTGACCACGCCGGGAGGCATCACGGTCATGGCAAAGGAAATCAATCAAAACCGAATCGAAAAGGTGCTGCTTACTCTGCCGGAACCGTCCGCAGATGCCGCGGCAGAGCCGGCCGCAAAAGCGACGCCCGAACCGGCTGTGCAGACGTCCGAACCGTCCGCTCCCGTCCTTGCGCCGGGACGGCCGGCGGATATTTCCTGCCTGCCGGAAAAGGAAATTCGCTGCTACGATCTGCTGGAGCTGCTGGAAATCCCCTACGAACATGTCCGTCACGAAGCGCTGGCCACCATCGCCGACTGCGCGGAAATCGATGCGCTCCTGCAGGTAAACATCTGCAAAAATCTCTTTCTCTGCAATCGGCAGCAGACCGCCTTTTATCTTCTGCTGATGCCCGGGGACAAGAAGTTTACGACCAAAGATCTGTCCGCACAGCTCGGCGTTTCCCGTCTCACTTTCGGTTCCGCCGATATTATGGAAGAACTGCTGGATTTGACTCCGGGTTCCGTCACCGTTATGGGGCTGATGAACGATCACGAAGGAAAGGTGCAGCTTTTGATCGACAACGATGTGCTGCAGCAGGAATACTTCGCCTGCCATCCCTGTGTCAATACGGCCAGCCTGAAATTCCGCACCGCGGATCTGACCGGAAAACTGATCCCGGCGCTGAAACACACGCCTGTTATGGTAACGCTGTAACAGGCGTTTTCCATGCCCTTTTCCCGCCGCCCGGCCTGCGCCGCGGATTTCTGCCGCTACCGGGAGAACGCCAGATACGCCCCCTTCATCGGGCTCACCGCATGTTCGGCGAACAGCCGCAGCGCGCCGCTCCGATAACGCATCTCCCGCGGTTCCCACGTTTCTCTGCGCGCCTGCAGCGCCGCGTCGATTTCAGCCGGTGTTTTCCGCTCTCCGCGGATTCCCACGATATTCAGCTTACGCTCCGGTATATCAATCTCAATCAGATCGCCTTCTTCCACCAGTGCAATCGGGCCGCCGTCGGCCGCTTCGGGACTGCAATGTCCGATCACCGGGCCCGTGGAAGCGCCGGAGAAACGTCCGTCCGTAATCAGTGCGATGCTCCGCCCCAGCTCTCTGTCACTGCTGATCGCTTCCGACGTATAAAACATCTCCGGCATACCGCTGCCCCTGGGTCCCTCATAACGGATGAAAACAGCGTCGCCCGGTTTCACTTTATGATGCAGCACCGCGTCCAGACACTCCTCCTCACTGTCAAAAGGTCTGGCCCGCAGTACGGCACGGAACATTTCCTTCGGGCAGGCCGTATGCTTGATAACCGCGCCTTCCGGCGCCAGATTTCCCCGCAGCACCGCAATGCTGCCCTCTGTGCCAATCGCCTTTTCATAGGGACGGATAATGTCTGCCCTTGTCAGGGCACATCCGTACCGGCCGTTGAATTCCTGCAGCCACCGCTCACAGCGCTCATAAAATCCGTTGTCCCGCAGCCTGTCCAGATTTTCTCCCACGGTTTCTCCCGTCACCGTCATGGCATCCAGATGCAGATGATCCCGCAGCTCCTCCATAACGGCAGGAACCCCGCCGGCATAATAAAAGCATTCCGCGGGCCATCTGCCCGCCGGACGCACATCCAGAAGATAACGCGCGCCCCGGTGCAGACGGTCAAACGTATCGCCGGTAATTTCCAGGCCAAGCTCATGCGCAATCGCCGGTATATGCAGCAGGCAGTTTGTGCTGCCGGAAATGGCGGCATGCACCAGTATGGCATTTTCAAAACTCTCCTGTGTGACAATATCCCCCGGCCGCATATGTTCCGTCCGCGCCAGTTTCACGACCTGCCGCCCCGCCTCTCTCGCAAAGGCCAGCAGATCCGGGCTCGAAGCAGGCAGCAGCGCACTGCCCGGCAGCGCCAGTCCCAATGCCTCCGCCATAATCTGCATGGTGGAAGCCGTACCGATAAAGGAACATGCGCCGCAGCCCGGGCACGCATGCTGCTTGGCCCAGTTCAGTCTGTCTTCATCGATTTCTCCCCGCTCATACTTCGCACTGTACATGCCAAGCTGTTCCAGTGTCAGCATATCCGGCCCCGCGCTCATCGTGCCGCCCGGCACAACGATCGACGGTACATTGACCCGCAAAAGCCCCATCAGATTACCCGGCAGTCCCTTGTCGCAGCTCGACAGGTATACCCCTGCGTCAAACGGTGTCGCATTGGCATGGATTTCGATCATATTGGCGATCATCTCACGGCTTACAAGGCTGTAATTGATCCCGTCCGTCCCCTGACTTTCCCCGTCACATATATCCGTGCAGAAATACCGTGCGCCGAAGCCCCCCGCCTCCGCAACTCCCTGCCTCACTTCTTCCACCAGATGCGTCAGATGTACACTGCCGGGATGACTGTCCCCGTATGTGCTCTCGATCAATACCTGCGGTTTTTCCAGATCCTCCGGTTTCCAGCCCGCGCCGATGCGCAGCGGGTCCAGCTCCGGGGCTATTTTTCGCATTTCCTGACTTTTTAACGTTGCCATAATAATTGTCCTCATCTTTCTGTCTGTTATCAAAGGCTGCCCGGGTACGGTTTTTTGCGGCCCTCACGCAAAAAACGATATGACCAGCGCCACGAGAAATCCTGTGCCGCCCACAAGCGTTTCCATAATCGTCCATGTCTTCAGCGTCGTCTTCTCATCCATCCCCACCAGCGATTTGACCAGCCAGAACCCCGAATCGTTAAAATGAGAACAGACGGTTGCACCGCCCGCCACGGCAGCGGTCGTGCAGGCGAGATAGAGCGGCGGCAGATCCGATATGCCCGGAATCGACGCAATGATGCCGGCCGCCATTGTCATGGCCACCGTCGCCGAGCCCACGCAGATGCGCACCAGTGCGGCCACAAGAAAAGCCAGAATCACAATCGGCAGCGACATCGAGCTTACCGCATTGCCGATCATATCACCCATGCCGGAATACTGGAGTACATAGCGCAGCACCCCGCCGCACGCCGTCACCAGCAGAATCAGACCGGCCGGTTCCAGCGACTTTGTCATAACCTTTTCCAGCTCCGCCATATTGTACCCATGTCCGATTCCCAATATCAGCATAGCCGCCACAGTCGCTATCAAAAGCGCCAGAAAAGGCTCGCCCAGAAACCCGAACAGCGGCTGCCAGGAGGCAAGTGCCGGTACAACGCCCGTTATCGAATCCAGAATAATCAACACAAGCGGAATCAAAATAATGCCGACAATTACCCCAAAGCCCGGCAGTTTGGATTCATCCATATCGGGCTGCTCCGCCACATGCGGCGGAAGCGGCAGGTCATATTTTTTCCCGCAGATCCCTCCCCAGACAGGACCGGCCACAATCATGGAGACAATGCCGCAGAAAATGCCGACCAGAATCACCCAGCCCAGATCGACGCCGAGCATATTGGCCACCAGGATCGGTCCCGGCGTAGGCGGAATAAAGGCGTGTCCCACGGCCAGGCCTGCCAGCAATGGAATGACATAATACAGAGAGGAGCGTTTCGTTCTTCTGGCGAGGGAAAAAGCCAGCGGAATCAGAATAATCAATCCGGCGTCAAAAAACACCGGCATGGCGATGACCAGTCCGGTAATCCCCAATGCCCAGGCCGCCTTTTTGTCCCCGAACCATTTTACCATCGTAACGGCCAGTGTCTGCGCACCGCCCGATATTTCCAGTATCGCACCGAACATGGAGCCAAGCCCCACGAGTAACGCAATGCCCTTCAATGTATTGCCGATGCCGTCATTGACCGCCGTCACGATCTCTTCCGCCGGCATACCGGCCGCCAGCCCAATGGTGATCGCGCCAATTAAAATCGCAATCATGGCCTGTACTTTAAACCTGATAATCAATACCAACAAAAAGACCAGCCCGACAGCCGCGGCAATCGCAAGTCTCGTTGGATTCAAAGCAATATCTGCTGTCATGAGACATATCCTCTCTTTCCTGCCCGCATGATTCCAAAATAAAAATGAGGATTTCCCATTCTGAAATCCTCATTTTTGTTTATCATATCCATATAAAATTGTTTTATTCGCAAGTCCGTTTCACTGCCGGAACCGCACTGCCATATAGGCCCGGATTTCTTCCACGCACCGGTCCATACCGAGCTTACTGCTGTCCAGACACAGATCATAGTTTCTGGCATCCGTCCATTCCCGTCCGGTATAATGTTTGTAATAGTCTGCCCGCTCTTTGTCCGTTTTCTGAATAAATTTTTTAATCTCACGGTCGGACATGCTCAGCTTGTTTCTCGCCTGTTCGATACAGTAATCCTCCGGTGCATGCACAAACACGCTCAGCACATTATCGTAATCCCGCAGTACATAATCCCCGCAGCGTCCGATAATGATACAGGATTCTTCCTCCGCCAGTTCCTTGATTACCTTGGCCTGATAATTAAACAAATTCTCCGTGGACGTAAAGTCTCCGCTTTCCGGCGGAATCAGCTGTCCCTGATAAATCCGTTTCGTAATCCGCATCAGGGGACTGTTTTTCAGCTTTTCGTCTGCCCCCACAAACAGCCTTTCATGGATACCGCTCTCCTCGGACGCAATTTTCAGCAGTTCCTTATCATAATAATGAATCCCCAGTTCTTTTGACAACATCTGTCCGATCGTACGTCCGCCGCTCCCATACTGTCTGGCAATCGTAATGACAACCTTATCCATTTGTTACCGCCTCCTCTTATTCCCCCAGATATGCCTTTTTGATCGAATCATCCGCCAGCAGCGCCTCCGCCCTGCCTTCCAGTACAATGCTTCCCGTTTCCAGCACATATGCCCGGTCCGCTATCGAAAGCGCTTTTTTCGCATTCTGTTCCACCAGCAGAACCGTGGTGCCGCCTTTGCTGACCTCCCGGATAATGTCAAAGATCTCGTTGACAAAAATCGGCGACAGTCCCATTGAAGGCTCATCCATCAGAATGATCTTCGGCTTTGACATCAGCGCCCGTCCCATGGCAAGCATCTGCTGCTCACCGCCGCTCAGTGTTCCCGCCATCTGGCCGCGCCGTTCCTCCAGCCGGGGAAATCTTTTGTAAACCATCTGCAGCGACTGTTCGATTTCGTCCTTGTCCTTTCTCGTATAGGCGCCCATGCGAAGGTTCTGCAGCACCGAGAGCTGTGCAAAAATACGCCGTCCCTCCGGCACATGTGCCATCCCCATGGAAACGATTTTATGTCCCGGCACTTTCGTAATGTCTTTTCCCTCAAATAAAACACTGCCCTTTTTGGCGGAAAGAAGTCCGGTGATCGTGTGCAGTGTCGTCGTCTTTCCCGCGCCGTTGGCACCGATCAGGGCAATGACCTCCCCTTCGTTGACCGAAAAAGAGATTCCTTTCAACGCCTGGATCATGCCATAGTACACTTCCAGGTCTTTTACTTCCAGCATCGCCATCTTCTTTCCTCCTATTCTCCCAGATATGCCGTGATAACCTGCGGGTCATTCAGTACCGCCGCCGTCTCACCCTGGGCCAGAATACGGCCGAAATTCAGCACGGTCAACTCCTCACAGATGCCGGATACCAGTTTCATGTCGTGTTCAATCAACAGGACTGTCATATCAAAGCGATCCCGGATCAGGCGGATGGTGTCCATCAGCTCCCGCGTCTCGTTGGGGTTCATGCCCGCCGCGGGTTCATCCAGAAGCAGCAGTTTGGGGTTTGTCGCAAGCGCTCTGGCAATCTCGAGCTTTCTCTGTTTTCCGTAAGGAAGATTGGAAGCCAGATGCGAGGCTTCCCCGTGCAGGTCAAAAACCTCCAACAGCTCCATTGCACGCGCATCCATTTCCTTTTCCACCCTGCGGTAAGCAGGCGTGCGGAAAATCCCTGCCAGAGAAGAATAGCGGTAATGATTGTGCAGGCCGACTTTTACATTGTCCAGCACCGACATTCCCTTAAACAGCCGGATATTCTGAAATGTTCTGGCGATGCCCGCTTTGTTGATCTCGATTGTTTTCCTGCCCGTAATATCCGTGCCGTCCAGACGGATAATGCCCTCATTGGGTCTGTATACACCGGTCAGCAGGTTAAATACCGTCGTCTTGCCCGCTCCGTTCGGCCCGATCAGGCCATAGAGCTGTCCTTTTTCAATATGAATTTCAAAATCATCCACGGCCCGCAGGCCGCCGAATGAGATACATAAGTTCTGTACATCTAACAATGCCATATGTGACTCCTTTGTTTCAAATGCCTGCCTCTACTGCGCAGCGTGATTGTCCGGTGTTTTCTCCCGGTGCAGCAGCCGTTTCAGCGAATACCGCTCCCGGAATGTAACCGCTTTCGGGCTCCAGTTAAACAGCATCATGGCGATCAGCACGACCGCGTAGATCAGCATACGGTAATCACTCAGCCCCCGCAGCAGCTCCGGCAGCAGCGTCAGCACGACTGCGGAGATCACGGAACCGCGGATATTGCCGATGCCGCCCAGTACGACGAATACAAGAATCATAATGGACATATTGTAACCGAAGTTTTTGGGAAGCGCCGTCAGGGTAGACAGATTATGCGCGTACAAAACACCGGCAACACCGGCGATGGACGCCGACAGTGTAAATGCCATCAGTTTATATTTTGTCACATTGATGCCGATCGACTCCGCCGCAATCCGGTTATCGCGAATTGCCATAATCGCACGGCCGTCCCGCGAATGAATCAGATTCAGAATGATAAACAATGTCAGCAGAATCAGTGCAATACCGATCGTGAAACTCGCGTCATGCGGTGTCCCCGTAATGCCCTGCGGCCCGTTGATAATCGTCTTGCCCTCCGGCGAGAGGCCCAGCGCCATACTGTCTTTCATCGAAAAATGAAATCCCGTTTCATCCCGGCCGATATACAGCACATTCATCAGATTTTTAATGATTTCACCAAATGCCAGTGTGACGATCGCCAGATAATCGCCCCGCAGCCGCAGAACGGGTATCCCGATCAGGATGCCGAATACCGCCGCCACCGCCGCGCCGATCACAAGCGCCAGCAGAAACCGCAGGCCCGCAGGCATGGCTTCCTTGGTACACATGGAAAAAAACGCCCCCGCAAACGCGCCCACACACATAAAACCCGCATGGCCCAGACTGAGCTCTCCCAGTATGCCCACGACCAGATTCAATGACACCGCCAGTATCACATAAATGCACAGCGGCACCAGCAGTCCTTCCATCAGGCTGGAAATATGTCCCGTCAGGCCGAGCAGCATAACAATGAGATAAGCAACGATTACAATCGCATATGTAATCAGATTCTGTTTTGTAACCCTGTTCATTTTATTCATAATACGTTCCCTACACTTTCTCCTGAATTTCCTTACCAAGAATACCGGTAGGTTTTACGAGCAGTACGACGATCAGCACTGCAAATACGATGGCGTCCGCCATCTGGGAAGAAATATATGCCTTCCCCAGAATTTCGATAATCCCGAGCAGAATACCGCCGATCATGGCGCCCGGAATCGAACCGATCCCGCCGAATACTGCCGCCACAAAGGCTTTGATGCCCGGCATGGCGCCCGTATAGGGGGTCAGAGACGGATAGGTGGAGCAAAGCAGCACACCCGCCACGGCCGCCAGCGCGGAACCGATGGCAAATGTCAGCGCTATGGTGCCGTTCACATTGATGCCCATAAGCTGCGCCGCGCCTTTGTCCTCGGAAACGGCAAGCATGGCCTGGCCGGCTTTTGTCTTTTTGATAAAAACCGTCAATCCGACCATGATAACAATGCAGGCAATAATCGTGACAATCGTTTCACCGGAGATCGTAAGCTGTCCCTCTGCCAGTACAATCGCAGGAATGGTGACAACGGATGTAAAGGATTTCGTATTGGCGCCGAATAAAAGAAGCGCCAGATTCTGCAGCAGATAGCTGACACCGATCGCGGTAATCAGCACCGCCAGCGGAGAAGCAGCCATACGCAGCGGCTTATATGCCACCCGCTCGATTACCATGCCCAGCACCGTGCAGACCACCATCGAAATCAGCACCGCCAGAATCGGCGGAAGCCCCATGCCGCTCGCCAGCACAAACACCACATAGCCGCCGACCATAATCACGTCGCCGTGGGCGAAGTTCAGCATTTTGGCAATCCCGTATACCATGGTATAGCCAAGCGCAATAATCGCGTACACACTGCCAAGGCTGATACCGTTAATCAGATAAGATAGTAAACTCATACGTACACCTCTTTATTTTTCTCTTCCGGGACTCTTCGGTGCATAACCGTTATACAGCGATAAAGTCCCGAAAGGAATTATATCATACACTCCGCATCAGAATCAAGGCCGCATTTCGAAGGGGTTTCCCCCTGTCCGAAATCCCTGTATAACGAAACAGAGGTACAGTATGCAAAACACTGTACCTCTTTGTATCAAACCCCGATTATGCCTGATTACATAGCCGCATAAGCGCCGTCTGTAATCTTGACAGCCTTGGGCTCCTTATTCGGTTCGCCGTCAGCGCCCCATGTCATGCCGGAACCTGTCAGACCGTCGATCGTGATCTCTGTCATGGAAACCTTCAGCGCATCACAGATGTCGGACGCACTCATATCCGGTGTCACACCGGCCTTTTCGATCGCTGCTTTGATCGCATAGATACCGTCGTATGCATCGGCAGCAAACTGATTCGGAACATCACCGAACGAATCCTGATATGCCTTGACAAAGCTCTGTGTCAGTTCGTCTTCCGCATCTGCCGCAAACGGTGTCAGCAGCATAACGCCCTCTGCCAGAGATATATCGAAATCCTCTACCGCCAGAATGCCGTCCAGACCGTCACATCCGAAGAACAGCGGATCAAAGCCCATCTTGTCAGCCTGTCCGAGAATAATGGAAGCTTCCGTATAATAAATAGGCAGGAATACAAGCTCTGCGCCTGCGTCTTTTGCCTTCTGAAGCTGTACGGAGAAATCCGTATTGCTGTCTGCCGTAAACGCTTCTGCGGATACGATCTCCAGTCCCTGATTGGGCGCTTCCGTTGCAAATGTCTGATAAATGCCGGAAGAATATACATCGGAGCTGTTATAGATTACCGCTACCTTTGTCGCCAGTTTGTTCTCGCCGATATACTGCGCGGATGCCGTACCCTGGTTGGGGTCGGAGAAACATACACGGAACGCATTGTCATACTGGATACTCTCCACCGCGGAACCCGAAGGCGTCAGATGGAACAGATTGTCCTCATGCGTCTTCTCCACAACCGCCGTACAGGGTGTACTTGTCACCGTGCCCAGCAATACCTGCATATCCCAGTCCTTTAATGTGTTGTATGCATTGACGGCCTTTTCCGCGTCATGCTCGTCATCCTGAAAGTTGAACTCGATCTGTGCGCCGTTGATGCCGCCTGCGGCATTGATCTCATCCACTGCAAGCTGTGCCGCATTTTTAACTGCCTGTCCGTAAACCGCTGCCGCGCCCGTGACAGGACCGATGCCGCCGATTTTGAATACGCCGCCTTCTGCCGATGCGCCGCCTTCTGCTGTGCCGCTGTCTGATGCGTTTCCTTCCGTACCTTCTGTCGGTGCCGTAGAATCGGATGACGGATTACTGCCACAGCCTGTGAGCGCCGCCGCCACCATAGCCGATGCTACCGCAATGCTTAAAAACTTTTTCATAATCTTCTCCTCCATCTTTCCTGCATTGCATTTACAGATACAAGGAAAAAGATTCAGTGGATCACCATTGAACCTTTTTCATTACACGATATAATAAATACTTTTCACCGTTTTGTCAATATTTTTTTTCGGTCCGGATCCGGCACTGCAGACGCGGGATTTTTCCCGCATCTGTACGATTACCTTACCGCCGCTGCCTATTTCCGCTGCCGTTTTCCGCCCGTTTTTTCATCCATCCGCTTCAAAACCGCGAAGACATCCTCATTGTTTCCCATTACGATCAGATGGTCTTCCCCGCCGAAACGATAATCGGGATGCACGACGAAGTCCGTCTTCTCTCCCTTTTTCACACCCAGAATATTGATATGATAATTGGCACGGATGTCCAGCTCCCGCACGGTTTTTCCGATCCAGTTGGCCAGCGGAAGAATCTCATAGATCGAGCATTCCCGGCTCAGTTCGATATAATCAAATACATGACTGGCACTGCACCGGTTCGCCAGACGTTCCGCTATATCCCGGTCGGGATAGATCACTTCATCCGCTCCGTTGCGCAGCAGGAACTTCGCCTGAATATCCCGCACAGCCTTGCTGATTACATATCTTGCGCCCATCTCTTTCAGCAGGCTTGTGACTTCCAGACTGCTCTGAAAATTCTCGCCGATGCAGACAAAACAGTAGTCGAAATTGTCCACGCCCAGTGTCTTCAGCACATCCACCTTCGTACAGTCACCGATCTTCGCACTTGTCACGATAGGGAGCACCTCTTCCAGCGCCTCTTCATCCTCGTCAACGACCAGAATCTGATTGCCGAGCTCCGCCAGCTTTCTGCACAGATGATAGCCGAATTTTCCCATTCCAATGATTAAAACCGATTTCATTTTCTTATCCCTTTCTATCCTACCGTAATCCTTCCGAGCGGATACTGCACCGGATCCGTCTTTTTCTTCTGCATAAACGACAACGCAAACGTCATACTGCCGATTCTGCCGCAGTACATCAGAAAAATAATCACGCATTTTGAGATCGTCGAAAGATCCCTCGTAATCCCGCATGTCATGCCAACCGTCCCGATAGCGGAACAGATTTCGAACATAATGCTGTCCATCGAAAGCTCCGGCTGGATGCCGCTTATGATTACGCCCGCCGTCAGCGCCATCAGCAGATTAATCACCAGTACCATACTCGATTTTTTAATAATCTCGTCCGGAATCCGCCGTTCAAATACGCTGCAGCCGTTTTTGCTGCACAGACTGTTCCAGGTATACATAATCAGCACGACCACCGTCGTCGTTTTGATGCCGCCCGCCGTGGAGCCGGGACTTCCGCCGATAAACATCAGCAGCATCGTCAGCAGCCGGCTGCCGCTTGAAAGCGCTCCCGTATCCACTGTGTTAAATCCCGCCGTCCTCGCCGTCACGGAGGAAAAAAGAGCTTCCAGTATCTGTGTGCCCGGTGCATGTCCCTGAAACAGCGCATTTCTCTCAAACAGCCAGAATAAAAGCCCGCCTCCGAAAACCAGTCCCGCCGTCATCAGCAGCACGATCTTTGTATGCAGCATATACTTGCGCAGATGCAGGCCGTTGGTGAATATGTCCTGCCAGACGATAAAACCGATGCCGCCGACCACGATCAATGTCATAATCACCAGATTTACAAGCGGATCACCGGCATAGGCGGTCAAAGAGGCGTATGCCTCCCGCTCCCCCATCAGGTCAAACCCGCCGTTGCAGAACGCGGACACGGAATGAAATACACTGTAATAACAGCCCCGCAGCCAGCCCATTTCCGGCACAAAGCGAAACGCCAGAAAAACAGCGCCGATGCCCTCCAGCAGCAGTGTCCCCTTGACAATCAGTTTGGTCAGCCGCACGACCCCCGCAAGCTGCAGGGTATTGATACTCTCCTGCAGCAGTTCCCGCTCCCGCAGACTGATTTTCCTCCTGATATAAATGGAAAAAAACACACCGATCGTCATAAATCCCAGACCGCCTGTCTGAATCAGCGCCAGAATCACCAACTGGCCAAACAGCGTCCAGTGCCGGAACGTATCCGCTACCACCAGCCCCGTCACACAGGTGGCGCTGGTGGCCGTAAACAGGGCGTCCAATATCCCGGTGCTTCCCTCCTTTGTCGCACAGGGCAGCATCAAAAGCATCGTCCCCACAACAATGATAATAAAAAATCCCATCGCTATCATCTGAATCTGTGACAGCCCGTTTTGTTTCTTACGTTTCATTTTTCTATCCCATCTCATAACCCGCAGCCGTCTCTGCTCCGCATCCCCGGCCGGGTTCTCTTATCCGGCCGCCCGCTCACACAACGCCCAGAGATTCCAGTATCCCATAGGCGATGGCCTCCGCGATGGCCTCAAATTCCAGATCAAACAGCATATTGTCCGCATCCGTATTCAGAAATCCCACTTCCACCAACACCGCGGGCATCTGTGTGCTGTTTAAGACAATCAAGTTCGGCCGCTCCGAAACCCCGATATTGCGAAATCCCAGATAGGAGAGCTGCCTGTTAATGTTTTTGGCTATGATTTCCGCAATCCCGCCCTCCGAATATACGAGCGATTCCACGCCCGAATACGTATTCGGATAAGGGCTGGAATTTCTGTGAATCGAAATAAAATAATCGGCCCCCGACAGATTCCCCTCCTGTGCCTTCCGGTACGGCGTCTCATAGACGTCCTCCGTCCGGGTGTACACGACATTGATTCCCGCATTCTGTAAAATATTGCCCACTGCCAGTGTCAGCGCAAGCGTATCATTCTTTTCATACCGTCCGTTATAAACGGCTCCCAGATCCGAGCCGCCGTGTCCGGCATCCATTACGATTGTATAGTTCGCCATTGGTCTTTCTCCGCATATCTGCTCTTATGACAGAGTATGCGAATCGGACACAGCAGGTGAATCCGGACCGCAGCCGTCCGCCGTACATTCTCCCGTTTCCGCCAGCCGCAGCAGCTGCGCCGTCACGTCCTCCGCCCGCTCCGGCAGCGGCCGGCTGCACGGCGCTGTGCACACATGCAGATAATAACCGGGAAACGGCACATATTCTCTCATGACAACAGGAAACGCATCCTCCGCCTTCTCACAATCCGGAAGGATTTTTCCTTCCTCCGGCAGAAAACTGATCCGTCGGAAATCCCCCGTCATGCCGACACCGGTCAGCTTCGTATAACTCTCCTTGGCGCACCAGCAGCGGAAAAACCAGTCCGTACGCGCCTCCCCGTTCTCCATGCGCTCATACCGCGCAAGTTCCCGCTCCGATAAACCCCGGCGGACAACGCCGTCCCGCAGCGGGCGCCGGCACTGGATGTCAATGCCCGCCCTGCACGGCGCAAAAACGGCCGCGGCATATGCCCCGGAGTGTGACAGACTGAAATGCATATCCGGTTCATCCACAAAGTACGGTTTCCCATATGTCCCGTATCCATACCGCAGTTCCAGCTTTTTTTTCGTCCGCAGGCGGCGGCGCATGGCGTATTGCAGCAAAAGCCCGCAGCACAGGCTCCGGGCTTTGTCTTCTCTCCTGCGGCAGGCGTTTACACCGGCAAGGCGCACGCTGTCGACCGCCGCGCAGCCCTGCCGGAAAACCGTCTCCTCCAGAAATACATCTGTCCGGGCAATATACACCTCCGGCATCAGTCCTGCGCCGCGTTTTCCGCCGCCAGATGCAGTTCCCGAAGCTGTACCGTATCCACCGTATCGGGTGCACCGGTCAGCAGGCAGGACGCATCTTTGACTTTCGGAAACGCCATAACCTCACGGATGCTGTCCGCCTTTACGAGCAGCATAACCAGACGGTCCAGGCCATAGGCCAGTCCCGCATGCGGCGGCACGCCATACCGAAAGGCATCGAGCAGGAAGCCGAAACGGTTATGCGCTTCTTCCTTCGTAAAGCCCAGAATCGAAAACATCTTTTCCTGTATGTCATCCTGATAGATCCGCACGCTGCCGCCGCCCAGTTCCACACCGTTCAGGACAATGTCATATGCCTTGGCCCGCACTCTGCCCGGATCGCTGTCCAGATACTGCAAATCTTCGTCCATCATCATCGTAAAGGGGTGATGGACGGCCACGAAGCGGTTCTCCTCCTCGCTCCACTCAAACAGCGGAAACTCCGTAATCCACAGGAAGTGGAATGCATCATGGTCGATCAGGCCCATCTGTTCGCCCACCTCCAGGCGCAGTGCGCCCAGTACACTGTACACAATGCTGTTTTTATCCGCCGCAAATAACAGCAGATCGCCCGGCTCACCGTCCATTGCCGCCGTCAGCGCTTCCAACTGCTCCTGCGTCATAAATTTGGCAAACGAGGATTTGAAACTGCCGTCTTCCTGTATGCTCAGATAAGCCAGCCCCTTCGCGCCATATCCCTTTGCAAAATCCACGAGGGCGTCTATCTTCTTGCGCGGCATGCCGGCCTGTCCTTTTGCATTGATGCCCCGGACACTCCCGCCCGCTTCCAGAGCAGACGTAAAGACACCGAATCCGCAGCCGCTGACCACATCGGATACATTGACCAGTTCCATGCCGAAACGGGTGTCCGGCTTGTCGGAACCGAACCGCTCCATCGCCTCTTTCCATGTCATCCGCGGAATCGGAAGCTGCACTTCCAGACCGATCGCCTCCCGGCAGACAAACTGTAAAAGCCGTTCGTTCACATCGATCACGTCATCCACATCCACAAAGGAGAGCTCCATATCCAGCTGAGTAAACTCCGGCTGCCTGTCCGCCCGCAGGTCTTCGTCGCGGAAGCATTTCGCAATCTGGAAATAGCGGTCGAAACCGGAGCACATCAAAAGCTGTTTAAATAACTGCGGAGACTGGGGCAGACCGTAGAAACTGCCCGGGTGCACCCGGCTCGGCACCAGATAGTCCCGCGCCCCCTCCGGCGTGGATTTACCCAGGATCGGCGTCTCAATCTCCAGAAAGCCTTCCTGCGTCATAAACTTACGGATATTGGCCGCAATGCTGCTGCGCAGTATGATATTGCGCTGCAGATCGGGCCGGCGCAGATCCAGATACCGGTACTGCAGACGCAGTTCTTCCCGCGTTTTGGAATCCGCTTCGACCGGAAACGGCGGCGTCTGCGCTTCCGACAGAATCCGCAGCTGTCGTGCACGGATCTCGATCTCTCCCGTGGCAAGCTGCGGGTTGACCGCACCCGCTCTCTTTTCCACCGTTCCCGTCACGGCGATCACATATTCGCTCCGCAGCTTTTCCGCTTTGGCAAAATTCTCACTCCCACAATCGCTCTCTTCAAATATAACCTGCATGATCCCCGAACGGTCACGCAGATCGACAAAAATAATGCCGCCTTTATTTCGCTGTTTCTGCACCCATCCCATCAGTGTCACACAGGTCCCGATATCGCCGGTTCCCGGTTCCGCACACCGATGGCTCCTGTGCAATCCCTTCATTGCCTCTGCCATCTTTTTTCCTCCTGCATTCTTTCTGTTCCGATTCTACTCCCTTTCCCCTGCTTTTTCAAGCAGGGCGTCCGAACTTTCTGTTGTATCTTTCCAAATTCCGTGGTACGATATGTGCGTATTGTATCTTCATGTGTGACGCACACAAAATAAGAAGAATGATAACAGGAGGAAAAAAAATGAATAACACAAAAAAAGGAACCGGCTGGATGGTTCGTGTCGCACTTCTGATGGCAATTGTCATCCTTTTGGCAAATACGCCGCTGGGGATGATTCAACTGCCGATTATCAAGGCGACAACGGTACACATTCCGGTCATTATCGGCGCAATTTTACTCGGGCCCCTGGCAGGCGCCATTCTGGGCGCCGTCTTTGGCATCTGCTCCATGCTGAGCAACACATACGCCCCCACCCTGCTCTCCTTCGCCTTTTCGCCTTTTATGAGCACGACCGGTATCTCCGGCGCGGTCAAGGCGGTCTGGATCTCCGTCGGATGCAGGATTCTCATCGGCGTTGCAGCCGGCTGGCTGTGGATATTCCTGAAAAAAATAAAATGTCCCAAAATACTCGGATACGGTCTGTGCGGCTTTGTCGGCTCCATGACCAATACCGTTATGGTTATGGGCAGCATCTATTTCCTGCTGGCACAGCAGTATGCACAGGCCAGAGAAGTGGCGGTGACAGCCGTTTTCGGACTGGTTATCGGTACGGTGACGGCATCCGGCATACCGGAAGCCGTCTGCGCGACCATATTGGTGGCAGTGATTACAAAAGCGCTGGCCGCCGCCAGAGTATTTGAACTCAAAAAGGAACCCGTCAGAACAAAAGTATAAGATTGGACGATTATCATATGTTTACCGGAAAAAAGATCATTCTGGGTGTTACCGGAAGCATCGCGGCCTATAAAATCGCGTCACTGGCAAGCATGCTGAAAAAGCAGGGCGGCGATATAACCGTGATTATGACGGAAAACGCCGCCAACTTTATCACCCCCATTACATTTGAAACGTTGACAGGCAATAAGTGCCTGATTGATACGTTTGACCGGCATTTTGAATTCAACGTCGAACATGTGGCGCTGGCAAAGCAGGCGGATGTCTTCCTGCTTGCGCCGGCATCGGCCAATGTCATCGGCAAGATTGCAAACGGCATTGCCGACGATATGCTGACGACCACATATCTGGCCTGTGAATGTCCGAAGATCTTGGCTCCGGCCATGAATACCCGCATGTACCGCAACCCGATCGTGCAGGATAATCTGGACAAATGCAGGCACTACGGCATGGAAATCGTAACGCCGGCCGCCGGCTATCTGGCCTGCGGCGACACGGGTGACGGCAAGATGCCGGAACCGGAAGTCTTACGGGATGCCATTGCGCACGCGATAGCCTGCGCAAAAGACATGCAGGGCCTGCGGGTTCTCGTCACGGCGGGACCCACCCGGGAAGCCATCGATCCGGTGCGCTTTATCAGCAACCATTCCACCGGCAAGATGGGCTATGCGATCGCAAAGCACTGTATGCTCCGGGGCGCGGACGTGACACTTGTCACCGGCCCCACCAAACTCCCCGTTCCGCCGTATCTCACCTGCATCCCGGTGACAACCGCCAGGGAAATGTTTGAAGCCGTCACATCCGTAAGCGCCTCACAGGATATTATTATCAAGGCTGCCGCCGTGGCGGATTATCGTCCCACCGAGACGGCGCAGGAAAAAGTCAAAAAATCCGACGATGCGCTCTCCCTTTCCCTCAGCAGGACCGACGACATCCTGCACTATCTGGGACGGCACAAACCGGACGGACAGTTTCTGTGCGGCTTTTCCATGGAAACGGAACATCTGCTCGAAAATGCCCGGACAAAACTGGAGCGCAAAAATCTGGATTTGATCGTGGCAAACAATCTGAACGTAACCGGCGCCGGCTTCGGCGTCAACACCAACGTGGTGACGCTGATCGCCCGCGGCAGCCAGACGCAGCTCCCCCTTATGAGCAAGGACGAAGTTGCAAAGCGGCTGACAGATACAATACTGACAATGCGAAAATAAAACGGATGGTAAAAGCGCTTTTGAAGTGAACCCCTTTTGTCAGACAAAAATATATGTCTAACGAAAGGGGTTATTTCTATGTCTGGTAAGAAGATGTATAGTACCGAATTAAAACCGGAAATCGTACAACGTTATTTAAAAGGGACTATTGGTCTTAAACAATTAGCCGAACAATACCATATCTCCTCAAAATTACATTTTGCCTATGTTCCCCGGACAAATTCCATATCGGCCTCCCCTTCTCCCTGCTCCCCGATTCCCCGATCTGCCGGAACGCCGGGGATGCCTGCCCTTGTTCGCCTGTGGGTTATGAAGGAGGATATGCGTTTACTGGAATTTATTTCTTATTCATAAAATCCCAATATGCCTGCATACTGTACTGGTAGTATGCCGCCGCCCTTTTCTGGCTCAACAGTTTCATATCGCTGATCTGCTTTTGGAACATATCCATAAAATCTGTCCTGTCACGCAATCCCATCATTCCGGTTTCAGGCGGTAACGATGTAAGCCCTCCATTCTTATCCACCCCCATATATGACTCCAAAGCTGTCATTTCCACTAATGAAGCATTCCGGGGATTTATCTTGTTGATATGTATGGTCTGCTCAAATTCATTCCCATTCTCATCAACACCTTTTGCAATCACAGTCGGATCATCCTCTGTTGA
>CAJUCC010000064.1 GCA_910585205.1 uncultured Lachnospiraceae bacterium
CCCGGAGCAGGATGGGAACGATACGCTCCTGCCGTGAAATTTTTATATGACTTGTCTCTTTATTCCTCTTATGTTAGAATAATCAGGATATATCAGAATACAAATCATAAGAGACAGATAAAGCATTCAGGCGGAGAGCATACAACAGAAGGGAAATGGGCCGTGATACAGAAACGGCGCATGCGGACAGCGCAGACGCAGGTATGACAGGGAAGCGTGGCAGGAGGCGTAAAAGTGGTGCAGGCATTTTCCATAACGGACATTGGAAAACGGAGAAAATTAAATCAGGATTATGTATTTGCGTCGGTATCCCCGATTGGAAACCTACCGAATGTGTTTATCGTGGCGGACGGTATGGGCGGCCATAATGCGGGCGACTATGCCTCAAAGGCGACAGTGGAAACGATGGAGCGTCGGATACGGGAGTCTCATATGACGGAACCGGTGGAAATTCTGGGCTGTGCGATCCGGGAGGCCAATTCCCATATCAGACGTATGGCCAGCGAGAATGAGCGGCTTTCCGGCATGGGAACGACAGTTGTGGCAGCCACACTGCAGGGCGGTGTTCTGGAAGTCGCAAATGTGGGCGACAGCCGCCTGTATATCGCGAACCAAAGAGAGATCAGACAGATTACGAGAGACCATTCTCTTGTGGAAGAGATGGTGCGGATGGGCGGCATTGACAGGCTCGCCGCCAGGAATCATCCGGATAAAAATATTATAACAAGGGCCATAGGGGCCATGGACACGGTAGAGGCAGATTTTTTCCAGGTTGATCTGCTGCGGGGCGATATGATTCTGCTGTGCTCGGACGGACTTACCAATATGCTGGAGGATGAGGAGATCCGGAAAATTGTCAGCGCGGCGACAGAACTTTCCGAAAAGGGAAAGGCGCTGGTCGGTGCGGCGAATGACAATGGTGGCAAAGATAATATCGCGGTAATCCTGATCGACCCGTTCGGGGAGCAGGAAAATGAGGCGTAACTGGAGGTCAGAATGATAAAAATAGGAATGCTGGTAGGTGATCGGTATGAGATATTGGAAAAAATCGGCACCGGCGGTATGTCTGATGTTTATAAGGCAAAAGACCATAAATTAAACCGTTTTGTTGCGGTGAAAGTATTAAAACAGGAATTCAGCGAAAACCGGAATTTTGTCGCCAAGTTCAGAAGCGAGGCGCAGGCGGCGGCAGGGCTGATGCACTCCAACATCGTCAATGTATACGATGTCGGAGAGGAAAATGATATTTACTATATTGTTATGGAGCTGGTCGAAGGGATCACGCTGAAGAAATATATTGAAAAAAAATCGCGGTTGTCGGTCAAGGAGGCTGTCAGCATTGCCATACAGGTGTCCATGGGGATCGAGGCTGCCCATAACAATTTTATTATACACCGGGACATCAAACCCCAGAATATTATTATTTCCAAGGACGGCAAGGTAAAGGTGACGGATTTCGGCATTGCCAAGGCCGCTACGAGCAATACGATCACGTCCAATGTGATGGGGTCGGTTCACTATACGTCGCCGGAACAGGCCCGGGGCGGTTACAGCGATGCCAAGAGCGATATTTACTCTCTGGGCGTCACCCTGTTTGAGATGCTGACCGGGCGGGTTCCTTTTAACGGCGAGACGACGGTTGCGATTGCAATCAAACATATACAGGATCCGATGCCGTCTCCGCGGGATTTTGTGCCGGAAATTCCCATCAGTGTGGAGCAGATTGTCTATAAATGTACCCAGAAAAGCCCGGACAGGCGTTATCAGAAAATGTCGGAAGTGATCGAGGATCTGAAGCATTCCCTGATTAACCCGGACGAAGACTTTGTGGTGATTGACGACGGCGAGACGGCGGGCAGGACGCGGGTGATTACCAATACGGAGGGGACGAAACCGAAAAAAAAGGCGCCCCGGCGCGACAGCGAGGAAGAACATCTGCGCCTGAATAATTCGGAAAAGCCCCGGCCGAAAAAAAGCGCTTCTTCGAAACGGGAGCCTGTGTGGGAAGAAGAGGAAGAAGACTTTGACCCGAAGATGGAACGGGTGACGACGATTCTCGCCGTGATTGCGGCCGTGCTGATCGGCTGTATTATACTCTTTATCGCGGGAAAAACACTCGGCATTGTGGATCTGGATGAAATCAAGTCACGCTTCGGCACTGAGAAAAGCGAAGAGGTGGAAATGCCGGATGTGGAGGGGATGTCTCTGACCCGTGCCAAGAGTATGTTAAGCGATCTGGGGCTGGATTATGAGGTTTCCTATGAGGAGTCTTCCGAATATGAGCAGGATATTGTAATCGGGAGCAATATCAAGGCCGGCAGGAAAGTCGCCGCCGGCACGGTTGTCAAACTGACAGTCAGCGCGGGAGCGGAGGGCGTCAGTGTATTGGATGTGAAGGGGAAATCGCTGGCGGAGGCGACGGCGCTTCTGGAAAAAGAGGGCTTTCAGGTAGCCAAGACAGAGGCGGCAAGCGATACGGTGGAGAAAGGCAATGTAGTCGGGCAGTCCCCTGACGCCGGGACCAAGGTTCCGCGCGGAACGACGGTGACACTGCAGATCAGCAGCGGGCCGGACGCAAGCAAGGTCAGTGTACCCAGTGTAATGGGGATGACGGAGATGGATGCGACCGTGACACTGACGGAACTGGGACTGAACGTTGGCAGTGTGGAAGAGGTCAATTATGAAGACCCGGCGTTTAGCGGGCTTGTATGCTATCAGAGTTATTCCGTTGGCGATTATGTGGATCCGGGTACGGCGGTGGATATTAAGATCAGCAAGGGGCCGGTTGATTTGACATACGGTTTTAATGCAAATGTCGACAGCCCGATACTGGAAGATCCGGCCTTTATTTCCGGCACACCTGTCACGGTTATTCTGGTGACGGCAGAGGGGCAGGAACTGACGCGGACGAGTACGGCCACCTTTCCGATAACGATGAATATATCCGGCATCAAGGGAAGCGGCGTGGGCAAGATCGTATTTCAGTATACGGCGGTGACACCGCCTTCGACGACGACAAATCCGGAGACAGGAGAGACCGTTACGATACCGGGTGCAGAGGAGCCGCGGACGGTGGAACGTCCGGTAGCATTTACGCCGGAGGCATAAGCGTGCGATACCCGGCGGAAAGGATTCTATGAGGGGAAAAATAATCAGGGGGATTGCGGGATTTTACTATGTCCAGACAGGGGAGGGAGACATTTATACCTGTAAGGCAAAGGGAATATTCCGAAAACAGCAGGTGAAACCGCTGGTCGGCGATGATGTGGAACTGTCCGTTCTGGATGCGGCGGCAAAGGAGGGCAATGTCGACGACATCCTGCCCAGAAAAAATGCGCTGCTGCGGCCGGCAGTGGCAAATGTCGATCAGGCGCTTGTGATCTTTGCCGTATGCAGGCCGGCGCCGAACTTTAACCTGCTGGACCGCTTTCTGGTTATGATGGAATGTCAGAGTCTTCCCTGTGTGATCTGTTTTAACAAAAGAGACATGATTTCGGAGGCTGAGGAAGCGGCATTCCGGGAAATCTATGCCGGGAGCGGATACCGCATTGTGCTGACGAGCGCTCAGGACGGCAGCGGAACGGAAGAACTGCGCGCTCTGCTGCAGGGCCGGACGACGGCGGTGGCAGGGCCGAGCGGCGTGGGGAAGTCTTCGCTGATTAATCGTCTCCAGCCGGACATTCGGATGGAGACCGGCGCCGTCAGTGAGAAGATAGCCAGAGGCAGACATACTACCCGCCACAGTGAGCTGATCCGTGTGGAGGCGGATACGTATATTATGGATACGCCCGGTTTCAGCTCGCTCGGACTCTTTGATCTGAAAAAAGAAAATCTGCGGCACTGCTACCCGGAGTTTGCCCCATATGAGGGCGAATGCCGGTTTCAGGGCTGTATCCATATCCATGAGCCGGACTGCGCGGTAAAAGAAGCGCTGGCGGAGGGAAAGATCGGCAGGACGAGATATGAGAATTACTGTCTGCTGTATGAAGAAGTAAAGGGACAGGAGCGGTATTAATGCGGGGACTGGTGGATTCGTCCTTCCAGTTGAAGAGAAACCCTTGAGAGAAATATGCTGCTTCCGGCAGGACGCAGGATATGGAACGATAACAGAGAGGGCGGCGGGATTGTCCATTCTGCCCCGCCGCCCTGTTTTTGCTTTTTATTTGCCCGATCAACAGAAAGTTGTCAATAAGAAACATGTTCCTTGTGATAAGAAATAAAGTCCTCTTTGCGAAAAGAAGGCAGATACCCATATTCGGCCACCATCAACTGAAGTATTGCGGCAGCCCTCGCCTGGGTATTTATGCTTTTAGCAGGATTAAATTCAATATCGGTAAAATAATTGTACTGTAAAATTGTGTTGATTTCATCTACTGTAAGCGATTTTTTTACAGCGGTAATATAGATGAAATCA
>CAJUCC010000065.1 GCA_910585205.1 uncultured Lachnospiraceae bacterium
ACGGCGAGATAGCTCAGTTGGCTAGAGCATACGGTTCATACCCGTAGTGTCGAGGGTTCAAATCCCCCTCTCGCTATTAGAAAAAGTCCGGGAGCCTTGAAATCAATGGCTGCGGACTTTTTTAATTTGGCGGTTATGCGGTTTGTGGCTTGTGTATTAGTTACACAATGTTCTTAAGACAGGGATTACATAGTGGATGAATGAAACACTATATGTAGATTGAAAAGTCTATATATAGTGTTTTTTTATGCGTATCAATAAAAAAATGTGAGTGAAATATGGAAAAATTGAATTTTTGTGATGCATTTGATTCTCAAATGGAGAAGTAATAAGTAGAAGCTAATACGGTGCATCTGCCATTTGTGGTGGGACTTTTTGATTGTGGAGGGAATTTTGATGGGAAAAAAGATTGATTATACGAAAAAGCTAAAACCAATTTACATAAAATTGATAGAAGCAAATCATATTTATATAAAAGATATTGCCGAAAGCAATGATAAGAAAACAGAGTATAAAATTGGTAATAGCTGGTTTGTGTTTCAGAAGGTTAAAACACGAAAGGCAGTCTTGACAGACAGCTTATTCCTGCGGTATATGAACGGTAAGATCACCAGAAACAGCGGTGACTTTTGCAGGGACTTTATTGTAGTAAAATTTAATTATGATGCAGAGTATCGGATTGAGGGTATAGAAAATAAAATACACGTACACGAATTACGAAGAATGAATTATAAAAACGGTGTGAAATATACATTTGAAAAGAAAAATAAAAACGGTGAAATTATTGAAAAGAACTCGGTTCACTATAAAATGCTCATGCGTTCCCCCGGAAAAGCTAAAAATGGCGAGTGTGTATTTATACGGGACAGCTTACATCATAAGGCCATCGATTTCCTTACTATGGGATTGTATGATTTGATGGACGAGCAGTCAAAAGCTGATTCTGAGAAGGTTTTTAAACTGGTAGAATTATCGGCATACCAGACATTGACAACGGCCACTGCAAAAGGATATATTCAGATTCCGTCAGAAAATATTTTGATTGTGAGAGACGAGGAGACTTTTTCGGATGGGATGAATGCGGCGATTGTGAAAGTGGAAGATAGTATAGACACCAAAGACGAATTTGAGATTGACTTTGATTCTCCGCGGTTAGAAAAGATTATCAATAAAAAAGGGTTTACCCTTGACGAAGAAAAAGCAGTGTGTAATGAGATGTCCCTTATTTCTGAAAAGACAAAAGATGCATTAAAAGCACGAGGGATCCGTATCAACGGCAGATACCCGGGTGAACATAAAATAACAGAATACACAAGAAAAGATTGCACTGTAAACAGGGTTTCGGATGCAAAGATAAAGAAGATTCTGTTTGACGGCTCCGGGCTGATAGATGGAAACGTATTTCCAATAAATATGGATGGATTTATATACTGCCGTTCTCATTTCTTTAAAAGTTGTTTGTTCCGCGGCAATATACAGGAATTTTTCAGAGACTATTGCGCTGAAAAGGGCATGGATTATGATACCTGTATTACAGACAGCGATATGTTTGGCAGAAAATTAAAGCTGAAAGATATAAAAGTGATTATTACAGATAAATCACTAAAGTGGCTGAAATTTGTTGATATAATGGGAGGTACAGAAAAGAAAGCATTTGGTTTTTACCGTAATTATATGAAACGGTTTGATAATTATTTTTCCATTGTCAAAACTGCACATCCCGGCAAATGGGGGGATTTGCAGTTGTCAGCGTACCAGATGAATAACTCTCTTCCGACAACAGACCGCGATATATTGGAGCGTGTAACAGATTGCAGAGTGGATTTTTGCAATGGATTAAAAAACAGTGATGAGGCTTATTTGGAGTATCTGGACAAGACAAAGAATGATTTTAATATCAATGAATTGTTGGTGGAACTGGTGAAATGGAATCGGGATTTTTCGAGGACAGAATTTTTTCGCACAAAGAAAAGCAGGGATATCAGCAATTTATTAAAGGATTGTAAAGACGGACGGCTATTTCAGACAGGAGATAATTTAACAATCATGGACAATCCGGTTTCGCTGTTAATGAAAGCTGCGGGCGATAAAAACTTTCGGAATGAGGGATGCTTTGAGCTAATGGAAGATGGTATTCAGTGTTATGCACCAAGATTTGAGGACGGTGATAGACTGGCGGCTTTTAGAAGCCCTCATAATTCACCGAATAATATTATCCATCTTTATAATGTCTATCCGGAAAAGCTGTTAAAATATTTTCCCAATACAGGGAAAAATGTGATCGTATTGAATGCGATAAAAACAGATACACAAGCCAGACTTTCAGGGCATGACTGTGACTCTGACTTTGTATATGTTACCAATCAGCATGATTTAGCTGATCTTGCAAAAAAAGCATATACGGAATATCCTACGATTATTAATGATGTAGATGAAAATGGTGCGAATAATTATCATTTTACACCAGAGGATTATGCGGAAATGGATAACCGGATTTCGGATGCACAGGAATCAATAGGAACATCTACGGATACCGCACAGCTTGCATTGAGCTACTATTATGATGGCGGAGCAGAAAGCAGGGAATTAGAAGACTGCTTTATTATCTTATCTGTAATAAGCCAGATTAGTATTGACTTGGCTAAGAAATGTTTTGATGTAGACGTTGTAAGTGAGATTAATCGAATTAGAAACTTGCCGTGCATAAAGAGAAAGGAGATCCCACAGTTTTTTGCAAGTAATAAAAAGAGCAGAAATAAAAAAGATTTTGAGGGTAAAAAAGTTTTGCCCATGAATTGTCCTATGGACATTATGGCGGAGATCATTGAGGATAATGTGATTGGATATGCGGATCGTGAATCACAGCTTCCTTTGCGTAATTTTGGGAATCACGCTGTAATTGCAAAGGAAAATCGATATAAAAAGGAGAAATTTGTAGCAGAAGCGGATAAATATAATAAAACGTGTAAGTGGATTGAAAAACATAAAACAGAAATGGACAGTGATACGGTTTTCGCATTGAAAAACCGTGCTATGACGCAATTTTTTGCAAAAGTAAGTAAGGAATTGAATCAGGAAACGATTATGCAACTGGTAATTTATGCCACAGATGATGATTTTTCAAAAAGATTTCCTTGCTTCTTAATTCGGAGCGGTTTGAGAAATGCCAAATAGAACAACAAAAATTTATGCCTGTTTCCTATCTTTTCAGAAAGAAAACAGGCGTATTGTTCGCCCTAACTATTATTTAATGTGCGTTCTGTTTCCTGTCGGTAAAAAGCAATTTTATCGTCCAGTTTTGTCATGTGTTCCTGTAACTGTCTTATCTGTTCATTTAGGGCTTCCCTGTGTGCAGTCAGCATTTCCATTCTCTCACGCAGAGTAGGATCTCCCGCCGCCCGCAGTTTTGCATAATGCTGTATCTCCTTAATCGGCATACCCGTATCTTTCAGACGCTTGATAAATTCAATCCATGCAAGGTCTTTATCCGAATAACAGCGGCGGTTGCCGGAATTGCGCCCCGGCGTAATTAAGCCCTCATGTTCATAATAGCGCAGAGTATGGATTCCTAAATTTGTCAGCCTTGAAAATTCACCTATGGAGTATTCCAAAAAATCACTTCCTGTCCTCTTGACATAGAGTTTCCTCTACGTTGTATGCTTGCATTATATCAATGACAAGGAGGTTTTGTAAATGGTTCAGAACACAAAAAGATACACTGTTATTACGGGAGCAAGTTCCGGCATAGGGTACGAAACGGCAAAGGCATTCGCAGAGCGTGGAAGCAATCTTATTTTGATTGCCCGCAGGAAAGACAGACTGGAAGCATTGCGGCAGGAAATTTTGTCTTTATATCCGACACTTGATGTTGTGCCGAAAGTAACCGATTTGTCTGTTTCCCAAAATGTTTTTGGGCTTTATGAAGATGTAAAATCTTACCCTTTGCAGACATGGATTAACAATGCGGGATTCGGCAATTATGACAGCGTGGGGCATCAGAATTTGGAGAAAATCAGTCGGATGTTGCATTTGAATGTGGAAGCCCTCACTATCCTTTCGTCTTTATTTGTGCGCGATTTCAAGAATACTGAAAATGCACAGCTTATCAATGTTTCTTCGTGCGGCGGTTATACGATAGTTCCCAATGCGGTGACATATTGTGCGGCAAAGTTTTATGTCAGTGCCTTTACAGAGGGGCTTTCATGGGAATTAAAAACTGCTCATGCGAAAATGCAGGCAAAGGTATTGGCGCCTGCCGCGACAAAAACAGAGTTTGGAAAAGTCGCGAATTCGCAACTTTAAATGATACATTACTTAACAATTTATTCAGTAATACAATTACGTGACAGATATGATAGTCGTGATACTTTAGACATACAGGAAAACCACGTCAGGAGTGATGTAAAATTGTCGAAAGAACTTACGGAAATGACGCTGCAGGAATTGTGGGAACTGTTTCCCGTTACCCTTGTTGCGCATAATGATAAATGGAAGCAATATTATGACGAAATCGAAAGCCTGCTGCAATGCGTATTGGCGGAGTGTCCGGTCGAGAGAATCAGCCATATCGGGAGCACGGCTGTCTCCGGGATCCGGGCTAAGGACATCGTTGACGTGTTGATTGAAGTATCCGAAAATTCCGACATCGGGGATACGGCAAAGGTTATGGAAGAGAACGGCTTTATCCGCATGTCAGACAAAGCGGAGAGAATATCCTTTAACCGTGGATACACGAAAGACGGATTTGCCGATAAGGTTTTCCATGTACACCTTCGCTATGCCGGGGACAACGACGAATTGTACTTCCGGGATTATCTGAATGAGAATCCGCAGACGGCAAACGAATACGAAACGTTAAAACTGCAGCTGTGGAAACGCTTTGAACATAACAGAGATGCCTATACGGATGCGAAGACCGCGTTTGTCGAAAAATGGACGTCCGAAGCAAAAAAAGTTTATGCAGGACGGTACTGATGCACGCTTTCGCCATCCTGCGGTTTACATCCGCCGGGAAAAATAAAAAAATGCAGAGAATCTGTCACACGGCCGCTTTTCGGTTGTCTAATATTATACAGGAGGTAAAAGCCATGAAACATATCACAAACGAAGAACTGCCGGCTCTGATTGAAACGGCCGTTGCCGGAGACAGACAATCTCTGGAAACCATTATTCTCGGCATACAGGATTTGGTGTTTAACCTGTCGCTGCGTATGCTCGGCACATTCCCGGATGCGGAGGATGCCACGCAGGATATTTTATTGAAAGTTATGACACACTTGTCGTCTTTTAAGGGAGAAAGCTCTTTTTCGACCTGGGTATTTCGCATTGCGACAAATCATCTGAAAAACTACCAAAAGCACATGTTCGCGAAATTTCCGCTGAGCTTTGAATATTATGGGGATGACATAAAAAACGGCAGGATCGACGATGTGCCGGATCTGACGCAGGATGTGGAAAAATCTGTTTTAGCGGAAGAACTCAAGCTGTCTTGTACCAATGTCATGCTCCAGTGCTTTGATCCCGAGAGCAGATGTATCTTTATTCTGGGGACAATGTTTCGGGTAGACAGCCGGATAGCCGGGGATATTTTGGGGATCACTCCCGAAGCTTACCGCCAGAGGCTCTCAAGAATCCGCGGCCGGATGGCTGACTTTTTAAAAGAATACTGCGGTGAATATGGCAAGGGGACATGCCGCTGCGCAGACAGAGTCAACTATGCCATCCGCAATCACAGGATCAATCCCGCACAGTTGGATTTTACGACTGCTGTTCCGACGGAGACAATGATAGAAGTGAAAGAAGCAATGGAGAATATAGACGGTCTTTCACAGGAATTTTCCTTTTGCAAAACCTATCAGTCTCCGGCAAAGCTGAAAGAATTCATTCGTAAATTTTTAGACGGTACGGTCTGCTCCGCCGTTTTAAATGCATAGGAGGTCTCAACAATGAATACACGGCTTATCTTTCAATATCTTTCCGATCTGCGCGACAATAATAACCGAGAATGGTACCATGCGCACAAAGCGGAGAACAAGGCGGCGAATGCGGAATTTGAGTCATTGATCCGGGCGCTAATCCACAGTATCGGTGAATTTGACGGCAGTGTGCTGCATAATGAACCGAAGAACCTTACGTTTAAGCTGGTGCGGGATACCCGTTTCAGCCGCGATAAATCGCCCTACCTGCCCGCATTTCGGGCGCATATTTCTTCACAGGGAAAGCTGCCGGTTCCCGTGGGCTATTATCTTATGATAAAACCCGATCATCAGTCTTTTCTGGGCGGCGGATTGTTTGCGGATATGTTCAGGGACGCAACCGCAATGGTGCGAGATTATATTGTCGAAAACGGTGACGAATGGGAACGGATTCTCGGTGATCCTGCGTTTCGGGAGCATTTTACGGTGCGGGGTTCGGCGTTAAAGAATGTCCCCGCCGGATATGACAAGGGACATCCGCAGGCGGAATACATAAAATTCAAAAGCTGGTATCTGGAATATCCGCTCAGGGATGAGGCGTTTGATGACGCCGAACGGTTTCTTGCACAGGCGACAGAACTGTTTCGGATTATGAAACCTTTTAACGACTATCTCAACAGGGCGCTTGTGGATTTCCATATGCCGGTAAGATAAGCGGGATTGTCAGACTGTCAAATGCAAATGATCTGCGGGCTGCCGGCCGGACACCGGCATCACTGGGAACATTTACCGCTGGCCTTTCAATATATTACATGTTATGATTGAAAATGTAATAATTATGTAACAATTTTGTAATATTTAAGGAGGGTACAGATGAGACGAAACATAATGATTTCGGTGGCATTGCTGTCGGCGGCAATCGCGGTCGGCATACCGATGACGACACAGGCAGCGAATGTTAACGTTGTAAAGATGCAGAACGGAACTATATGCAATGTTTACAAAGGAGACGATCTGCAGAAGGCGCTGGAGCAAATTTGCAACAATACAGGAAACATTGGCGATTTCTGCCCTGACATTCAGGGACCGGGACCGTCGATACCGGAGCAGCCGGACCGTCCGGATACAGAACAGCCGGCGCCCGGACAGCCGGGCGATGCGGTGCATTCCGAGGTGCAGCAGGTTGTGAATCTTGTCAATGCGGAGCGGGCCAAAGCGGGGCTTCCGGCGCTGCAGATGCAGACCGGCATAAACAATGCGGCTTCCGTGCGGGCACGGGAGATTAAGCGTCAGTTTTCGCATACAAGGCCGGACGGCAGCAGTTTCAGCACGGCGCTGACGCAGCAGGGCGTGTCATATAACCGCAGCGGCGAAAATATCGCCTACGGACAGAGAACTCCGGAAGCGGTTATGGAAGGCTGGATGAACAGCAGCGGACACCGGGCCAATATTCTGAACGCATCATTTCGGAACATCGGCGTGGGATTATATCAGGACGAAAACGGTGTGAAGCATTGGGTACAGTTGTTTACCTGATGCGGGAAAAATTTCAGGGGTTGTCTTGTGAGAGACAGCCCCCTTGTGATTTTTCCGTGATACGGATTGTTCCGATAACCTGCTATAAGATTCCGTAATGCTGCAGCGCTTTGTAGATGCCGGCGTCATCAATATCCGCGGTGACATAATCCGCCTGCTGTCTGACGATGGGGGCCGCGTTTCCCATGGCCACGCCCACGCCGGCGAAGCGGAGCATCTCCATATCGTTTTCCCCGTCTCCGAATGCCATAACCTCATGTGCGCCGATCTGAAAATGTTCCATAAAATGCCGTATTCCGGCGACCTTTCCCCCGTTTTGGGAGATGATGTCTACGGCAAAAGGATTCCATCTGCTTGTCTTACACGACGGGAATTGTTCCATCAATGTGTCGAGTTTATTTTCGCGGTCGAAGGCGATAAACTGAAATACTTTCTCACCCGTATAACGGTCCACTTCCGGCATCAGCGCCGTCACATCCTGTTCCGTGCGACGAATTGTCTCATCCATAAAAAGGGTGTACTTTCTGTCTCGTTCGATAATGATAAGCGGAAGACCTTCCCTTGCAAATGTGTCGATAATACCGCGCGCCTCCGCATCGTTAATGGGAGCGTCACAGACGGTCTTTTCGTTTTCGTCCAGACAGATCTGACCCGTCAGCGTGATATGGCCGTCAAATGGGGGAAGATCTGTTGTCAGATTTTTAATATCCATGATGTGCCGCCCCGTTGCCGTCAGCAGGCGGATCCCCTTTTCCCGGAGCAGCCAGAGCGCCTTTTTCGTACTCTCGGGGATTCCTTTTGTCGTATGGGAGAACAATGTGCCGTCTATATCAAAAAATATGGCTTTTATCATGATACTCATCCTTTCCGTTATTCCGGCCTGTCTGCCAGATCATTTCGTATTCCTTCTCTCCGGTGTTTGTATCCGTGCGTTCGGCGCTGATGGAGAACCCTTCCCGCCGATAAAAACGCACTGCCCGGATATTTTTCTGGTACACATGCAGACACAGCCGCGCCCTGTCTTTTTTTACATAATCGAGCAGCAGCTTTCCGATGCCGCCGGACTGCGCGCCGTCCCGGACAAAAATTCCGGCGATATAATCCCCCTGCATTCCGATAAACCCGCTGAGCGCGTGATGTTCTCCTTCATATACATATACTTCTGCCTGAAGCAGCAGATCTTTCACCGTTGCAAATTGTTCCTGCCAGTATTGCGGAGAAATAAAATGATGCGCCCGGATGTTGGTATCGAGCCAGATTGCCGCGGTTTGACCGCCGTCGTCTGTCTGTAATCTTCGAATCATTGGAATACACCTCATTTGCACACGATAACATACCGGGAGGAGAAAAGCAACCCGATATTTACATTGTGCCCGGCGCGGGCTGTAAACTTTTTCCACTGTCGTGCCGATACATACTGTGAAATGGTGTTGCACAATATTATTCCGCGCAAAAGTCCGGCTTTTCGCGGAAGCCGTAAACGGATTTACGGTGACGGATTCAGGGAGGATACAATATGGACAGTGCGATGGTGCAGGCGGAAAGCGGCCAGTCTGCTGTAAACGGGTATTTTGCCGTGCAGAAGAAGGACAGGGATAGGCCCGCAAAGCCGAATTACGGGAGGACGGTCGGCGATCCGCAGTTGAGCGAGCAGGCCGAGAAGTATTATAACGAATTAAAGAAAAAATACGGCAATATGGAATTTATCCTTGTCAGTGAGGATAAAAAAGCCGAGACGCATGCCCAGGCAGGGCAATATGCAACGCCCGGCCGTATGGTGGTTTTGATCGATGAAGCCAAGATCGAGCGTATGGCGGAGGATGAAAATTTCCGAAAGTATTACGAGGGCGTTATTTCCAATGCGGCGCAGAAGATGGCGATGTCAAAAAGCAGTCTTGCCAATAACCGGCATGTGAAATCGTACGGGATGAAAGTAAAGGACGGCGGTCTGACCTCCTTTTTCGCTGTTGTGGACAAATCTCTGGCCGCACAGAAAAAGCGGATTGCGAAAAACGCGGAAAAAAAGAAAGCTGAGAAAAAGAAAGCGGCAAAGGACACGGCGGAAAAGCGCGCCGAAGCGCGCCGGGAAGAGCGTGCCGAAGAAAAGAGGCAGACGGAGGCGGACGGGAATCCGGTAACGATAACGGCGTCTTCGTGGGAAGAACTGCTTCGGAAAACAGACGATATAATATATGAAGGAATGAGTGATCTTGCCCGCACGGAGGAGGAACTGGCGCGCGGACAGCACTTTGATTTCCGCAGTTAAGGACAGGGGGGATTCGAGATGCGCCTGACAGATGCGGGAGAAGTGCGGCAGGAGAGGACACTGCGCCGGACGACAGACCGTATGACAGCGGGAGAAGCGGCGGACGCCGGCCGGGAAAAGGAAGGCGTGCTCCTGAAACGGGAGGAAGCGCAGAAGGTGAAACTGGATCTGTCGGAAGCCATACAGGAGGCATTGCAGAAACAGGCGGAGGAACGGAAAAAATCGAGCGAAAAATCCGGGGATGCACTTGTGGATCTGGGCAAGGTCATGGAGATTGCCCGGCGGATCGCCAGAGGAGACAAAGTTCCCGACAGAGATGAAAAGAAGCTGATGGAATACAGTGCGGAGCTGTATCAGATGGCGAAGTCGGCGGCGATGCTGAGCCGGCTGAAAAAACAGAAAAAACATAAATCCCTCTATGACGATGAGGAAGAGGGTGGTACAATGGAAGAAAAGCTGCGCGCACTGATGCGGGGTGACACGGTGGAACCGGCAGGCAGCAGTCCGGGCGGCGGATCGGATACGGGCGGCGAAGACGAAGCCGCGGAAGAATAAAAGAACATTTTTTATCATAGTCAAGGAGGATATTGAAAATGAACGGAATCAACGGATACCATGTTTATCAGGACAGCTACAACAGAACGGCGGCATATGAAAAGAGCGGACGCACGAGTGGAAGCAAAGCGGCGGACACCTCGCTGCGTTCGGATGCGGCAAAGGGAGCGCCCACGCTCAGCGATAACGCCAAAGATATGCTGGAGCGCCTGAAAAAGAAATATGACAATATGGATTTTATCGTTGCCAACTATGAAAATGACGAAGAAGCACAGAAATATCTGGCCGGCGGCACAAAGGAGTACAGTGTTCTTCTGGAGCCGGAAGTGCTGGAGAAGATGGCTGCCGACGAAAAGGACGAGAAAAAGTATACAAATCTGATCGAGATGGCGACATCCCAACTGGCCGATATGAAAGAAAAACTGGGCGACGACGACTCTGTGACACGTATGGGCATTACGATCGGCAAGGACGGCAACGCATCCTATTTTGCGGAACTGGAGAAATCGAGCGAAAAGCAGAGAGAGCGCATCGAGAAAACAAGAGCGGATAAGAAGATGCAGGCTGCTAAAGATAAAAAGGCAGAGGAAAAGAAAGCGGAAGAGGAACGGCTTTACGGTACGGCCGGTGTGCCGGAAAAGACAAAGCGGACGATGGTGACGGCCGATTCCGCTGACGAATTGCTGGAAAAGATCCGCAATGTGGACTGGACGCAGATCAAAGAGCAGCAGAGAGAGACTGTGGGCGGTATCATTAATTTCGGTGCATAATTTTGTCCGGAGTCTGATCGAAAGAGATGCGGACGCGTTACCTTGGTGACGCGTCTGTCATCTCTTTCGGCGTTATTTCCGCCGGTATGCCGGTCCGGTACTGCCGCATGTCTCAGGCATTCGCCTCACAGAAATTCTTCTCGGCCTGTTCCCAGTTGACGATACAAAACCAGTCCTTGATATATTTTTCCCGAATATTGTGGCATTGCAGATAGTAAGCGTGTTCCCACACGTCGATGCTGAGAATCGGGCGGTCCCTGGACAGCAGGAGCGTCTCCTGATTATCGGTTGTGCGGAAGGCAAGCTTATTCTTATCATCAAGCACCAGCCAGGCGTAACCGGATCCGAACACAGAGAGGGCGACGCCGGTAAAAAGTTCCTGAAAATTCTGAAAACTTCCAAACTGCCATTCGATCGTATCCATCAGCGTGCCCGTGGCGGCCTTTTGTCCGTTATTTTCCAGAAGAGAAAAGTAAAAGATATGATTATAAGCGCCGCCCGCATTGTGCAGCACGGCCGTACGGATTTGGGCAGGCATACAGTCCGCATACCGGATCAACTGTTCCAGAGAAAGATTCTGGTACTCGGGATAGTCTGCCAGCGCTTCATTCAGGCTGTCGATATAGGTCTGCAGATACCCGTTGTGATGCAGCTCCATGGTTTCTTTGCTGATATAGGGTTCCATGGAATTACAGCGGTAGGGGAGTGGGGGATTGACAAAGGGATAATGTTCGTTCAAGAGAAATCACCCAGAGCGGTTTATCATTACTGTTATTATATGGATTATCGGGGGAAATGTCCCGGATTTTTGTGGTTTTACGGGTTGGGGGGGGGAGATCACTGCCGTTCCCGGACGTAGCGTTTGAGCGCGTCAAAACTTTCACGGCTGATAACGTGTTCGATTTTGCAGGCATCTTCGCCGGCGATTGCTTCGGGAACGCCGAGGGATGTGAGCCAGGAAGTGAGAAATTCATGCCGCTCATAGATCATTTCCGCAATTTCCCGTCCGGCGTCGGTCAGGTAGATAAAACCGGCGTCGGTAACGGTGATGTGATTTTTCTCCCGCAGGTGCTTCATGGCCACGCTGACACTGGATTTTTTGAACTGCAGTTCCGCTGCTACGTCCACGGAACGGACAACGGGCAGTTTTTTGCTGAGGATCAATATGGTTTCCAGATAATTTTCCGCAGATTCATTGTAATGCATGATTCCACCTCCGTCTTCCGTATAAAAATCAGTATAACATGGATCCGAAAAAACTGCCATAAAATTTTCAATGTGTCATTGACAACTAATGGATGTTAGTATATACTAACTAAAAGAGAAAACAAAAAACCGATTCAGAAAGCAAAGGGGGAGTCAATATGCCGTTATCAATGATGAAAACCGGGGAGCCGGGTACGGTCAGACGCGTCGGGGGCAGAGCGGAAACCAGACGGTTTCTGGAAAACCTTGGATTTGTGGCGGGCTGCATTGTGACAGTGGTATCCGATACGGGCGGGAATCTGATTGTCAATGTAAAAGACGCGAGGGTTGCCATTGGAAAGGATATGGCAAATAAAATTCTTGTATAGGGAACATCATCGGAAATGGTGTCGGCGGAAGGAGGAAACGATATGAAGACATTACGGGAAGTTGGCTGCGGCCAGACCGTGATCGTGAAAAAGCTGACCGGGGAAGGCCCGGTAAGGCGCCGGATTATGGATATGGGGATTACCAGAGGCGCTGTGGTGTCCGTGCGTAAAATTGCGCCGTTCGGTGATCCGGTGGAGGTGACGGTGCGGGGATATGAGCTGTCGCTTCGAAAAGCGGATGCGGAAATGATTGTGGTGGAATAAATCACCGTTTTTTTTGACAATGAGTTAGTTATAACTTACAAAAGAAAGGTATAACGAATATAAATAAGCCGTATCAAACGGCGGGAGGAGTGGAAAATGTCTGTGACGATTGCACTCGCAGGAAATCCGAACTGCGGAAAGACAACTTTATTTAATGCGCTCACCGGTTCCAATCAGTTTGTGGGAAACTGGCCGGGCGTTACTGTAGAAAAGAAGGAAGGGAAACTGAAAGGGTACCGGGATGTGACAATCGCCGACCTGCCGGGGATTTATTCGCTTTCGCCCTATACACCGGAAGAAGTGGTGGCCAGAAATTATCTCTTACGGGAACGGCCGGATGCCATTCTGAATCTGGTGGACGGCACGAATCTTGAGCGGAATCTGTATCTGTCCACACAGTTGATGGAACTGGGGATTCCGGTTGTCATGGCAGTCAATATGATGGATATTGTGGAAAAGACAGGCGATGTCGTTTATTGTGACAAACTGCGCAGGAGACTGGGCTGCGAGGTGGTGGAGATTTCCGCCCTCAGGGGGACGGGGATACGGGAAGCTGCGGAAAAAGCGGTGCAGGCTGCGCAGGCAGGGCGCCCGGATGCCGTTATGCCCGTGTCCGTGTTTGGAGAAACGGTGGAACGTGTTATCCGGGATGTCACAGCGGGGCTGGATGACGGGATTCCTGCGGAGCAGAAGCGGTTTTACGCGGTCAAACTGCTGGAAAAGGACAGCCGGATTGCGGAACAGAAAGAAAACCTGCCGGATGTCTCCGAAGAGATTGCCGCACTGGAAGAAGCTTTTGACGACGATGTGGAGAGTATTATCACCAATGAGCGCTACCGGTATATCGCTTCCGTGACAGGAGAATGTTATCGGAAAAACGGCACGGAGGCATTGACTGTTTCCGATAAAATTGACAGAATAGTGACAAACCGCTGGCTGGCGCTGCCGATTTTTGCCGTCGTTATGTTTCTTGTCTATTATGTGTCCGTGTCAACGGTCGGGACATGGGCAACGGACTGGGCCAATGACGGAGTGTTCGGAGACGGATGGAGCCTGTTTGGGCTTGTGGATGTGCCGGGGATTCCGGCGGCGGCGGCGGGAGCGCTTTCGGCCATCGGCTGTGCGGACTGGCTGCAGGGACTGATTGTGGACGGCATGATCGGCGGTGTAGGTGCGGTGCTCGGCTTTGTACCGCAGATGCTTGTGCTTTTTGCCTTTCTTGCCTTTCTGGAATCGTGCGGGTATATGGCCAGAGTGGCGTTTATTATGGACCGGATTTTCCGCAGGTTCGGTTTGTCGGGCAAATCGTTTATCCCGATGCTGATCGGCACGGGATGCGGCGTGCCGGGGGTGATGGCTTCGCGGACGATCGAAAATGACAGAGACCGGAAGATGACGATTATAACGACGACCTTTATTCCCTGCGGCGCAAAACTGCCGCTGATCGCGTTGATTGCGGGGGCGCTTTTCGGCGGTGCGTGGTGGGTCAGCCCGAGTGCGTACTTTGTAGGGATTGCGGCGATCGTGTGCTCGGGCATTATCCTGAAGAAAACGAGGATGTTTGCGGGCGATCCGGCGCCGTTTGTTATGGAACTGCCCGCTTATCATATGCCGACTGCCGGAAATGTGCTCCGCAGTATGTGGGAACGGGGATGGTCTTTTATCAGAAAGGCCGGCACGATTATCCTTCTCTCCACCATCATCGTATGGTTTTCCACCTGTTTCGGATGGGTGGACGGCCGGTTTCGGATGTTGGATGCAATGGAAATCGACCACAGCATTCTGGCGGGGATCGGCAGTGCGTTTGCATGGATCTTTATTCCGCTCGGATTTGGTGACTGGAAATCTGCGGTTGCGGTTATCACGGGACTGGTGGCAAAGGAAAATGTCGTCAGCACCTTTGGGATTCTCTTTGGCTTCGCGGAAGTGGCGGAAGACGGCTCGGAGTACTGGGGGACGCTGGCAGGCAGCATGACGGCGTTATCGGCTTATGCCTTTCTTGTTTTTAACCTTCTGTGTGCGCCCTGCTTTGCGGCCATGGGAGCGATCAAACGGGAGATGAATCAGATTCGCTGGTTCTGGTTTGCTATCGGTTATCAGTGTCTGCTGGCCTATGCGGCGGCGCTCTGCATATACCAGTTGGGGATGCTGTTTACAACAGGGACGTTCGGCCCGGGGACGGCGGCGGCATTTTTGCTGATTGTGGGTTTTTTGTATCTGCTTCTGCGGCCGCACAGAGCGGACGGAAGGCAGAACGCCGGAACGCGTATCGGCAAAAAGGCGCTGGCGAAATAAAAGAATGACAGTAGCATGTTATAACGGACAGGAGTGAATGAGATGGGCATATCAATGGGAACGATTGTCACGACAGCCGTATTGGCCGGTATTGTGGCGCTGATTGTCAGGGGAATGATAAGAGACAGAAAAAAGGGGAGATCGCTGCAGTGCGGCTGTGACTGTAAGCACTGCAGCGGACACTGTGATTTGTGACGAAACGAAAAAAGAGCTTTGGTTTGTGCGGGAGATGCGCGGAGCCGGAGCTCTTGCGCGTTTGGCGGCGGTCTCCGCAGCCATACCCCAAAGAAATTGTGAAGAGTTTGTGAAAAAACAATAAATACCACAAAAAGAATTGACATCATTATGGAAGGAGTATAAAATACATAGCGTGCTATGGAATTAAACAGGGGGAATGGAGGGAATATTGGCTTTGAAACGGCGGGACACGGATGCCGGGGGGGATGATTTTGCATGTATTGAGTTAGAGCAGCCCGATTTTATCCGGGAAAAACTGGATGCGGTGGACGATGTTCACATGCGGATCGGGATAACCCTTGGTACGATTGACAAGGTGATGAAGGCAAAGTTCGACCGGGAACTGGAACGGGCAGGACTGACCGTGTCACAGATGCAGGTGTTGATGTACATATTGAAGGAACAGAAAAAGCAGGATCGTGAGATTACGGCAAGGGAGCTGGAACAGCGTTTCCGGGTCAGCAATCCCACAATGTCAGGCGTTCTGCGACGCCTGGAAAAAAAAGGATTTATTGAGCGGAAACCGGGCAGTCAGGACAAACGAAACAAACAGATCCGCATCAGGGAGAACATCGATGCGCTGCATCAGATGATACATGACCGCATAAATGTGGAGGGGAAGCGGATGTTCCGCGGATTTACGAAAGAAGAGCTGGCAGAGCTGGCAAGGCTGTCTGCAAAGCTTTTGCATAATTTAGAACAGGATGGAGAAGAGGAGTAGGCATATGGAAAAGAGAACGGAAGGCGGAAACAGAAAAGACTTTTCACGGATACTGGCATTTGCCTGTGTGACGGTCGTTTCTTCGGGGCTTGTGCTTGGAGGATGCGGCGGCCCGGGTGGTCCGGGCGGACCGGAGGGTGCGGCGCAGGAGAAGGATACGTCTATTCTGGTGGAAACGACGTCCCCTTTGGTAGAGAACATCGAACTGGACGGCGATTTTATCGGCAGTGTGGAGTCTGAGGACGAGATCACGGTGGTGGCTAAAGTGGGAGGAGATGTGACGGCGGCCTATTTCGAGGAGGGCGACCGGGTCAATGAGGGCGATCTGCTGTTTACGATCGACGATGCCAGCGCGCAGATTTCGATGGCGCAGGCACAGGCAAGTCTGGAAAGCGCCAATGCTTCCGTGGCCAGCGCAGGGGCTTCCGTGGCCAGCGCGGGGGCGTCGGTAGCCAGTGCGCAGGCGAACGTATCGCTGAACGAACTGAACCTGCTCTATACCCAGGAACAAATCAAACAGTCTCTCGGACAGGTGGATACCAATCAGATGCAGCTTGAAAATGCGGTTGCTTCCGCGAAGTATGCGCTGAAAGCGGCGCAGGAGAATGAAGCGCTGGCGGCGGAGCAGTTCGGTCTGGCGCGGGATGCCTACGAAGATCTGGAGGATAATCTGGACGACCTGCGGGATAACGCGAATAATATGCGGGATTATGCCAAGGAGCTGCAGCAGGTCAAGGCGAAGTATGATACGATCAAACATGCGGCCAGCCCGGACGAAGCGAGAAATCTCGCGGGCGGTATTCATATTCCCGATAATATTGACAATACACAGCAGGCAATCGCCGAATATTATATTTATGAGATGACAAACGGCGCCGCAGAGACGGAATATAATCTGGGCGTGATGATTAGTGCGGCGCAGTCACAGGAAGAAACACTGCGCTCCTCGCGCAGCAGCCTTGACGGCAATAAGGACTCCATGCGCCTGAATCAGATCAGCGCCGCGATCAGCAAGGAAACGGCGAAGAACAATGTCTATTCCGCGGAGGATGCGCTGAAACTGGCCGAAAAGATGCTGGAAGACTATGAGCTGTACACCAAGGCCGTGGTTATTGCCGGCGCCCATTACCAGCTCGCGGGTTCCAACGCGGGACTGATTAATGCGCAGGCAGGCGTGACGCAGGCTGAGGCAGGGGTAAAGCAGGCACAGGCAGGCGTGCAGCAGGCGCAGGCAGGGGTAAAGCAGGCGCAGGCGGGCGTGGAAGCCGCACAGCTGCAGCTTGACTATACGAAGGTGACGTCTCCCGTATCCGGTGTGGTGACGAAAAAGAACGTTACCGTCAACAATATGGCCGCACAGGGATCGCCGGCTTATGTGATTACGGCGGACGATGCGGTCAACGTGGTATTCTATGTCTCTGAAAAGGTGATGAAAGAGCTGCGTGTGGGAGAGCGTATCCGGGTGGAGCGCAACGGGGAGGAATACGAAGCGCAGATTTCCGAAAATGCCGGCGTTGCGGATGAAACCAACGGCCTGTTTAAAATCAAGGCGCGGCTGACCGCAGGTGCAGACAGCCTGATTACGGGGACGAATGTCAAGATCACACTGGCGACGCAGAAGGCGGAAAATGTACTGACCATTCCGGTGGACAGTGTATACTATGAGAATCAGCAGGCTTATGTATATTGTATGGAAAGCGGAAAGGCCGTGAAAACGGAGATCGAGACGGGAATCACAAACAATGAGAATGTGGAAGTGAAATCCGGACTGACCAGGGACAGTCAGGTTATTACTACATGGGCTTCGCAGTTAAAAGACGGCTCTTCCGTAAAAGTAAAAGAAGGGGAGAGCGGTGCGGCCGGCAGCGGAACCGATACGGACGGTGCGGCCGACGACGCGGAAGCGGAGATGTCGGATACGCAGCGGCTGAATGAATACATAGAGGCAAGAGCCACACAGCAGAATGCGGCGCAGTAAGGAGAGGTGACGGATGAGCAAGTTGACAAAAACAGTACTGCAGCGCCCGGTTGCCGCGTTGGTGATCGTGGTTTCCTTGATTATATTTGGTATCAGTTCGATCCGGGGAATGAATCTGCAGCTGACGCCGGATATGGATATGCCGGTTATGCTTGTAATTACGACTTACCCACAGGCGGGTCCGGAGGATGTGGAGCGGCTTGTGAGTAAGGAAATTGAGGACGAACTGGGAACGCTGGCGGGGCTGGACACGACATATTCCATGTCGCAGGAGAATATGTCCATGGTTATGTTTTCGTTTGAGTATGGCACGGACATGGACGATGCCTTTAACGATATGCAGAAAGCCATCGAGCGGGTGAAGCGGAGTTTGCCGGAGGATGCGGACGATCCGACGGTGATTGCGATGGATATGAATGCGCAGTCGGTGATGACGCTGTCCGTGGACTCCAAAGAAGAGGGTGTCGATGTCCTCAGCTATGTGGAAGAAACAGTGCAGCCGGAGCTGGAAAAGATCAGTGACGTGGCCGATCTGTCGATTTCCGGCGGCGATGACTCCTATATCAGTGTGGAACTGATACCGGAACTGGTGCGGCAGTATAAGCTCGATATTTCCACGGTGGCCAATACGGTGGCCGCGGCCAATTACACGATTCCCGCGGGTACGGCGGACTATGGCGGACAGAGTCTGAATGTCAGCTCCACAACGGAATACAAGACACCGGCGGAAATTGCCGCAATCCCGATTACCACGGCGACCGGCGCTGTCATTCACCTTTCGGATATTGCCAATGTGCATTATGCCGTGGCGGATGCCACCGGTTACAGCCGGTATAACGGTTCCGAGAATGTGAGCATCGGCATTACCAAGATTCAGAGTTCCAGTGCCGTGACGCTTTCCTCCAAAGTGACGAAAGTGATCGACCGTCTGAATGCGGAAAACCCGGAGATTACGATTACGCCGGTATATGACAGCAGCGAAACCATCGTCGCTTCGCTGATCTCCATTGCCCAGACACTGGCGGTGGGAATTGTTATCACGATGTTTGTGCTGTTTCTTTTTTTCGGCGATTTCAAGGGCAGCCTGATCGTCGGCAGTTCGATGCCGGTCTCATTGCTGGTGACATTTATATTGATGAAGTTTATGGGCTTTTCCCTGAATATGATTACGATGGGAGCGCTGGTCATCGGTATCGGTATGATGGTGGACAATGCGATCGTGGTGATCGAGATGTGCTTCCGCAAAAAAGACGAGGGCATGAGTTATATGGATGCGGCCTATGAGGCGACGAAAACGGTGATGGCATCCATTGTGGCTTCCACGATTACGACAATTGTGGTATATCTGCCGCTGTCGATGATGGAAGGGTTGTCGGGACAGATGTTCGGACAGCTCGGCTATACGATTGTGTTTGCCCTGATCGCGTCGCTTGTCTCCGCAATCACGCTCGTGCCGCTCTGCTTTTCGCAGTACAGGCCGGCAGAAAAAAAGGATACAAAGATCAATCATTTTCTCGATGCGGTCAGTGAAAAATATGCGGGGATTTTGCGGCGGGCGCTGCACAGACGGCTTCTGGTGGCGCTGGTGGCCGTGGGTATCTTTATCGTATCCGTCTTCCTGTTCCGCTTTGTGAATATGGAGCTGATGGGGCAGACGGACGAAGGGCAGGTGTCCATATCGGTAAATTTCCGCCCGGGGACGAAACTGGATACGGTGAACGCCAAAGTGGAAGAACTCGAACGGTTTGTGGCGGACAGTCCGTATATTGACGACTACAGTGCGAACGTGACGGAGTCGAGTGCAAGCGGCAGCATCAATGCGTATGTGGCCGACGACTGCCGGCTTTCCACGGCGGATATTGTGGACGAATGGACGAAGGAAGTAAAGGGGTACGAGGAAAGCTGTGAGATCAGCGTGGCGTCTTCCTCGTCCATGGGTATGAGCGGCATGGGCGGCAATACCTATGACATATCTCTGGAGGGCAATGATCTGGAAGAGCTGAAGGAAGCCTGCCGTATCGTCTCGGATGCGGTGGTGAAGGCGGACGGCGTTATCAGTGCGACATCCTCCTTTGCCGATGCGGCGACCAAGGCGGAGATTATCATCGATCCGATCAAAGCCGCTGCCGCGGGCATGACGCCGCAGATGGCATCCGGTATGGTCTATTCGATGATGAGCGGTTCCGATGCCATGGACGTTATGATTGATGATACGAAGTACAAGGTGCGGGTGGAATATCCGGCGGACGAATATGCGACGGTCAATGACGTGGCGGGCATTATGCTGACCAATTCGGCCGGGATGCAGGTTCCGTTGTCCGATATTGCGGAGATTGTCTATACGGATTCCCCCCAGACGATCAGCCGCCAGAACGGCAGCTATACAGCCAGTGTGACGGCGACGCTCGAAGCGGATGCCAAATTTACCGCACAGGAGACGATCCGACAGCAAATGGAACAGACCTTCCTGCCGGACGGCGTACAGCAGGTGACAAATACGATGGATGAGACGATGCAGGAAGAGTTCAGCGCGCTGATTTCGGCCATCGTTACGGCAATTCTGCTTGTATACATAGTTATGGCGATTCAGTTTGAAAATCTGCGGTATTCAGGCATGGTTATGTTCTGCATTCCCTTTTCTCTGATCGGGTCCATTTTGCTGCTGCTCATTACACAGTGTACGGTGAGCATGGTATCTCTGATGGGTTTTCTGATGCTGATCGGTATTGTGGTAAACAACGGTATCCTGTATGTGGATTATACCAATATGCTGCGTAAGACAATGAGCACCGAAGAAGCGTTGATCGAAACCGGAAAATCGCGGCTGCGGCCGATTTTGATGACGACGCTGACGACGATTCTTTCGATGATTCCCATGGCATTGGGGGTGGGAAAGAACGGGGAAATGACGCAGGGCATGGCGGTCGTTATTGTGGGCGGACTGACGGCTTCCACGATTCTGACATTGATTCTGCTGCCGACTTTCTATATGATTATACATAAACGGAGTAAGGATAAGAAGGAAAAGAAAAAGAACCGGAAACAGCGCAGACAGGAAAATGAGAAATTACTGGAAAAGCTGTAAAATAGAAGGGGCTGTTGCAAAAGCGGATACATAGTCTGCCGGAGCGGCAGCTCCGTTTTTGCGCGACGGGGGCTGCGGCGCGCAAAAAGCGCGAATCGGCGGCGCAAAATGCGCCGGAATCTTTGCACGGACTGCCGACTTTCCGCAGATAATCATTGATGATTACCCCGGGAAATGCTATAATCATGTCATGTACGAATGACAGGAGGGAGAACGTTGAAATTTAAAAAAATAGGTGCAAGGTTACTGGTGGGCATTCTGCCTCCCGTTATGATCGCAATGATATTGTTGACGATAATCAGCGCGTATGAATCGCGGACGCTGATCGATCAGCAGACACAGGAACGCATGACTGCAGAACTGGCGGCCCAGGAAGCGACGATTGTAAATGAACTGACAGTTGCCTCCAATACGGTCAATAATATAGCAGGTACCGTTTCCAGCGGTTATAAAAGTACCACACAGTACAATCTGGAAACGTCACTGCAGCAGGTGGTGGCCGAGAATGATTTTATATTCGGCGCCGGCATTTGGTTTGAGCCGAATGTGTTTAAATCGTCAGAGACTTATATGGGGCCTTACGTGTATCGTTCCGGCACACCGGACGAGGGAACGGCCGGCCTGACGACTTCATACAAGCGCAGTACGGAGGCGTATGATTATTTTAATCAGGAATACTATCTGCTCGGCAAAACCGCGGAGGTGCCGACGTTCACGGCTCCTTATTATGATGAACTGACGGATAAGACACTGCTTACCTGTACGATGCCGATGCACAATATGATGGGAAACTTTATCGGATGTGTTACGGTGGATATAGAACTTTCCAGGCTGCAGGACATGGTGGGCGGCATACGGATCGGAGAATATGGTGACGCCATGCTGCTGGCCGCTGATACCGGGCGTTATCTGGGATGCGCCGACGAGAGCAAAGTGACGGGCGGCGCCACCATTGTGGGTGAGGGCAATGCTTCTCTGGCGGCCGCGGGCAGAGAGCTTTTGGGACAGGCAAAGGGTGTCATCGAATATCAGGAAAACGGAAAAAATTACATACTGTATTTTGATACGATACCGGGTGTAGGCTGGAAAATGGTGATGCGTGTGCCGCAGATGCAGCTTGATATGCCGATTATTCGTCTGCTGAAACTGCAGGCTGCGGTGGGGCTGGCAGCGGCTGTGATTTCCGTTCTGATGATATTGTGGCAGGTGCATAAACTGGCCCGCAGCATCGGCAAAGTGCACCGGTTTGCCGAGACGCTGGCAGGGGGCGATTTTTCGATTCAGCCGATGTCCGTTACCCGCCAGGATGAGCTTGGCCGCATGGGACGTTCCCTGAACGCGATGTATGAGAGCAACAAAGGAGTGCTGGAAAATATATCGGCACATGCGGGAGCGATCAATGCCTCAAGCGAAAAACTGCACGAGGCGTCCCGGGAACTGCTGGGGCGGTTTGGAGATATTGAAAAACTGATGAACAGTGTCAATGAGGCGATGATGTCAACCGGCTCTGCGACACAGGAAGTAAACGCTTCCACAGAGGAAGTTTCCTCTTCCGTCAATGTGCTCGCCGGGGAGACGGAGAAGAGCCGCAGCATGATGGAGGAGATTAAAAAGCGCGCACACGGCATTGAGACGAGCAGTCGGGCTTCTTACGATCACGCAATCCGTCTTTCCGGGGAATATCAGAAGAATCTGGAACGCAGCATCGACAATGCACAGATTGTGGAGACGATCGGCCATATGGCGGAAGTGATTTCCGATATTGCAGGACAGATCAACCTGCTTTCGCTGAATGCGTCAATCGAAGCGGCCAGAGCCGGAGAGGCGGGCAGAGGCTTTGCGGTTGTGGCCACGGAGATCGGTAAACTGGCGGGCGATACGGCCAATGCGGTGGGAGAGATACAGAAAACGATCGATGAAGTCAAAAATGCATTCGCTCTGCTGACGGAAGATTCCCGGTCGCTTCTGGCATTTTTGCAGGATACGGTAACGCCGGATTATGATAAGTTTGTCGGTGTGGCAAAGCAATATGGCGCGGATGCGGTTTCCATAGGGGAAAGCTCCGCCAAGATTTCCGATATGGCGGAAAATATCGAGAATATTATGGGAGAAGTGGCCAATGCGGTACAGAATATCGCGGAATCTGCGCAGGAAACGGCCGACAACAGCGGGCAGATTATGGATACGATGGCCGAAGTATCCCGGGTTGTGGATCAGGTATCGGCAATGTCGCAAGAGCAGGAAGAGATTGCAGGGGATTTGAATGAGGTCGTGGGGAAATTCAAATTAAATTAGTACTTTTCTCCTGCCTTATTGTATGATATAATAACAAGGGAGTTTGTTCATTTATGTCGGATATAACAAGCAGTAAGAGAAAACGGCGTGTGCAGATACTAAAGCGGTTGATCGTTGTGTTTATTCTTGCGGCAATCCTGATTCCGACGGCGGCCAGTGTATATCTGGGACTGCGGGTACGGGAACTTAAACAGGAAGCGGAAAGTCTTCGGGTTGAGGCCGCGCAGATGGAGGCGGCGGTGGAAGAGATGCAGGAGAAGGCCGTCAGGGAAGCGGAGCCTGCGATACTGACGGAGGAAGACGGGATTCGCGCCTGGGAGGAACAGGCGGAAGAGACTGCAGAGAAACCGGCGGTGCAATCGGATATTCGAAAGGTATATCTGACATTTGACGACGGACCGAGCATATATACGGATGATATTTTGGACATTCTGAAAGAGTATGACGTGAAGGCCACTTTTTTTGTCGTGGGTGAGGGAAAAGAGCCTTATGAAGATGCCTGCCGTAGAATTGTGGAGGAAGGGCATACACTGGGGATGCATTCCTACAGCCATGTTTATCAGGAGATATACGCATCCAGAGAAGATTTTATCTGGGATGTCAATGTGCTGCAGGATTATCTGCATCAGGTAACGGGGGTCTACCCCGACATCTATCGTTTCCCCGGCGGCAGCAGCAACCAGGTGGGCACGGTGGATATGCAGGATCTGAAGGACTATCTCAATGAGATCGGCATTACATGGTATGACTGGAATGTTTCCAGCGGGGATGCCACCGGCCATTTGAGCAAGGAACAGATTGTCCGCAACTGTACGGAAGATTTGGAAAAATACGGGGAAGCCGTAATACTGCTGCATGATGCGGCGGATAAAAAGACAACGCTGCAGGCGCTGCCGGAGATCATAGAGGCGATACTGGCGATGGATGACACGATCATCGTACCGATTACAAAGGAGACGATACCGATACAGCACGGGAAAGCGAAATCATAGCAGCACATAAAGAAATGGAGGATATGGAAAAAATGGGTTTTTTTACAGATTTGAAAGAAGATCTGTCGCAGGCAGTCAATGAACTGATGCCGGAAGAGGATGTAAATGAGCTTCATGCTGCACACGATCCGGGAGCAGAGGCAGAGCAGGAATTGCCTTCGCCTGTGGAAGATGATTTGGCTTCGGAAGAGGATATTTGGGCGGAAAAAGAAAACTGGGCCGACGATACGGAATGGGAGGACGATCCCGATGCGGAAGAATTGTCGGCAGAAGATTATGCGAACAGAGAAATGACGGAAAAGTTAAATACAATGCTGGAGAAGCTTGACGAGCAGGAACAGGAGCAGGCCGGTTATCGGCAGACGAAATCCCTGATCGAGGCAGGACCGGACGAGCCGTGGGAAGCGGAACCGGAAGCGGATGATTTGTTCCGGCCGGAACCGGAGCCGGCAGTATTTGCCGGGAGCGTACCGGACGAGCAATCCGGGATGCCGGCGGAAGAGGAGACGGACGTATTGTCCGCCGCGGCGGAACCGGAAGCCGTATTGTCTGCCACGGCGGAGACGGAGCTGGCGGCGTTGATGGCAGCGGCGGAGACGGAGACAGTGCTGTCTGCCGGGCCGACGGAAGCGGAACCGGCTTTGACGGCGGAAGCGGAATTGACAATGGAACCGGCTGCGGAAGCGGTCGCGGAGGCAGAAGCAGAACCGCTTACGGAACCGGTCGCGGAGGCAGAAGCAGAACCGCTTACGGAACCGGCTGCGGAAGCGGTTGTGGAGCCGGCTGCGGAATCGGAACCGGAACCGGAAACTGCGGCGGCGGAATCAGAGCCGGCGGCGGACACGGGAGCAGCGGCGGAAAACGAAACGGAATCGCCGGCGGAGATACCGTCGGCAGCAGAAAATAAAGGGGTGGAAGACGTGGAAATGGATTGGAAAGTTGAGGGGGAAACAGAGATGGATACGATCGGCACGGCAGGAGCAGCGATGGAAGCGGCGGCAGACGTAACGGCGCAGCCGGTACAGACGGAAGCGGCGGCAGAGGAAACGGCATCGGGGCGGACGGCCAACGATGAGGTTGCGGTGATTACCGCAAGCATGAAGATTACGGGTGATATGGTTTCCGACGGGTCGATGGACGTTGTCGGAACCGTAGAAGGCAATATTGATATTCTGGGTAAACTGAATATAACCGGTACGATTGTCGGAAATTCCAAGGCTATGGAAGTATATGCCGAAAATGCCAGAGTGACCGGAGAGATCACGACGGACGGCAGTGTGAAAGTGGGACAGAGTTCCGTTATTATCGGCAATATCTATGCGACGAGCGCAGTGATTGCGGGTGCTGTCAAAGGCGATATTGACGTGCAGGGGCCGGTTGTTCTCGATACGACAGCCATAGTTATGGGTAATATCAAATCCAAATCCGTACAGATTAATAATGGTGCGATTATCGAAGGTATGTGTTCGCAGTGCTATGCGGATGTGAATCCGACATCCTTCTTTGAATCGTTTCAATAAGGAGAACATTTGGGAGCGGATGAATTTATGATGCGGAGAATATTACTGAAGTTAAGCGGGGAAGCGCTGGCCGGAGACAAAAAGACCGGTTTTGATGAATCGACGGTAAGGCAGGTGGCTCTGCAGGTCAGAGAGCTGACCGAGGCGGGGATTCAGATGGGAATTGTGATCGGCGGCGGCAATTTCTGGCGGGGACGCACGAGCGAAAATATAGACAGGACGAAAGCGGATCAGATCGGGATGCTGGCTACCATTATGAACTGCATCTATGTATCGGAAATATTTCGCAGCGTCGGTATGAAGACGAGTGTTTTGACACCGTTTGAATGCGGTTCCTTTACGAAGCTTTTTTCCAAAGACCGGGCCAATAAATATTTTGCACACGGCATGGTTGTCTTTTTTGCCGGCGGTACAGGACATCCGTATTTTTCGACGGATACGGGCGTTGTACTGCGTGCCATTGAAGTGGAAGCGGATGTGATCCTGCTGGCGAAGGCGGTGGACGGAGTATATGACGACGATCCGCGCACAAATCCGGCGGCCCGAAGATATGACGAGATTTCCATTGACGAAATTATCGCCGGAAATCTGCAGGTGGTGGATATGACCGCGTCTATTCTGGCGAGAGATAATAAGATGCCGATGTGGGTATTCGGACTGCATGAAGAAAACAGCATTGTAAATACCGTGAAAGGGAACTTTCACGGGACAAAGGTTACGGTTTAGCAGGAGGAAAGGCTATGGACGAGAGAGTAAAAAAATATGAGGGGAAGATGCAGAAGGCCTATGACTTTTTATTGTCGGATTTTGCGACAATACGGGCGGGACGTGCCAATCCCCATGTGCTGGATAAGATACGGGTGGATTATTACGGGACGCCTACGCCGATTCAACAGGTGGGGAATGTTTCGGTTCCCGAGCCGCGGATGATTCAGATCGCGCCATGGGAGAAGAACCTTCTGAAGGTGATTGAGAAGGCGATTCAGACTTCCGATCTGGGTATCAACCCGTCCAACGACGGCTCCGTGATCCGCCTTGTGTTCCCGGAACTGACAGAGGAACGCAGAAAAGAGCTGGTGAAGGACGTCAAGAAAAAGGGAGAGGAAGGCAAGGTGGCAGTCCGCAATATCCGCCGGGACGGAAACGACTCTTTCAAAAAGCTTGCCAAAACCGAGGTTTCCGAAGACGAAATCAAGCAGCTTGAGGATGAGCTGCAAAAGATAACGGATAAGTTTATCAAAGAGATCGATAAGGCAGTGGAAGAGAAATCAAAGGAAATTCTTACCGTATAAAAGTGTAGTCAGTACGAAAGACTAAGGGGGCAGGCATCGAATCTTGCCTCCCTTTCTGTTGTCATGCATCCGAAAAAGAGGAAAATCATATGGAAATACCGAATCATGTAGCGATCATACTGGACGGAAACGGCCGCTGGGCAAAGAGCAGAAATATGCCGCGGAATTACGGACATGTACAGGGAGCGAAGCAGGTGGAGCTGATTTGCGAAAAAGCATATAAGATGGGAATACAGTATTTGACGGTATATGCTTTTTCCACGGAAAACTGGAGCAGACCGAAAGAGGAAGTGGATGCGCTGATGAAACTGCTGCGCAATTATATGAAAACCTGCCTGAAAACGGCCGAAAAGAACCGGATGTGTGTCCGGGTGATCGGGGATAAGTCAAGGCTGGACGCGGATATTCGGGAGCGGATTGCGGAACTGGAGCGCGCGACGGCAAATAACGACGGCCTGCATTTCCAGATCGCCATCAATTACGGTTCGAGAGACGAGATCAGACGGGCTGTCAGACAGATCGGGGAAGCGATCCGGCAGGGAGCGCTGCAGCCGGAAGACATTTCGGAGGAATTGATTGCCACACATCTGGATACCCGGGGGATACCGGAGCCGGATCTGCTGATTCGCACTTGTGGAGAACAGCGGCTGTCCAATTTTCTGCTCTGGCAGCTTGCCTATACGGAATTTTATGTAACGCCTGTCGCCTGGCCGGATTTTGACGAAGTGGAATTGGGTAAAGCCGTCGAAGCATACAATACAAGAGACAGACGTTACGGCGGCGTAAAGGAGGCTTAATATGGGAAAGCGGATTGCAGGGGGCTTTGCCGTAGCAGTGCTTGCCGTAGCGGCTCTTTTGGCCGGCGGTATCTGTCTGGCGGCGATACTGCTGCTTATCTCCTGTATTGCATACCGGGAATTGTGCAGGGCGACAGGGGTTTCGGCAGACGGCCGTGCTCCCGGCCTGCTGGAGGGCGTGGGATATGGGGGCATTGCCTTGTATTATCTGCTGCTCTGGCAGTATGGTTCGGGACTCGGGCCCGTTACGGGGGAGAAAATGGCTCTGTTTCTCTTTATGCTTTTGATCGGCGAGCTGATGCTGATGATGGCGGTCTATGTGCTGACATTTCCCCGATACCGGTCGGAGCAGGTGACGGCTGCCTTTTTCTGCATGATCTATGGGCCTGTGATGCTTTCGTTTATCTATCTGACGGAAAGTCTGCAGTATGGCGCTTACATTGTATGGATGATATTTATCAGTTCATGGGTATGCGATACCTGTGCTTATTTTACGGGTGTGACATGCGGAAAGCACCGCATGGCGCCCGTGCTCAGTCCGAAGAAATCGGTGGAGGGAGCAATCGGCGGTGTGGCCGGCTCCGCACTGGCCGGCGTTTTGTTTTCCTTTTTCCTTGTGGAGAACGTGATACCGGATCAGGGTGTCACATGGGCGTTTGCCGTGATCGGCGGCATCGGTGCGGTGATTTCGCAGATCGGTGATCTGGCGGCTTCGGCCATTAAAAGGAATCATGATATTAAGGACTATGGAACATGCATTCCGGGCCATGGCGGCATTATGGACCGGTTTGACAGTGTGATATTTACGGCGCCGGTCATATATTTTATGGCGCGGCTGTTGATAGGGGCATAGACAAATGAAAAAGATAGCGATTTTGGGATCGACCGGATCCATCGGGACACAGACGTTGGAAATTGTCAGAAACCACAGAGACGAAATACAGGTGACGGCGCTGGCGGCGGGCAGGAATGCGGCGCTGCTGGAAGCGCAGATACGGGAATTCGCTCCCCGGCTGGCGGTTCTCTGGGACGAGGCGGCATGCAGAGATCTGCGGGAGCGCGTGCGCGGTCTGGATGTCAAGGTGGCTTCCGGCATGGAAGGACTTCTGGAGATTGCGTCTATGGAGGAAGCGGATGCGCTGGTGACGGCCGTGGTGGGAATGATCGGGGTGCGTCCCACACTGACGGCGATAGAACACGGCAAGGACATTCTGCTGGCCAATAAGGAAACGCTGGTGACGGCGGGGCATCTGCTGATGCCGCTTGCCAGGGAAAAAGGCGTGTCCATCCTCCCGGTGGACAGCGAGCACAGCGCCATCTTTCAGGCGCTGAACGGAGAGCGGGATAACCGTATCCGAAAGATTCTGCTGACGGCGTCCGGCGGGCCGTTCCGCGGCAAAAAGCGGGAGGAATTGGCGGGAATGCAGGTGGAAGATGCCCTGAAGCATCCGAACTGGTCAATGGGGCGCAAGATCACCATTGATTCGGCAACGCTTGTAAACAAGGGACTGGAAGTGATGGAAGCGAAATGGCTGTTCGGTGTGGAGGCCGACCGGATTCAGGTGGTGGTGCAGCCGCAGAGCATTATCCATTCGATGGTGGAGTTTGTCGATGGCAGTATTATCGCCCAGATGGGTCTGCCGGATATGAAGCTGCCGATTCAGTACGCTTTGTTTTACCCGGACAGAAGACCGATGGAACAGCCGTCGCTCGATTTTTATGAGCTGGCCCGGATTACGTTTGAGAAACCGGATACCGGGACGTTCGAGGGCCTTGCGCTTGCCTTTGAAGCGATGAAAGCGGGCGGCAGTATGCCGACGGTATACAATGCGGCCAATGAGACGGCGGTCGGTCTGTTTCTGGAACGGAAGATTTCTTTTCTGCAGATACCGGAGATAATTGCCTGCTGCATGCGGCGCCACACGGTCATTCCCAATCCGGGGGTGGAGCAGATTCTGGAAACGGAGCGATGGACGGCAGAGCTGGCGCAGACATATGCGGCAGGGGTGAAGTGACTGCTTTACCCACGGCCGGTTTCAAAACCAAAATGTTTTAGAAGGTGATAGATTGACGATCCTTATTTTTATTCTGATTATCTGTATTATCGTTATATCCCATGAGATGGGGCATTTTCTGCTTGCCAAAGCCAATGGCATTACGGTAAAGGAATTTTTTGTCGGCATGGGGCCGACGCTCTGGTCGTTTACAAAGGGCGGAACAAAATATTCCGTAAAGCTGTTTCCGGTCGGCGGCGCCTGTGTATTTGAGGGAGAGGACGGCAAGGCGGATGAGGACGAAGACGGAGAGGCTGTTCCGCTGTCCGCCGGCGCATTTCCCAACGCCAATGTATGGGCGCGGATGTCGACCGTTGTGGCAGGGCCGGTTTTTAACTTTATTCTGGCATATCTGCTGGCAATAATTATAGTGGGAACGACATATTCGGACATACCGGTTGTACAGGATGTAATTCCCGGGTTTGCCGCGGAAGAGGCGGGAATGCGCAGCGGCGACCGGATTGTGCGCATGGACGGCGAGCGGGTTTACCTGGCGCGGGAGGTCAATCTCATTACAACGCTGCGGCAGGGCGAGACGATTACGGTGGAATATATCCGGGACGGCGAGACGCGGGAGGCCGTTCTGACGCCGAAGCTGGATGCGGAAAGCGGACGCTATCTGTTGGGACTGCAGGGATATACGGAATATATCCGCTGTTCACCGCTGGAGACATTCCGCTACGGATATTATGAAGTGCGTTACGGCCTGAAAGCCACCGTCAAGAGTCTGCAGATGCTGGTGCAGGGAAAAGCGGATAAAAATGAAGTCTCCGGTCCGATCGGCATTGCCGTATTGGTGGATGACGTGGCAGAACAGACAAGGCCGTACGGCATCGGAGTGATGATTATCAATCTGATGAATCTGGCGATGCTGCTCTCGGTGAATCTGGGTGTGCTGAACCTTCTGCCGCTCCCGGCGCTGGACGGCGGCAGGCTGGTATTTCTGCTGCTGGAGGTGGTGCGCGGCAAGCCGATACCGCCCGAGAAGGAAGGCATGGTGCATCTGGCGGGATTTGCGGTGCTCTGCGGCCTGATGGTGCTGATTATGTACAATGATATTGTGAAACTGATTCACTGACAGGCGATCAAAAGGAGAATATTATGCGGATACGATCCGGTGTATACTGGTCGAAGGGCGCGGGACATGGGAAGAATCAGGACTCTCTTTCCCTGCAGCACGTTCTGCTGCGGACAGGAGAGTGCCTGTTTGCCATAGTCTGTGACGGGATAGGCTCGCTTCCGTATTCGGAGGAGGCGAGTGGTTATGCCGTCCGCCGGATGACCGACTGGTTTTATCATGAAGGAAAAGAACTGATCTGCCGCGGCCGTTCGAAAGAGTTGATTTTACTTGCTCTGCAAAAGCAATGCTGCCGCATGCAGGAAGAACTCGTACGGTTCCAGCGGATGCGGGGTATACAGACAGGGACCACATGCAGCGCGGTGCTGCTTCACAACAGAAGATATTATCTGATCCATATCGGCGACAGCCGAATCTACCGAATCCGGAAATCAAAATTTCCCATAGGAACACAATTTTATTATGTACGCAGTATGACAAAAGCCCACACAGACAGTCAGGGGCGTCTTTTGCGCTGCCTTGGAATGGACGGCGGCGACCGGGCGGTAATCGAAACCGGGCGACTGGCGAAAGGGACCGGCCTGCTGCTCTGCACGGACGGGTTTTGCTATGGGGAGGAAAAGACACTGCGAAAAAAGATCGGACAGGCGCTGGGGCCGCTGATCGGTTCCGGCGGCAGGTTTCGGGGCGGTGTGGGCGGCCGGCAGGGAAGGGGAAAGAAACATACGGACGGGGACCGGGGGATTGACAGGCGTCTGGAAGTATTGGGAGAGCAGGCGAAGGCGGCGGGCGGCAGGGATGACATGGCGGCGGCAGGGATTCTGGTAACGTAGCGCGCAGACAATCCGTGATACATACGCTGTAATAAAACGGAAAAAGGGAGGGATTTCTTTATGGAAGAAGGCAGGTATCGGGTAATCAGAAAACTGGGAGAGGGAGGCAGCGGGGCGGTCTGCCTTGTATGGGACAAGCGGCTTGCACGATATTGGGGGATGAAACGGATTGCACTGGAAACGGAGGAAGGACGAATCGCGGCGGAACGGGAGATCGAAGTTCTGAAGGGAATCCGGCGGGAAGGGATTCCCATGCTTGCGGATGTTTTCTATGAAACGGATGCGGTCTGTCTGGTTATGGAATATATGGAAGGGGAATCTCTGGAAGAAAAGGTGCGGCGGGAGGGAGCGATGGAGGAAACGGCGGCGGTTGGATATGCTTTGCAGCTCGCGGAGACGGTGGGATTTTTGCATGGACATGCCGGGCTGGTGCACGGTGATCTGAAGCCGATGAATGTGATCTGCCATAACGGAAAGCTTTCGCTGCTCGATTTTGGAGGGGCGGACTTTTTATACCGGAGCAATGGAAAGGGGGAGGCGGGCAGCTTTTATACACCGGGTTACGGGGCGCCGGAGCTGACGGCGGGCGGCGCCGTGTCGGTGAGAAGCGATGTCTATGCGTTCGGCGCGGTCTTTTTCTACCTTTTGACGGGAGAGAGGCCGGATGCATGCCGGGGAATCTATCCGGTGCGGGAGCAGCGGCCTGAGATTTCCCGAGAGGCGGAACGACTGATTCTGACATGTACGGCGGCAGATCCCCGGCAGCGGTATGGAAGTATGGAGGAGATTGCGGCGCAGTTGCAGGCAATGCCAAAAAGCCTCGACGGGAGCGGGATATGGAGAAAGCAAAAGAAGGACGGCGGGAGACTGTTTCGGTGTGTCCGCAATGTGCTTTTGACGGAAGGCGGTACAGGCAGCGGCAGAGCAGCCCTGCTTCTGGCAGCCGGCATTTTGTCAGGAATGGCGGGAATGGCAGTACGGGCAGAACGGAAACCGGATCTTCTCCCGGTTACAATCCGCACCGACGCGGGCGATAAGCTGCTGATTGATTTTCAGAGCGTCTATTATACGGACGAAGATCCGGTTTTTGAAGTGCCGCTGAAATATTTTCAGGAAGGCCGGGAATACGAAGTGACGATCCGGCAGAGCGAACGGGGCGGCCCGGCGGTGCGTGAGCGGACATTTGTCATATGTGCGGAGGCGGTAAAGGGTCAGAAATGATCGGTATATAAATTGTTTTTTATCCCGATTAATGATAAGATAGGAGGAAAAGAAAAAGAACAGATAAAAAGCGGCAGAGAGATTCAGGAGGATAATCATGCATCGGGAACATACGAGAGCAGTTGCGATAGGAAACCGGGTTATCGGAGGAGGCAACCCGGTATTGATACAGTCTATGACCAATACGAGGACGGAGGATGTGGCGGCCACTGTGGCACAGATTCACAGGCTGGAGGCGGTGGGATGTGAGATTGTCCGCTGCACGGTTCCCACCATGGAAGCGGCACGGGCTGTCGGGGAAATCAAAAAACAGATTCATATCCCGCTTGTGGCAGACATTCATTTCGACTATCGGATGGCGCTGGCGGCTATAGAGAACGGGGCGGATAAGATTCGGATCAATCCCGGCAATATCGGCGGCAGGGATAAGGTGGAGGCTGTAGTAAAGGCGGCGGCGGAGCGGAAAATTCCCATTCGCGTCGGTGTCAACAGCGGTTCGCTGGAAAAGGAGCTGCTGGAAAAATATGGTGGCGTAACGGCGCAGGGACTTGTCGAGAGCGCGCTCGACAAGGTGCATCTGATCGAAGGTATGGGATACGACAATCTGGTCATCAGCATTAAGTCTTCGGAAGTGATGATGTGCGTGAAGGCGCATGAAATACTGGCGCGGCAGACCCGGTATCCGCTGCATGTCGGCATTACGGAGGCGGGAACCGTGACGGCGGGCAATATCAAATCCGCGGCCGGACTTGGCATCATTTTGTATCAGGGGATCGGCGATACGGTACGTGTTTCTCTGACGGGGGATCCGGTGGAGGAGATCCGGAGTGCAAAGCTGATTCTGCGGACACTGGGGCTGCGCCGGGGCGGCATCGAAGTCGTATCCTGCCCGACCTGCGGCAGAACAAGGATTGATCTGATCGGTTTGGCCGCGCAGGTGGAAGAGATGGTAAAGGATATGCCGCTGGATCTGAAAGTGGCCGTGATGGGCTGTGCCGTCAACGGACCGGGGGAAGCCAGAGAGGCGGACATCGGGATTGCCGGTGGTGTCGGCGAAGGGCTTTTGATTAAAAAGGGAGAGATCGTGCGGAAGGTGCCGGAGGATAGGCTTTTGGACACACTGCGGGAAGAACTGGAAAACTGGAAGGAATAACGGGGGCGGATTACGAATGGGAAAACGGTTTACAGAGGTGTTCCCCGGGTTGCGGCTGGAGGCGGAGACAACTGCCCTTCTGGAGCAGGCAACGGTGGAGCGGATTACCACGACAAAGCGCAGAGATTTCCTGCGAATTTATCTTTTCAGCCACCGCCTGATTATGAAAGACACGATTTTCCTGCTGGAACGGGAGATTGGCAGACAGCTTTTTCCGGGAATGGAAATGACGGTGAAAATCTACGAAAAATATCTGTTGTCGGCGCAATATACACCGGAGACACTGCTAAAAGTCTACCATGAGAGTATACTTTTGGAGCTAAAAGCCTATAGCCATATGGAATATATTATGTTCCGGGGGGCGCAGATCACATTTCCTCAAACGGGTGATATGCTGCTGGAATTACGGGACACCATTACCGCGCGTGACCGGGGCGATGAGCTTGTCCGCGTTTTGGAAAAGATATTTGGTGAGCGTTTCGGACTTTCCGTCGCGGTGCGGCTTCACTATACGGAGGAACGGGCGGAAAAGGAACCGGAGGATGCCGACCTGCGGATTGCCGGTCAGGTGGCGGAGATTTCGGCCAGGGCCGCTGCGGAACCGGTCGGCGTCCTGCAAAACTCTACCACAAAGGAAGAGTTTGTGAAAAAGACTGGGAACAAGACGCCCGGTGAGACAACGCCTCCGGCGCCGGGGAAGACGGAGACCGGGCGGAAAACGGGGGCTCGCGGAAAAGGAGAGTATGGAAAGCGGCCGCTTCGGCGCAGTGACAACCCCGATGTGATATACGGGAGAGACTTCGGGGAAGAGGCGATTCCGATTGAGGAGATTGTGGGCGAGATCGGGGAAGTGGTGATCCGCGGCAGAATTCTGAACGTGGATAAGCGGGAGCTGCGCAGCGGACGCACCATTTTTATTTTTGATGTGACGGATTATACGGATACCATTACGATTAAGCTGTTTATCCATAACGATCAGACAGAGGAAATCAGCGGACAGATCAAGGCAGGCGTTTTTGTCAGAATCAAAGGGGTCACAACCATTGACCGGTTTGACAGCGAACTGACGCTCGGATCCATTTCGGGAATCAAAAAAACGGCGGATTTTACCGTCAGCCGCATGGACAACAGCGGAAAGAAACGGGTTGAGCTGCACTGCCATACAAAGATGAGCGATATGGACGGGGTATCCGAAGCCAAGGACATTATCAAGCGGGCATATCAGTGGGGCCATCCGGCCATTGCCATCACCGATCACGGTGTGGTGCAGGCGTTTCCCGATGCCAATCATGTATGGGAGGCGCTGTGGAAAGAGGAGAAAGGCCGGCGGAAAGAGGCCGGAGAGGAAAATCCGGATCCGCAGGATTTCTTTAAGGTAATCTATGGCATGGAGGCATATCTTGTCGATGATTTGAAAGAGATCGTCGTAAACGGCAAAGGGCAGCCGCTGGAAGGGGATTATGTTGTCTTTGATCTGGAGACGACCGGATTTTCGCCGGTCAATAACAGGATCATTGAGATCGGGGCCGTGAAAGTGTCCGGCGGAGAGATTACGGAGCGGTATGCGACATTTGTCAATCCGGGTGTGCCGATTCCCTTTCGGATTGAACAGTTGACGGGCATCCGCGATGAAGATGTGATCGGTGCGCCGCCGATTGAAACCGTGCTGCCGGAATTTCTGCATTTTTGCGAAGGCTGTGTGCTGGTCGCCCATAACGCGGGCTTTGATATGAGCTTTATTGTGGAAAATGCGCAGCGCCAGGGAATTGCGTGCGACTTTACAAGCGTGGATACGGTGGGAATTTCCCGCCTGCTTCTGCCCCAGCAGGCAAAGCATACGCTGGATGCGGTGGCGAAGACTCTGGGGGTTTCACTGGAAAACCATCACCGGGCGGTCGATGACGCGGCGGCCACGGCGGAAATCTTTGTCAGATTTCTTCCCATGCTGCGTGACGAAGGCGTGACAGTCCTGGAGGAGATCAACGGGATGAATGCCAGCAGCCCGGGGACGATTAAACGGATGCCGTCGTATCATGCGATTATGCTGGCACAGAATGATGTCGGCAGAGTGAATCTGTATACGATGGTGTCCGAATCCCATTTGACCTATTTCGGAAAACGGCCCAGAATTCCCAAAAGCCTGTTTGCCAGACATCGGGAAGGCATTATACTGGGAAGCGCCTGTGAGGCGGGAGAACTGTACCGGGCGCTGCTGGACGGTAAGGGCGATGCGGAGATTGCCCGCATTGTAAATTTTTACGATTATCTGGAGATTCAGCCGGTCGGAAACAATGAATTTATGATTCGCTCGGATAAAATCGAGAGCGTCCATTCCCTGGAAGACATTCGGAATATCAACCGCAGGATTGTGGAGCTGGGCGAGCAGTTCGGAAAACCGGTGGCGGCCACCTGCGATGTGCATTTTCTGGACCCGGGAGACGAAGTCTACCGGCGCATTATTATGGCATGCAAAGGGTTTGCCGGTGCGGACGATCAGGCGCCTCTTTATCTGCGGACGACGGAGGAAATGCTGGAAGAATTTTCTTACCTCGGCAGTGACAAAGCGATGGAGGTCGTTGTCACCAATACAAACCGGATTGCGGATATGATAGAGACGATTTCTCCGGTCAGACCGGACAAATGCCCGCCCGTGATACCGGACAGCGATAAGACACTGACGGACATCTGTTATAAAAAAGCGCATGAGATGTACGGAGATCCGCTGCCGGTGATCGTAAAAGAGCGGCTGGAAAAAGAGCTGCATTCCATTATCAGCAACGGTTTTGCCGTAATGTATATCATTGCCCAGAAGCTGGTGTGGAAATCGGTGGAGGACGGCTATCTGGTAGGCTCCCGGGGGAGCGTGGGTTCCTCCTTTGTGGCAACGATGTCGGGAATCACGGAAGTGAACCCCTTAAGTCCGCATTATTATTGTACCAACTGCTATTACAATGATTTTACATCGGAAGACGTAAAAAAATATGCGGGCCGGGCAGGCTGCGATATGCCGGATAAAATCTGCCCGCAGTGCGGAAAGCCGCTGAAAAAAGACGGGTTTGACATTCCGTTCGAGACATTTCTGGGGTTCAAGGGAGACAAGGAGCCGGACATTGACCTGAATTTTTCCGGGGAATACCAGAGTAAGGCGCATAAATATACCGAGGTCATTTTCGGCGCCGGACAGACATACCGCGCGGGCACGATCGGCACGCTTGCGGATAAGACTGCCTATGGCTATGTAAAACGCTATTATGAGGAAAAGGGAGCAAAAAAGCGAAATTGTGAGATCAACCGCATTGTTATGGGGTGTACGGGTATCCGGCGCAGTACCGGGCAGCATCCGGGCGGTATTATCGTGCTGCCGCTCGGGGAAGACATTAATTCCTTTACACCGGTGCAGCATCCGGCCAATGATATGACGACCGATATTGTGACGACGCATTTTGACTATCATTCCATCGATCATAACCTGTTAAAGCTGGATATACTGGGACACGACGATCCGACGATGATTCGTATGCTGCAGGATCTGACCGGCATTGATCCGGTTGCCATTCCGCTGGACGACAGACAGGTTATGAGCCTGTTTCAGAGCACGGAGGCGCTGGGAATTACGCCGGAACAGATCGGGGGCTGTAAGCTCGGTTCCCTCGGGATACCGGAGTTCGGCACGGAGTTTGCGATACAGATGCTTCTGGATACCAAGCCGACTTCCTTTTCCGATCTGGTGCGTATCGCGGGACTGGCGCACGGAACGGATGTCTGGCTTGGCAATGCCCAGACATTGATCGAAGAAGGCAAGGCGACGATTTCGACGGCGATCTGTACCCGTGACGATATTATGGTCTATCTGATCGGCATGGGCGTGGAGAGCAGCCTGTCCTTTAAAATTATGGAATCGGTCCGCAAGGGGAAGGGACTGCAGCCTGAAATGGAACAGGCGATGACGGAGGCGGGCGTGCCCGACTGGTATATCTGGTCGTGTAAAAAGATCAAGTATATGTTCCCCAAAGCACATGCGGCGGCGTATGTTATGATGGCATGGCGGATTGCATATTGCAAAATCAATTATCCGCTGGCATATTATGCGTCGTATTTCAGCATCCGTGCGTCGGCATTTTCCTATGAACTGATGTGCCAGGGACAGGCATATCTGGAACAGGTGATGGCCGATTACCGGAAGCGGAGCGACACTTTGAGTAAGAAGGAACAGGATTCCTATAAAGATATGAAGGTTGTGCAGGAGATGTATGTGCGGGGGTATACGTTTGTGCCGATCGATATATTTACGGCCGATTCCCGCAATTTCCGAATTGTCGATGACAAATGTCTGATGCCCTCCCTGAGCAGTATCGACGGCCTGGGGGACAGGGCGGCGGATGCCATTGTGGAAGCGGCGAAAGCCGGACCGTTTTTGTCCAAGGATGATTTCCGCGACCGCACGAAAGTGTCCAAGACCGTGACCGATCTGATGGACAGCCTGCATCTTCTCGGCAATCTGCCGGAGTCGAACCAGATCAGCCTGTTTGATTTGCAGATGGGAGTGGGGTGAGGGACAATATATGAAGCGCTTAAAAATACTGGGGATTACGATTTTATGCCTGCCGATTGCGCTCGTTGTGATCTGGATGCTATATGAAATCTTTGGCATGTGCGTCAACCATATTACGACCGGGGAACAGACAGATACCCTGCGGAGGAATTTGGAAAGTGAGATTGCCGATATTGAGATTATAAGCGTTTATTCGGAAACCGGAAACACGTCGGGGACCGGAAACCATGTTGAGTGCCTGTCGCGCATCGTATTTGCAACGGAAATGCGGAAAGCTGAAATAGAGGATTGTCTGTCGAAATATTACGCGTTTGATGAATGGAGTTGTTATGTGAATCAGACGGACGACGGGTATTATACAATTTATATCAACACATCGGCTCCGTTTGCGGATAATATAGAAGGACACTGAATTTGAATGAAAGGCCGGCCCAAAGCCGGCCGGAGCGGAGAACACCGGCCGGCGCCTTCTTCTGCCGTCATTTTCGGATCCGGTGTCCCCTTTTGCCGGATTCTGCAAAAAAAATGAAAAAACCTCTTGCATTTTCTGAAAAAGTATAATAGAATAATCAAGTATTAACCAAGGCGTGTTGGTCAAGAGGTTAAGACGCCGCCCTCTCACGGCGGAATCAGGGGTTCGATTCCCCTACACGCTGGTAAGAAATCCCGGACAGGCTGATTCAATTGCAGCGTCCGGGATTTTTGATTCCATAGGAAATTTTTTTGCATTTTTTTCTGATAATTTTTATAAGCGGCCTTTTGCCCGGAAGCGCCGTACAGGCGCGCCGGACGGACGTATTTATTCTTACATTTCCCAAAAATCTCTTGTATTCTGCCAAGTTTTTCCCCACGAATTTACACCGTATTATTGACAATAATGCAGAAGTGGTGGTATCTTATTGATAGTGAAAAAAAATAAAAAAGTATGAAATAACGCAGGAGAAGAGATGGAAAAGCAGCAGATACTGATTGTTGATGACGAAGAAGTAAACAGAGCGATATTACATGAGATGTTCAGAAATACCGAAGAGTATGAACTTCTGGAAGCGGCGAACGGACAGGAAGCGATTATTCAGATTGAAAACAGTCATAACCTGATCCTGATTCTTCTGGACGTTGTTATGCCGATTATGAACGGTTTTAAAGTGCTGGAATATATGCAGGAGCATGATCTGCTGGAGAAGATACCGGTTATCCTGATTACGAGCGAGGATGCGCTGGATACCGACGACCAGGCATATGCATACGGCGTGGCCGATGTCATACATAAACCTTTTTACCCGCATATTGTCAGAAGAAGAAGCAGAAATATTATCGAGCTTTATCAGAGCAGATTTAATATGGAAAGACGCCTGCGCGAACAGGAAGAAGAGATTCGGGCGCAGGTAAAAGAGATTCGGGAAAGCAATGAATTCATGATCGATGCACTCAGCTCGGTTGTGGAGTTCAGAAGTGCGGAAACCGGAGAGCATACGAGACGGATCAAATATTTCACGAGAATTATGCTGAAATATTTAATGAAATATTTCCCGAAATACGGATTGACCAATGCCAAAATCGATATGATTGCGAGGGCTTCGGCTTTACATGATATTGGCAAGATCGGGATACCGGATGCGATTTTGTTAAAGCCGGGGAAACTGACGGACGAAGAATTTGAAGTAATAAAAACACATACGACAATCGGATGCAGTATTCTGGAACGCTCTTACAAAAATCAGTCGAGCGAGTTTTACCGTTACTGCTATGAGATTTGTCGTCATCACCATGAGAGATGGGACGGAAACGGCTATCCGGATCATCTGGCAGGAGATCAGATTCCGATCAGCGCGCAGATTGTTGCCATTGCGGATGTCTACGACGCACTGGTAAGTCCCCGGGTATATAAGAGTTCGTTTGCCAATCATGTTGCATATGATATGATTATGGGCGGTGAATGCGGTGTGTTTTCGCCGGATGTACTGGAATGTTTTGGGCTTGCAAAGGAAGATTTCTTTAACATTGTGGAAGTAATTAAGATGTTTGATTTTAAGTAACATCACAGAGACGGACAGCAGGCAGTGAAAAGTAATTATATTTTTACTGCCCTTTTTTCTTTTCATATGTGGAGGGAGTATCAATGGAACACGGGAAAGAATTTGTCTTTCCGATGGAAGATGCACTGGAGATCATCCTGTTATTTGATTCTTTCGGAAAAATCTCCTATGCGAATGCGGCGGCGAGAAAAAAGCTGGAATATGATGATTTGTGCGGCAGAACAATTTGCGATATTTTTCCGAATACATTTCAGGTGTCGGAAAACGGTTTTGAAACGGCGTATCCGTTCGGGAACGAGCCGCAGAATCTGGTTGCATATCGCAAAAATCTCACCTGTTTTCCCGTAGAAGCAAGAATCTTACAGCGCGAATCCGATGCAGAGCAGTACATATGTATGGCAAATGATATTCTGGAAAAGGAATTTCTGAGCCGGGAAGTGGAACGCGTGCGCCAGGACGCACAGCAGGCGATGAAAGTCAAATCGGAATTTGTGGCCAATGTGACCCATGAGCTGCGGACACCGGTCAACGGAATACTGGGAAATGTCAGGGAGCTGGGCGATACCGTAACGGACGAACCGACGGCAAAGGCGTTGCGGCTGATTGAGCGTTGCTGTGGGGATATGAATAAAATCATCAATAATATTCTTGATTTTTCAAAGCTGGAAGCGGGAAAGTTTGTGCTGGAGCCGCGCCGGTTTCATTTTAAGAATATGCTGGATTATGTAAAATCTCACCATCTGAATAAAATTACGGAAAAGGGACTGGGATTTTTTATGACGGTATCACCGCAGGTGCCGGAATATGTTGTCGGAGATGAACTGCGCATTGTGCAGATTCTCAATAACCTTCTTTCCAATGCATTGAAATTTACCGCTGTCGGCAAGATTACGGTGGAAGTCATCCGTACGGCCCGGGTAAACGACAGGGCGGAATTGTTTTTTATCGTCAAAGATACCGGCATCGGTGTCGATAAGGCGGACAGAGATAAACTGTTTCAGAGTTTTTCGCAGGTGGATGCCTCGATTTCGCGCAAATACGGCGGTACCGGGCTCGGCCTGAATATCTGCAAGCAGCTTGTGGAGCTGATGGGCGGAACGATTGAAGTGGAGAGTGAGAAAAACCGCGGCAGTACATTTTCCTTCTCCATATGGGTCGGTGTCAGCGCGGAAGACGAGAGCGGCATGCAGCAGGCGGATGATGCGAAACCGTCGCTGTTTGTCTCGGCACCGTCGGCGATGGACGACGGCGGAGAAGATGATGTGCGGACATTCGGTTCCGCGGAAAATAAAAAGACACTGCAGCGGAATCTGTCAAAACTGATTCTCTGTGTGGAAATGGATAACTGGGAAAAAGCCGAGATGTTTATGGAGACGATCCGGCAGTTGACCGAGGGCGCGCCCAGAGAGATAAGCCGGAAGGTACTGCGGTTGAAGATGGCAATCCAGAAAGAAAATTATGAGAAGACGGCGGCAGAATTTGCGGAGCTGAATGATCTGATTGCCGGTCTGACGCAGTAGGACCGGGAGGAGGCGTGGCTATGTTTCAGAGAAATAAGAATCTGAGTCAGGAAAAAATACTGATTGTGGATGATGTGGAGACGAACAGGCTTGTCCTGGAAGAAATTATAAACGGTATGGGCTGTATCCCGATATTGGCGGAGAGCGGGGAAGAAGCGCTGGAAGTCGTCGCACAGACACGGCCGCAGCTTGTGCTGACCGATATTTCCATGCCGGGGTTGGACGGCTACGGCCTGTGCAAGGCATTGAAGAAAAAAGCGGAGACAAGGGATATTCCGGTTATCTTTATTTCTGCATATGATGATCCGATGGATATTGTGGAGGGGCTTTCTCTGGGCGGAGAAGATTACATTACAAAACCCTTTATTCCGGAAGTGGTGCAGGCCCGGGTCGGCGTGCATCTGCATCTGCACGTGGCGAAGCGGGAACTGCTGGAGATTAACAGACGTCTGCAGGTCTCGGTCAGCGAACAGCTGCAGCAGATGGAAACCGAGAAAAAAAATATTCTCTATGCGCTGGCCAATATTGCGGCGCAGAATGCGGCTTTTGAAAAAGAGCATATGGAGCGGCTGGGAAAAAACTGCAGAATCCTGGCACAGGGAATGCAGCTTTCGCCGTTGTTTGAAGATAAAATATCCGATACCTATATTGATACGATTGAGTTGGCGGCGCCGCTGTGCGATATAGGTAACATCGGCATTCCCACGGAAATTTTCCGCAAGACGACGGAGCTGACGCAGGAGGAGGCTTCGACAGTCAGAAATCATGCGGCCATAGGGGCGAAACTGTTAAGCGATTTGCATGTGAGCAATGATTATAATGATTTTATCAGTACTTCTATTGATATTGCCCGTTATCATCATGAGAATTATGACGGCAGCGGGTATCCGGATGGGCTGTCGGGAGCGGAAATTCCTCTGGCAGCACAGATTGTGGCCATTGCGGAGGCGTACTGCAGTCTGACCGGCAAACAGAATATGAGCCGGGAGGAGGCGCTGAAGGCGATCGGCGCGGAGGCAGGCAGAAAATTCAATCCGGATATTTATAAAATATGCAGTAAGATATTGCGTCAGCTCTGCTGATTCCGATATATTAATTTGGGAATACCTTTGAGGGGAGGAATAACATGTTAATCACGGATGAAGAGTTTCACCGGATCGCCACGTACATGAAACAGCGTTACGGAATCGACCTGCATCAGAAAAAGGTTATTATCAACGGGCGTCTGGAAAACCGCATCAAAACGGAAGGCTTTCAGAGTTTTCAGGATTTTATGGATGCGGTGGAACGGGATAAGTCCGGGCGTCTGGAAAAGATGCTGGTAAATCTCTTGACAACAAATCATACCTATTTTATGCGGGAGTTCGAGCACTTCGAATATTTCAAGAAGGTCGTACTGCCGTGGCTGAAAGTAAAAGAAGGGGCGAGAAAGGATTTGCGCATCTGGTGCGGCGCGGCTTCTTCCGGGGAAGAACCGTATATGATCGCCATGGTCATGGCAGACTTTTTCGGATTGGAGAGGAGTCAGTGGGATAAAAAGCTGCTGGCGACGGATTTGTCGACCAATGTACTGCAAAAGGCGATGAACGGTACCTACAACGAAGATCAGTTGAAAAATCTGCCGGATCAGTGGAAGCGCCATTTTTTCAAGTCTGTGGGCGCGGGACAGTATCAGGTGACGGCGGAACTGAAAAACGAAGTGATCTTCCGGCAGTTTAATTTGATGGATCCGTTTCCGTTTAAAAAGAAAATGCATACTGTATTTTTGCGCAATGTTATGATATATTTTGATGAGAAGACAAAACGGGAGCTGGTACAGAAAGTTTATGATATACTGGAACCCGGCGGTTATTTCTTTATCGGGACGACAGAAACGCTGGATCGGAACAGTACACCGTTTCAGATTATCCAGCCGTCGATATTCAGAAAAAGGGAAGGATAGGGTTACAATATGCGTCCAATCAAAGTGTTGATAGTAGAAGATTCGATTGTGTTCCGGGAGTTGCTTGTACAGAATCTGAGTAAGGATCCGGCGATACAGGTTGTGGGGACAGCCAGAGATCCTTTTGAGGCCAGAGATGCTATTCTGGAGAAGAAACCGGATGTTATGACACTGGATGTGGAACTGCCAAGAATGAGCGGTATTGAGTTTTTGCGTAAGCTGATGCCGCAGTATCCGCTTCCGGTAGTCGTAATCAGTTCTCTGAGTGACAAGGTGTTTGATGCCCTGAACGCAGGCGCCGTGGATTTTGTAGCAAAGCCGGCGGTATCCAGCAGGGTGCAGTTGGAAGAGTTTATCAGAAACGAGCTTCTCGTTAAGATTAAAATAGCTTCTACGGCCAAGATTAGTAATATCAAAAAGAAAGTCCTGGCACAGGAGGTGCAGCAGCAAAGTCTCTCCACGAAACGGAATAATCTGATCGTGGCGATTGGCGCGTCCACAGGCGGGACGGAAGCGATATTTGCTGTTGTCAAAGAGTACGGAACCGATATTCCCGGCATTGTGGTAGTGCAGCATATGCCGCCCGGATTTACGGCCATGTATGCGAAACGTCTGAACGATCAGTGCCGGATACGGGTTAAGGAGGCACAGACAGGAGACCGGGTACAGCCCGGACATATGCTGATCGCACCGGGTGGAGATCAGCACATGCGTCTGGTCAAGGTAAACGGCGGCTATCAGGTTGAGTGCAAGAAAGGCCCCCGGGTAAACGGACACTGTCCGTCAGTGGATGTCCTGTTTGAATCCGTGGCAAAGACGGCGGGACCCGATGCGGTGGGCATTATTCTCACCGGCATGGGCGGGGACGGCGCAAAAGGACTGTTGGCTATGCGCAAGGCCGGCGCCAGAACGATCGGACAGGATGAATCAACATGTGTTGTTTATGGGATGCCAAAAGTAGCTTATGATCTGGGCGCTGTGGAACATCAGGAAAAGCTGAACCAGATTGCGAGCAGAACATATGCATTGTTAAATAAAATGTAAAAGGAGAGAGGACATGAAGATTTTATTAGCGGAAGATGATTTTGCGACAAGGAAGTTTATGGTGAATTTCCTGTCAAAGTACGGTGAGTGTGACGCAACCGTGGACGGTATGGAAGCGGTGGACGCATTTATGATGGCTTTGGAGGACGACGAGCCGTACGATCTGGTGTGTCTTGATATTATGATGCCGGTTATGGACGGGTATCAGGCTCTTGTTGGAATCCGTAATCTGGAAAAAGAAAGAAATATTCCGGAGGATCAGGCGGTAAAGGTCATTATGACAACCGCGTTGAATGAAGAAAGAAATGTCAAAATGGCATTTGAGTTAGGTTGTACCATATATTCCGGTAAGCCTATCGACCAGGATCGGTTTGAGCAGGCGCTCAAAAAACTGAATCTGGTATAGACAAAAGAGTATATTGAAAATATGCGGGAAAGGAGAATGTATGGCTGAGGAATTTAGTATGGACGGCATGCTTGACATGTATCTGTTTGAAAATGAACAGCTTCTGGAACAGCTTCAGGAGATGGTTCTGGAACAGAAGGATGCAGATTGCTTTGATGAAGACAGCATAAACGAGATATTTAGAACCATGCATACCATTAAAGGCTCATCCGGTATCATGATGTTTGACAATATAACGGCTGTATCACATAAGCTGGAGGATGTGTTTTATTATTTGCGGGAATCGCATCCGGAAAATGTACCCCATGTCGATCTGGTAGAGCATGTATTACGAGTGGAGGATTTCATTTCCAGTGAAATGGAGAAGATCCGCAATGGCGGGACGCCTGACGGAGATTCCGCAGGGATTATAGCGGATCTTGACGGGTTTCTGGAGATGATTAAAAACGGTGGGACACAGGAGGGAAAAGAGGCGCCTCCGGAAAATGTTCATGTGGAACCGAAGCAGTTTTATATTGCGCCGGTTGCAACGAGTGCCAGCCGTTTTTATAAAATTTATATCCATTTCTTTCCGGAGACGGAAATGGCGAATGTGCATGCCTATAAGGCTGTCTATGCGCTGAAAGAAGTGGCCGAAGATCTGTTGTACTCACCGGAAGACATTATCTCGGATTCGGAATCGGCCGAGGTGATCGCAAAAGAGGGATTCCGCATTCTGCTGCAGGCACAGAGCACGGAAGAGGAGATCCGCAAAATCATCGGCGTCGGATACGACATTGAAAAGGTGGATATTTACGAGTGCAAAGCGGAAGAATTCCTGCAGGGATTTGATTTTGGCGACGATGACGATATGCTGCATATCGATCTGGAATCCAGTGTGGAGGCGATCGAGGCCCGGGCGGAAAATGCCGAAAAGGGCAAAGCAGAGGAAGAAAAACCGGCGAAACCTGTGAAACCGGCGATTGCGCCGGGCGACTTTGTTATCAAATCCAGAGAGCCCGGAAAACAGAAGAAACTGGCAAAAGACAAACCGAAGACGGAAAAAGCGTCCTTTATCGGCGTCAATGTGAGCAAGATGGATCAGCTGATGGAACTGATCGGCGAGCTGGTTATTTCGGAATCGGTTGTGCTGCAGAGTTCTGATCTCAAAGTGCCGGGGCTGAATCTTGATAACTTTAACAAAGCGGCTGCGCAGCTTGCCAAGATCTCGACGGATCTGCAGAATGTTATTATGTCGATGCGGATGGTGCCGCTGACCAATACCTTCCAGAAGATGAACCGTATCGTATTCGATGTCTCCAGAAAACTGGGCAAGGATATCGAGTTTTTCATGGTCGGTGAACAGACGGAAGTGGATAAGAATATTATCGAACATATTTCCGACCCGCTGATGCATCTGGTGCGGAATGCGGTTGACCACGGGATTGAAACAAACGAGGAACGTGCGGAAAGCGGGAAGCCGGATAAGGGCAAGGTCATTTTGTCGGCAAGAACCGAAGCCGGCAAGGTATGGATCAGTGTAGAGGATAACGGCAAGGGACTTGACCGCAACAAAATACTGGAAAAAGCGAGAAAACAGGGACTGCTTGATGACGGCAAGCCTGACAGCGCTTATACGGATAAGGAAGTGTATCAGTTTATTACCCTGCCGGGTTTTTCCACCAACGAAGAGGTTACGGAGTATTCGGGCCGCGGCGTGGGAATGGACGTCGTTGTTCAGAATATTCAGGCGATCGGCGGTACGCTGGATATTGAGAGCTCGCCGGGATTCGGCAGCATTATGAGCCTGAAGATTCCGCTGACACTGGCGATTATCGACGGTATTGTTATGGAAACCGGGACGTCTTCCTTTGTTATGGAAACCGGTGTGATTAAGGAATTTATCCGCGTCAAGGAAGATATGATGATTCATGAACCCAACGGTGAGGAATATATTATGATCCGCGGCGAATGTTATCCGGTGCTTCGTCTGGGGAAATGGTATGGCCTGACGGAATATCAGGAGTCTGTGGAGGACGGCGTTATGCTGATTCTGGAAGTGGAAGATAAGAAAATCTGTCTTCTGGTTGACAAACTGATCGGTGAACAGGAGATTGTTGTAAAGCCGATTCCTTCCTATATCAAGAAGGTGAAGGGGATTTCCGGCTGTACACAGCTTGGTGACGGCAGCATTGCTTTGATACTGGATGCCGGCGGACTGGTAGAATAGTGAGAGAGAAAGGAACGGGATCATATGAATGAATTAAGCGAATTGAAGAGACAGGAAGAAGAAAGAGCCGCTTCAAATGAGCATGATACACAAAAGGGCAAATATATGACCTTTAAATCCGGTAATGAGTATTTCGGACTGGAAATTCAGTATGTGAATGAAATTATTCAGTTCCAGACCATTACGGCGATTCCCGAAACAGAAGATTATATCAAGGGGCTGATTAATCTGCGGGGTAAGGTAATTCCTGTGGTTGATGTCCGGCTGCGTTTTAAGCAGGAGCCGTTTGAATACAATGACAGGACCTGTATTATTGTTATCAATGTAAAATCCATGATGGTAGGGTTGATCGTGGAGAAAATTGCAGAAGTTGTGGAGATCAAAGAAGAAAATATTCTGCCGCCTCCGAGCATCGGCAGGGCCGATAAATCGCATCACAAATATGTGTATGGGATTGGCAAAGTAGGAAATTCCGTAAAATTGCTGCTGGATCCGGATAAACTGCTGAATGACGATGACTTGACGGTGATGGAACAGGCAAACGATTTAGTCTTGGATGAAGATTGAGAGGGAGAGTCAAATGAAAAACTTGAAAATGAAAACAAAGCTGATTTTGGGGTTTGTATTTCCCATTGTCATTACCATTTTGAACGCCGTTATCAGCGAGGTGACGACAGCCTATGCGATTGTGCTGGAGGATCCGAAGGAACAGGAAATTTATACGCACCTTGCCAGCTTTGTGACGATCGGATTTTGTGTTGTATCCATTATTATTACGGTATTTATTGCACTGGCGCTGATTAAAACGATCGAGAAGTCGGTGGCGCAGCTTTCCGACGCCGCAAAAGAAATTGCGGTCGGCCATGTCAATATTGATCTGGAGAAGTATAACAATGACGAGTTTGGTGAACTGGTAGACGAGTACAATAAAGTAATCGAAAATATCAAGTATCAGGCCAGCATTGCGGAAGAGGTGTCGAACGGAAACCTGACGGTTTCGGTTGTACCCAAATCTCCGGATGATGTACTTGGCAACTCCCTGAAAAAACTAGTGGAAGATAATCTGAATGCACTGTCCAATATCAGTGATGCGGGTTCCCAGGTAACGGTAAGTTCTTCCCAGGTTGCAAGCGCAAGCCAGGCGCTGGCACAGGGTTCCACAGAGCAGGCAAGCGCTATTGAGGAGATTACGGCTTCAATTGATGAGATTGCCGATAAGACAAAACAGAATGCGGAAGAGGCCAATCAGGCGGCAAGCCTTGTGGCGCATGTTATTACCGACGTGCAGCAGGGGAATGACCAGATGCAGAGCATGATGGTTGCTATGCAGGGGATTAATAAGGCATCCGAAAGCATTTCCAAGATTATCAAAGTAATTGACGATATTGCGTTCCAGACAAACATTCTCGCACTGAATGCAGCGGTTGAGGCGGCAAGAGCAGGGGAGGCCGGAAAAGGTTTCGCAGTCGTGGCGGAGGAAGTCAGAAGTCTGGCAGCCAAGAGTGCTTCTGCGGCGGCAGAGACGGCAGAACTGATCGAAGATTCGATTGACAAAGTAAATGCGGGAACAAAAATCGCGGATGAAACGGCAAAATCAATGGAAGCGATTACCAAGCGGGTACAGGACAGCGAAATGATTATCAACGGCATCGCAGAATCCTCCAATTATCAGGCGACAGCGGTAGCACAGATCGAGCAGGCAATCACACAAGTGTCACAGGTTGTGCAGACCAACTCGGCTACGAGCCAGCAGTGTGCGGCAGCCAGCGAGGAACTGTCCAATCAGGCATCCAGAATGCGCGAGATGCTTTCCATTTATCGTCTGGGATCGGGCAGCAGTATGTCAATGTCCTCTTCCTACCAGGATAGCTCTTATTCTTACACATCCTCATCAAGTGCAAATGAACAGGTTATATCTCTGGGAGATGATTTCGGAAAATATTAACACGGACAGATCATGGCACAGGGACAAACGCTCCTGTGCCTTTCCGTTTTTATTAAAAAACCGGTGTAAAAGAAGGAGAAGATTACATGGAATTATTTGAAGAATTGAAAACTTTGGGCGTGGATGTGGACGGAGGCCTGAGGCGGATCAATAACAATGCAAAACTTTATACGAGACTGCTCGGCACGTTCGTAAAATCGATTGAAGGGCAGAGCGTTGCGCCTGATTTTGACGAAGCGCAGGTGGCGGAAGCGGTGGAAAAGGCACATGCTATCAAGGGAACGGCCGGAAATCTTTCGATTACGCCGGTCTATGAAGCGTATACAAAGGTGGTCGATCTGCTGCGGGCAGGTCAGATTGATGATGCACGTCCGATTTTGCAGGAGATACAGCCGGTGCAGGCGGCGATTGTAGACTGTATCAAGGGACACATGGAATAGGACATAATACTGCGTTTGCAACTTTGGAGTGAAAAAAATGAACAAAAAGACAATGAATTTTTTCAGGATTAGTGCGTCGATTGCAGTGACTGCCTGTGTGCTTGTTTTTCTTTTTCTGTCCATTTTTATGACCCACCAGACAGAACGTACTGTCCGGGAGATCAGCGATACATATATGTCTGAGATGAGCCGGCAGATCCGGCAGAAGTTTGAGGCGATCATCGGGCTGCGTTTGCAACAGGTGGAAGGCATTATCACACGGACGGAACCGGGTTCGGTGATGTACGGCACGGAAATGTTGTTGGAATTGCAGACGAGTGCCGAGATCCGAAATTTCTCTTATCTGGGGCTGTATTCCGCGGATGGGGAGATTGAGAAAATTTACGGGGAAGATATGGAGATCGTCGATCAGGAGGCAGCCATAGATCTCTATAACAAAGCAGGTGATCTGATCTGTCAGGGAAGGATGGAAAACGGCCAGAGAGTGCTCGTTATGGGAAAAGCGGCGGCATATCCCATGAAAGGCGGAAAGACAAGCAGCATTCTGATCGTGGGACTTCCCATGAATTATCTGAAAGACGTGCTGTTTTTGAATGAGAAAGACTCGGCGGCATATTCTCATATTATTGATGATGACGGAAGTTTTGTCGTGCGGAGTGAAGGCGCTTTCCGGGAGAACTATTTCAGCCGGGTTCGGGAGCATTATGAGACATTGGATGGCAAGACGCCGGAAGAATATGTGCAGGAACTGCAGGAAGCGATCAATACCAACAGTGTGTATTCTGACATTGTTTCGATTGAAGGAAAGAAACAGCGAATCTATTGTATGCCGCTTGCGGACAATACGTCCTGGTATCTGGTATCGGCCATGCCAAACGATTACATGGAAGGCGCGATTTCGCGGCTGGACAGACTGCGGAATGTGGTTATGATGGGTTCCGTGTCGCTTATTCTGCTTGTGCTGGGCGGGATATTTTTTGTCTATTACCGTATGTCCAGGCAGCAGATTATTGATCTGAACAAAGCAACGAAAGAGGCGCAGTATGCCAATAAGGCAAAGAGTGAGTTCCTTTCCAGCATGAGTCATGACATTCGTTCTCCTATGAATGCGATTATCGGCATGACAGAGATTGCTCAGAGAAATATCGACGATAAGGACAGGGTGTCAGACTGTCTGAAAAAGGTCAGCCTGTCGAGTAAGCATCTTTTGGGACTGATTAATGACGTACTGGATATGTCAAAGATCGAGAGCGGTAAGATGACGTTGAACGAAGTGCCGATGTCTCTGAAAGACGTGATGGATGATATTGTCAATATCATGCAGCCGCAGCTCAAGGCGAGAAAGCAGCTTTTTGATATTTATATCCAGAAAATTCTCTTGGAAAATGTATACTGCGATACGGTGCGACTGAATCAGGTTTTGATAAATTTGTTGACCAATGCGGTTAAATTTACGCCTGAGGGTGGGCGGGTCGATGTGCATGTATATCAGGAAGCTTCTCCGAAGGGGGACGAATATATCCGTACCCATTTTAAGGTGGAAGATAACGGAATCGGCATGTCGGAAGAGTTTCAGAAAAAAATATGGGATACTTTTTCCCGGGAAGAGACCGATCAGGTTCGGCATATTGTAGGCGCCGGACTGGGAACATCCATTACCAAGCGGATTGTTGAGCTGATGGGCGGAACGATCGGGCTGACAAGTGCACTGGGTGAAGGAAGCTGTTTTCATGTCATACTGGATTTGCGCAAAGCGGAGGCGGCGGATATGCAGATGAAGCTGCCGGAATGGAATATTCTGGTTGTGGATGACAACGAGTGGCTCTGTCTCAGTGCCGTTTCCAATTTGGAGGAACTGGGGGCGCATGCGGAATGGACCCTGGATGGCTGGGACGCGGTCAAAATGATTACGGAGCGGCATGAAAAGGGCGATGATTACCGCTTTGTACTGGTAGACTGGAGAATGCCGCAGATGGACGGCATTGAGACGATACGGGAGATCCGCAAGTCCGTCGGCAACAGCGTGCCGATCTTCCTGATTTCTGCGTATGACTGGAATGAACTGGGAGAAGAGGTAGCGTCCGAGATTGAAGGCTTTATCGCCAAGCCGCTGTTTAAATCGCGTCTGTATGAGCGGTTGAAACAGTATGTGGAAGGATACAATCCCGAGGAAGAGGAAAGCAGCGATGAGGTTGATTTTACCGGAAAGCGGATTCTTCTGGCCGAGGATATGGACATCAACTGGGAAGTTGCAAGTGAGATCCTGTCCATTACCGGCATGGAGCTGGAGCGCGCAGAAAACGGCAGAATCTGTGTGGAAATGTTTGAAAAATCCGAAGTGGGCTATTACGATGCGGTTCTGATGGACATTCGTATGCCGATTATGGACGGTTATGATGCGACAAAAGCTATCCGCTCACTCGGACGCGCTGACAATGGCCTGCCGATCATCGCCATGACGGCGGATGCCTTCTCCGACGATGCGCAGCACTGTCTGGAATGCGGTATGAATGCGCACATTCCCAAACCGTTGGACATCGAGGAATGCATGCGTGTGCTGCAGCGATTCCTGAATTAAGGGGCTTTTTGGAAAACCTTGCGTTTTCCGGTCGAATTGTGGTATAATTCTGACAGAGTTCAGCGAACATGACAAAATGAAAGATCAAAGTGTGAAGCGAAAGAGTGGATATTATTCCACTCTTTCTTGCATCACGAGCAAATCTTAAGATTTTCCTAAGGAGGAGGTTGTTATGAGAAACAAAGGATTTATCTTACTGCTTTTGGTTTATATCCTGACGTTCGGATTGATTCTGGATATAAACGGTGTATTTTCCGGCGATGCGGCGGTCAATACAAATCTGATTATCAATGTGACATTTCTCGGCATTATCGGTATTTTGTTTATCATATCGATTTTCAGTTTTATCCGACTGAATCTGCTCGGTGCGGCGCTGATAAAGGCGGCAAAAGAGATCGAGCGGCAGTTTGAGCCGGACCGGAAAAACCTCTGGCCGGACTATCGCAAAAAGCAGGAGCCGTTCGGAAATGCCAGATTGAACGGCAGCTTTGCCCGGTACCAGAAGCATGTTGCGATCCATGCGGACAAAAAGGGAAACCCCGCAAGAGAATGTCCGGTGGAAGACTATATAAACGAAGAGATGCTGCATCAGACGGGCATGACCTGGTTTAATTCCAATATCTCCGGCGCTATGACAGGACTTGGCATTCTGGGCACTTTTCTGGGATTGTCTCTGGGACTGAGCTCTTTTTCGGGCAATGATATTTTTACCATATCCGAAAATGTAGCGCCGCTTCTCGACGGTATGAAGGTGGCTTTCCACACATCGGTTTACGGTATTTTCTTTTCTTTGATCTTTTCTTTTGTCTATAAAAGTACGATGGCGGATGCGTATGACAAGCTGGCGGCATTTCAGTATGCCTTTCACGAATATGTGCAGCCGCGGGCGGCTACGGGTGAGGAACGGTTGGCGAGTATGCTGCTTTACCAGTCGAACATGGCAAATTCCCTGCGTAAGATACAGGAGCTTTTGCAGGGCAACGCAAAGACGCAGATCGAGGGCGTGGATAAAATTGTCCGCCAGTTTATGACACAGATGTCAGAGACAATGGAAACGGATTTCGGAAAACTGGGCAGGGCGCTGGAACGCTCCGGCGAAACACAAAGCGCCTGCGCGGAGAACTTCCTGCAAATGACCGGAAGCATGCAGAAGATGCTGGAATCATGCAATGTTTTCCGGGATTCTCTGGAAGCGTCGATGGAGAAACAAAAGAAGCTTGAGGAGAGACTTTCCGATACGTGTGAGCAGATCGGGAACGAGCTGTATGCGTTGTATCAGACGAGGGATATGTATGAAGAATAGAAGACGAGACATATTTGAAGAACCGGGTTACTGGCAGTCTTACTCGGATATGATGGCGGCGCTGCTTTTGATTTTTATCCTGCTGATTGCGATTACGCTGTTCGTATATCGGCAGAAACGCACCGATCTGGAGCAGGCGCAGCTTCAGCTCAATGAGACCCGACAGGAGCTGGAAGCTTCCGAAGTGGAACTGAAAAACTCTATGCGGGAGCTGGAAGACGCGTATGCCAAAGCGACTATGACGGAAGACGAGCTGGCCACGGCATACCAGAAGATTGACGAGGCGCAGGCGGAACTGGATTCGACCAGAAGTGAGCTGCAGGATATTGTGGGGATACGGACCGATATTATCGGTGAATTGCAGAAACGATTCGACAATTCTTCCATGAAAGTGGACGCGCAGACGGGGACGATTACCTTCTCCTCGGACGTGCTGTTTCGCTATAACAGCGCGCTGCTGACAACGGAGAGCAAGGAAACGCTGCAGGAGATTATCCCCATGTATCTCGGTGTGCTGCTGCAGGAGAGCTTCCGCCCGTATATTTCGGAAATTATTATTGAAGGCCATACGGACACGGACGGCGGCTATCAGAGTAATATGGTGCTGTCCGCCAACCGTGCCAATTCGGTGGCGGAGTTCTGCCTGGATCCGGAAAACGGACTGTCGCAGGAACAGGTGGATCAGCTCCAGAATATGCTGACTGTCAACGGACGTTCCTACAGCGTTCCCATCTACCAGGAAGGGACACAGGAAGTCGATATGGCGTCGTCCCGCCGGGTGGAGATCAAGTTCCGCCTGAAAGAGGAAGAAATGATTGAACGGATTACGGAAATACTGGAGCAGGAGTAGAAAGCGCTGTATTTTATATATTCTGGCGGAAACCCCTTGCAATTCCGCACGGTCGGTGCTAAAATAAACAAGAATCAAATGGTTTATGTTGGAAAGAGTGGAACGCGTTCCACTCTTTCTTGTTGGAATAAAAAGGGGGCACACATGTCAAAAAAGAGTTATGAGCAGCAGACGGAGCGGCTGCTGGAACCGATCGCAGCAGCGGCAGGGGTTTCTGTCTATGATGTGGAATATGTAAAAGAGGGCAGGGAATGGTATCTGCGCGCTTATATTGACAAGCCGGAAGGCGTCAATATCAATGACTGTGAGGCGGTAAGCCGTGCGCTTTCCGACAGGCTGGACGAGGCGGATTTTATTCAGGAGGCGTATATTCTGGAGGTCAGCAGTCCGGGACTTGGCAGGACGCTGAAAAAGGATAAGCATCTGCAGATGAGCATCGGAGAGGAAGTGGAACTGAAAACGTATCAACCGGTGGAAGGGCAGAAGGAGTTCGCGGGGGTTTTGACAGCGTTTGACAGAGACAGTGTTACGATAGAGGCAGATGGCGCGGCAAGGGTGTTTGCGAGAAACGAAGTCGCGGTTATCCGGCTGGCACTTGATTTTTAGGATTGGATTAGGAGGAATCAGAAAAAATGAACAAAGAGTTAATGGAAGCGCTTGATATTCTGGAGAGGGAAAAAGAGATCAGCAAAGACACACTGTTTGAGGCGATTGAGAATTCCCTGATTACGGCATGCAAAAACCATTTCGGCAAATCGGACAATATCAAAGTGGAAATTGACCGGGATACATGCGATTTTCTCTGTTATGCGGAAAAGGAAGTCGTGGAGGAAGCAGAGGACGACTGCCTGCAGATTTCGCTGGAAGATGCGCGGGAGGTTTCACACAATGCGCAGCTCGGCGATGTGATCCATATTGAGATCAAGTCCAAAGAGTTTGGGCGCATTGCGACCCAGAATGCAAAAAATGTGATTTTGCAGAAGATTCGGGAAGAAGAACGAAGCGTGATCTTTAATCAGTACTACGAGAAAGAAAAAGATGTTGTGACCGGGGTTGTGCAGCGGTATCTGGGACGGAATATCAGCATCAATCTGGGCAAGGCGGATGCCATACTCAGCGAGGGAGAGCAGATTCGGGGAGAGGTGTTCCGGCCGACGGAGCGAATCAAGGTCTATATTCTCGAGGTGCGCAATACGCCCAAGGGCCCCCGGATTTTGGTCAGCAGAACACATCCGGAGCTGGTAAAGCGGCTGTTTGAGGCCGAGGTGACAGAGATCAAGGACGGAACGGTGGAGATTCGCAGCATCGCCAGAGAGGCGGGCAGCAGAACAAAGATTGCGGTATGGTCGTGTAATCCCAATGTCGATGCGGTGGGTGCGTGCGTCGGTATGAACGGTGCGCGTGTAAACGCTATCGTAGAGGAACTCCGCGGAGAGAAAATTGATATTATCAACTGGGATGAGAACCCCGGCAATCTGATCCAGAACGCGCTTTCTCCGGCGAAGATCGTGGCGGTATTTGCCGACCCGGATGAAAAGACGGCAAAGGTTGTCGTACCGGACTACCAGCTGTCGCTTGCCATCGGCAAGGAAGGCCAGAATGCACGGCTGGCGGCCAGACTGACCGGATATAAGATCGATATAAAGAGTGAGACGCAGGCGAAAGATACGCCGGGCTTCCGCTATGAAGATTACATGGATGAGTATGAGGACGACGATATGACGGATTATGAGCCGGACGGGGCGTATGAATCCGGCGGGGTGTATGAATCCGACGGCGCATACGAATCCGAAGAACCATATGATGAGTCCGGGCAGGCATATGAATCGGAAGAACCATATGAATCCGAAGGGGAAGGAGCGTACGAGTCGGAAGAGCCATATGAAGAATAAAAAAGTTCCCGTAAGACAATGCATTGGCTGTGGGGAGATGAAACATAAAAAAGAAATGATGCGTGTGCTGAAGGATGCAGAGGGAAATATATCGCTGGATATGACAGGAAGGAAAAATGGCAGAGGCGCATATCTTTGTATATCCGAAGACTGTCTGTTGAAAGCGAAAAAGAACAGGGGGCTGGAGCGTTCCCTGCGGGTGCGCATACCGGAACAGATTTACGAAAGTCTGGAGGAGGCATATCGAAACCGAGATGAACAATAAAATATTATCCCTTCTGGGACTGGCGACCAGATCCGGCAATCTGGTCAGCGGGGAATATATGACGGAAAAGGCTGTGAAAGGCGGCCGGGCGTTTCTTGTTATCGTAAGCAGCGAAGCATCGGAAAATACAAAAAAGAAGTTTACCAATATGTGCAGCTTTTATAAAGTACCCCTGTATTTTTACGGAGCGATGGAAGAGTTGGGACACTGTATGGGCAAAGCCTTCCGGGCATCGGTTGCCGTGACGGACGAAGGGTTTGCAAAGGGTATCAGGGAAAAGCTGGAATGCGAAAAGTAACGAATACGGAGGTAGTGAGTATGGCGAAAATAAAGGTACATGAACTTGCAAAAGAGCTGGATAAGCAAAGCAAAGAAATTATTGCTTTTTTACAGAATAAAGGGATCGAGGTAAAAGCGGCGCAGAGCTCCATGGAGGAGGAAACAGCCGATATGGTGCGCCGGGAAATGAGACAGAAGGCGGTTTCTCCGGCTGCCGGTGCGGAGAAAGCAGACCGGAGCGCAGAGGCGCCAAAGGCGGGGAAAGCCGCGGAAGCGCCGAAGCCGGAAATGCCGCGGCCGGAGAAGGGTGCACAAGCTCCGAAGCCGGAAAAGGGAACGGAACCGGCAAAGACCGCAGCCAAAGACGGGCAGGGAAGGCCGGAAGGTTCCCGGCCGGCACAGGAGCCGGTTAAGAAAAAGAAAAATATTATTTTTGTCAGCAATCCGCATAACAGTAAGATGTCGGGCGGACAGCGTCCCGCAATGCAGGGCGGCGAGAAAAGAAATAACAACCGCGGCGGGCGCAATGTCAGCAGCAGCAACAACAGCATCAAAAGGCCGCTGATCCGGCCGCTGACACCGCCGTCGCCCACGCCTTCCGTGGGACAGATCAAACCGTCCAATCCGCAGAAACAGAGCCAGTCCAGACCGGGGCAGGCAAGGGCGAAGGAAGGAACCAGACCGCAGCGGGAGAACGAACTGCAGAAAAATACAGCGGCCGTAAGACCGCAGGGAAATGAAAGAAGGCCGCAGGAGAGAACACAGGAGAGAACAGGTGGTAATAATGGTAACAGAGGCCGTCAGACGGATAACCACTCCGGCAATCAGCGCTTTTATAAGGATGCGCAGGGTTATCAGGGCGGCGGAAATCGTGGCAGGAATTATAACGATAGCGGCCGCACTGAAAAGGGAACTGGCCGGGAGGACAATAAATTCAGAAAGCCGGCAGGCGCTAAACCGTTTGCTCCGGAAACATCGGTAAAAGACGGCGAAAAGCATCGTGACGATGAAAAACGCCGTATGAATCAGGAACGTGACAAACGTTCCAAGAAAGATGCGATCTACGAAGACGGCAACGGTAAGAATAAGAACAAACCGGGCAGATTTATCAAACCGGAGAAAAAGACGGAGGAAAAGCAGGAAGAAAAGATCAAAACGATCACACTGCCGGAAACGCTTACGGTAAAAGAACTTGCGGATAAGATGAAAATACAGCCGTCCGTTATCGTGAAAAAGCTGTTCCTGCAGGGACAGATCGTAACGGTTAATCAGGAGATCAGCTTTGAAACCGCGGAAGAGATCGCGATCGAATACGAAATTATCTGCGAGAAAGAAGTCAAAGTCGATGTGATCGAAGAACTGCTGCGGGAGGATGAGGAAAACGAAGAAAACATGGTAAAACGGCCGCCGGTAATTTGTGTTATGGGGCATGTAGACCACGGGAAAACATCGCTTCTGGACGTTATCCGCAAGACGCATGTCACCGACAGAGAGGCGGGCGGTATTACGCAGCATATCGGGGCTTATACGGTGCGGATCGAGGACGAAAAGATTACGTTCCTGGATACGCCGGGGCATGAGGCGTTTACCGCGATGCGGATGCGGGGCGCGAACGCGACGGATATTGCCATTCTGGTCGTGGCGGCGGACGACGGTGTTATGCCGCAGACCGTGGAGGCGATCAATCATGCCAAGGCTGCCGGTACGGAGATTATCGTAGCGGTAAATAAGATCGATAAGCCGGGCGCCAATATCGACCGCGTGAAGCAGGAGCTGACCGAGTATGAGCTGATCCCGGTGGACTGGGGCGGAAGCACGGAGTTCGTTCCCGTATCGGCGAAAACGGGAGAGGGAATCGATGCACTGCTGGAGACGATTCTGCTGACGGCGGAAATTCTGGAGCTGAAGGCCAATCCGAAACGCCAGGCGAGAGGGCTTGTGATCGAGGCGGAACTGGACAGGGGACGCGGGCCGGTGGCCACGGTACTCGTACAGAAGGGTATGCTGCATGTGGGTGACTTTATTTCCGCAGGGGCCAGCCACGGCAAGGTCAGGGCGATGATCGATGACAAGGGGCGCAGAGTGAAGGAAGCAGGGCCTTCCACACCGGTTGAGATACTGGGGCTTTCCGACGTGCCGGGAGCCGGCGAGATCTTTATCGCCCATGAGAACGACAAGACGGCCAAATCGTATGCGGATACGTATCTGGCCCAGAATAAAGAAAAGAAACTGGAAGAGACACGGAGCAAAATGTCTCTCGACGATCTGTTTACGCAGATTCAGGCCGGCAATCTGAAAGAGCTGAACCTGATTGTCAAAGCCGATGTACAGGGCAGCGTGGAGGCCGTAAAGCAGAGCCTTCTGAAGCTGTCGAACGAAGAGGTGGTCGTAAAATGCATTCACGGCGGCGTGGGTGCCATCAACGAATCCGACGTCACGCTGGCGTCCGCTTCCAATGCGATTATCATCGGGTTTAATATCCGCCCGGATGCGACGGCCAAGGCGATTGCAGAGCGGGAAGGCGTGGACATCCGGCTGTATAAGGTAATCTATCAGGCGATCGAAGATGTGGAAGCGGCAATGAAGGGTATGCTGGATCCCGTTTTCGAGGAAAAGGTGATCGGCCATGCCGAGGTGCGTCAGATTTTCAAAGCCTCCGCAGTCGGAAATATCGCGGGTTCCTATGTGCTGGACGGTATATTCCAGAGAGGATGCAAGATCAGAATCCGCAGAGGAGACGAACAGATTTACGAAGGCGCTCTGGCGTCCCTGAAGCGGTTTAAAGACGACGTAAAAGAAGTGAAGGCCGGATTCGAGTGTGGTCTGGTGTTTGAGGGCTTTGACCAGATGCAGGAGCTGGATATTGCAGAGGCCTATATTATGGTGGAAGTGCCCAGATAGGAAGTAAGGGAAAATGAGAAAAAACAGTATCAAAAACACAAGGATCAACGGGGAGATACAGAGAGTGCTGGCGGAGATTATCCGCAGTGAGATCAAAGATCCCCGTATCGCGCCGCTGACTTCCGTCGTATCGGTGGAAGTCGCGCCGGATCTGAAAACCTGTAAGGCATGGATCAGCGTGCTCGGCGACGCGGAAGCCGCGGAGAATACGCTGGCGGGCCTGCGGAGCGCAGAGGGCTTTATCAGGACAAAACTTGCCAGAGAAGTCAATCTGCGCAATACGCCGGACATCCGCTTTATTATGGATCAGTCCATCGCCTATGGCGTGTCTATGTCAAAGAAGATAGACGAAGTAAATAAAGACTTAAAAGAAAGAGACGGAACCGAAACATGATTCAGTTGTTGAATGAAATAAAAGGAGCGGCGACAATCGGCATCGGCGGCCATATCAGGCCGGACGGCGACTGTGTGGGCGCCTGCATGGCGCTGTATCTGTATCTGAAAAAGTGCATGCCGGAAGCGGATGTGCGTGTATATCTGGAACGGCCGGCCGATATTTTTGACACGATTGCGGGGACGGAGGAGATTCGGACACAGGCCGACGCGCAGGCGCCGGATGTGTTCTTTGCCCTGGACTGCGAGAGCAGCCGTCTTGGCGCGGCGAAGCCGTTGTTTGAACAGGCGGGCAAGAAGATAAACATTGACCATCATATCAGCAATATGGGCTGCGGCACGGTCAATTACATCGATGCACAGGCGAGTTCCACAAGCGAGATGATCTACAGGCTGCTGGAGAAGGAGCGGATGGATGCGGAGATCGCGAAGGCGCTCTATATCGGCATGATCCATGATACGGGAGTGTTCCAGTACTCCAATACCTCTCCGGAGACGATGCGGATTGCGGCGGATCTGATGGAATATGGTTTTGACTTTTCCGGCCTGATTGCCCGTACATTTTATGAGAAAACGTATGTGCAGCATCAGATTATGGGCCGGGCGCTGCTGGAGAGTTTCCTGTTTTTGCACGGCAGATGCATTGTCAGCGTCGTGGACCGGAAACTGATGGAATTTTACAATGCCGCGCCGCAGGATCTGGACGGAATTGTCAGTCAACTGCGAGATACCCGGGGCGTGGACTGTGCGATCTTTATGTATGAGACGGACATTATGCAGTATAAGGTCAGCATGCGTTCCACAGACAGGGTGAATGTGGCGGAGATCGCTTCCTATTTTGGCGGCGGCGGCCATAAGAAAGCGGCGGGCTGTACCATGTCGGGGACATTCCACGATGTGGTGAACAATCTGTCCTTACATATCGAAAAGCAGCTTCAGGAGGAACAGTGATAAACGGAGTGGTGAATGTATACAAGGAGAAGGGCTATACTTCTCATGATGTGGTGGCCCGGCTCCGGGGCATTTTCGGGCAGAAAAAGATCGGGCATACGGGGACACTGGATCCGGAGGCGGAAGGTGTCCTCCCGGTATGTCTGGGGAATGCCACGAAACTGTGCGGCATGCTGACCGATAAGAGAAAAGAGTATGTGGCCGAACTTTTGCTCGGTGTGACAACGGACACACAGGATATGACCGGTGCGGTGCTCTCGGAGCGGCCGGTTACGGCTTCTCCGGAGGAAATAAAAGCGACAGTTATGTCGTTTCTCGGCACATACGGGCAGCTTCCGCCCATGTTTTCGGCCTGTAAAGTAAACGGCAGGCGGCTTTATGAGCTGGCGCGGGAAGGAAAGGAAGTGGAGCGGCAGACGAGGCCGGTCACGATTTATGAACTGGATATTGTCTCGATGGAACTGCCGCTTGTCAGACTGCGGGTTTTGTGCTCCAAGGGGACCTATATCCGCACGCTCTGCCATGACATCGGGAAAAAGCTGGGCTGTGGCGGCGCCATGAAAAGCCTGCTGCGCACCCGGGTGGAACGGTTTACGCTGGGCGGTGCAAAAACGCTTGCGCAGGTTGAAGAAGCGGTAAGGGCAGGCGCGGGCGATGCGCTGGTATTACCGGTGGATGCCATGTTTTCTCATTTGTCGGCCATAACGGTGAAGGACGGCTGTGAGGGGAGCGTGCAAAACGGCAATCCGCTTTTCCTGCGCCAGATTACGGGAAAGTCCGGTTGGACCGAGGGCGAACTGGCCCGGGTATATGACGGCGGCGGGACTTTTTATGGCATTTATGCCTTTCAGGTTATGAAAGGAAATTTCCGGCCCGAAAAAATGTTTCTGAGCCGGTAAACGGAGAAGAGTATGAGGGAGAGACCATGCGTTTGATACAGGGAACGGCGGACTTTATGCTGGATCAGGCATGTGCTGCCGCCATCGGAAAGTTTGACGGCATACATAGAGGCCACCAGGAATTGCTGGCGCGCATTCTGAAGGAAAAGCAGTATCCGGCCGCCGTCTTTACGTTTGATCCGCCGCCGGCAGTATTTTTCGGGAGTGGGACGGGCGGACGGGAGCTGACAACGAGAGCGGAAAAGCGCCGGATATTTGAAAAGATCGGTGTGGATATTCTGATTGAATTTCCGCTGAACAACGGGACGGCAGCCACGCCGCCGGCGGATTTTGTGCGGGAGATTCTCGTAAAGCGGATGAAAACGGCACTGGTGGTGGCGGGAACGGATGTGACGTTCGGCGCGGGCGGCCGCGGCGACAGCGCGCTGCTGGCACGGTACGGGGAAAAACTCGGCTATCGGGTGGAGATTATCGACAAGGTTTGTGCGGACGGCCGGGAGATCAGTTCCAGCCGGATCCGGGAGGCGCTGCAGGCGGGGCAGATGGAAGCGGTGCATGCGCTGATCGGGTATCCGTACAGTGTCACGGGAACCGTGGTGCAAGGCAGGCAGCTTGGCAGAACGCTCGGCATGCCTACGGTCAATCTGCTGCCGCCGGCGGATAAACTGCTGCCGCCCTGCGGCGTTTATTTTTCGTATGTATCCTGGCGGGGAAGACATTATAAGAGCATCAGCAATGTGGGGTACAAACCGACGGTCAGCGACCGGCGGGTAATGGGGGTGGAAACCTATCTGTATGATTTCGATGAAGATATTTACGGCATGGAAATCACGGTGAATCTGCTGAAATTCAAACGTCCGGAAATGAAATTTGATTCCGTACAACAGCTTATGGCCCAGATGCAGAGAGACATTGCAGAGGGGAAACGGTAAATTGGTACTTGTAGTTTTGGACGGTATCACTTACAATAAGATTGTGGAATTTTCAAAGGATAAAAGATGAGAGGGCACACAGGATGAATGCTTCGGTATTATTGTCAATGGCAGGCGGACTCGGCCTGTTTCTGTTCGGTATGAAACTGATGAGTGAGGGAATTGAAAAGGCCGCCGGCGCCAAACTGCGCGGTATTCTTGAATTTTTCACGACGAATCGTTTTACAGGTATGATTGTCGGCGTTGTCTTTACGGCGATTATCCAGTCATCAAGCGCCTGTACGGTTATGGTTGTCAGTTTTGTGAACTCCGGTCTGATGAATCTGTATCAGGCGGCGGGCGTCATATTCGGCGCCAATATCGGTACGACGGTAACGTCTCAGCTGGTTTCTTTTAACTTATCTGAAATTGCTCCCGTATTTTTGCTTGGCGGCGTACTGGCTGTCATGTTCGTAAAAAATAATATGGTAAAGAAGATCGGGGAGATCGTTCTGGGATTCGGTGTGCTTTTTATGGGACTTTCGGGGATGTCAGGCGCCATGGCGGGCCTGAAGGAAGACCCGGCACTTGTAAACCTTTTTGCTTCTTTGACAAGTCCTGTTTTGGCGGTGCTTCTGGGGACGGTTGTGACGACGGTGATTCAGAGTTCCTCTGTGACGGTCAGTATCGTTTTGCTGATGGCCAATCAGGGGCTGCTGGAAATGCCGATCTGCATCTATATTATGCTCGGCTGTAATATCGGCGCCTGTGCCTCGGCGACACTGGCCAGTCTAGCCGGAAAAAAGGACGCCAGACGGGCGGCTATGATTCATCTGCTTTTCAATATATTCGGTACGATTATATTTTACGTTATTTTCCTCTTTGCCATGGATCCTGCCGTTTCGCTCTTTATGCGGATCTCGGGCGGTAATCCGGGCAGATGTGTGGCAAATGCCCATACGATTATCAAGATTCTGCAGGTGATTCTTCTGTTCCCGTTTGCGGGTATGATCGTGAAACTGACCTATATTCTGGTACCCGGCGATGACCAGAAAGTGGGATACCGCGACAGCTTCCAGTTAAAATACATCGGCGACAAAGTTGTGTTTAATCCGGCGACGGCGGTTGTGGAGGTAATCAAGGAGATCGAACGGATGGCAGAGCTCGCATCCGAGAACCTGAACCGCGCCATGAACGCGCTGATTACTCTGGATGAGGAAGACATAGAAGAGGTCTATGCGGTCGAAAAAAATATCAATTTCCTGAATCACGCCATAACCAATTATCTGGTGAAAATCAATCAAACAACGCTGCCGATCGAAGACCTGAAAAGCATCGGCGCGCTGTTCCATGTGGTAAATGATATTGAACGAATCGGCGACCATGCGGAAAATGTGGCGGATTCCGCGCGTCAGCGAAAGGAAAAAGGAACCGGATTCAGCAAAATCGCGCAGAGAGAGTTGAATGATATGATGGAAATGGTCAATAAGATCATGCGCTATTCCGTGGATATGTTTGCCCGCAGCAACGAGGAGCATATGGAGGACATTATAGGACTGGAGGACGCCATCGACACAAAGGAACGTGAGCTGCAGCAGCTCCATGTGGAACGTCTGACCAGAAACGAGTGCACGCCGGAGGCGGGGATGCTCTTTTCGGATATTATATCGGGGCTGGAACGCGTGTCGGATCATGCGACCAATATTGCCTTTGCCATTTTGCGCAGTGAAAATGATGATGCGGAGGAAAAAAAGGCGGTGTAACGAGAAGGGGCCTGCAGCCCCTTTTTCTGACAGAATCAACACTTTTCAGATCAAATTTGACATTGAACCCTGCTGAAAACTCCATTATAATAAGTAGTATTGACATGGATGGTACTTTTGACTTAATGGATGAAAGGTGGTTGTTATGAGAATTGCCATATGTGACGATTGCCGTGAAGATGCCTTGTATCTGCAGTCTTTGCTTGGCGGGATACATATGACCGTTTTATATGGGACCGCACGGGAACTTTTGGCAGATGTACGGGATGGCAGAATATCATATGATTTGTATCTGTTGGACATTTATCTGGATTCTATGGACGGTATCCGGCTGGCAAAACAGATCCGGCTGGTGGATGAGTACGGAGCGGTTTGCTTTGTATCTTCCAGCGATGCATTTTACCGGGAGGCGTATGACCTGTATGCCGTTCAGTATCTGTTGAAGCCGGTGGAACCGGAAACCCTTCGTCAGCTTCTGGAACGGGTGGCCCGCCATGTTGCAAAAAATAAAGAGCTTTCTCTGCATTTCCGCTGGCGGGGGCAGTTGGGGGCCATTCCCTATAACAGGATTCTGTTTGTGAGCAGCGGGGCGCATACGCTGTCCATTTACTGCCGGGACGGTTATATTCAGTCCTGTACGGGCAGACTGGACGAGATTGCCGAGCGGGTCGCGGGCGATACTTTCTGCCGGTGTCACCAGAGTTATCTGGTTAATATGTATTATGTTGACAATCTGGACGGGAACGACATGACGCTTGCCGGGTATCATATCCCCATATCCAGAAGGTATGCCGCAGAAGTCAAAAAGCGGTACCGGGAGATCTTGTTTGAGGAGATGGATTGATGCAGACAGCATTTTTGCGGGAAGTTTCCATACTCTGGTGCCTTTTTCATATTCTGATTCTTTTTATGCTTCTGTATCGTTCCCGTTTTTCCCGGAAAACAACAATCTTGCTGACCGTTCTCTGCATGACGCCGGTCGGGTTGGCGAATGTTGCGGGGCTGTACCTGTTGGGTGCGGAACGGATGGGAAAGCTGTTTTATCTGACCTGCACGATTCCCAGCCTAGTGTTTTATTATCTGATGTCCAAAGACCGCAAAGGGCGGTTTTTATTTACGTTTTGTGTGGCGGATACGGTGGCCTACTGGATTATCATTGTCACCAACCTGTTGGACTATTACGCAGGGGGCGGCCGGTGTATTCTGATGTTTATTGGCAGGCTGATATTGTTCCCGCTTGTTGAATGGTATGCTTACCGGAGAATACGCAATCCCTATATCGAACTGCAGGACTCGGTGGAGAAAGGATGGAATATTTTTGCAGCCATGGCCGCGCTCTATTATGCGCTGCTGATTGCAATGTCCAACTTCCCTTCGATTATCACGAGCCGTCCGCACGACATGGGCGCCTATCTGCTTGTGCTGATGCCGATGACATATGCCACGATCTTTTCCGCTCTGTACCGGCAGCTTTTGCTGTACCGGAAAAAGCAGGAGGACCGGCTGCTTGTGGAACGTCAGCAGCAGTTGGAGGCACAGATTGAAAATCAGCAGTTTATCCGCAGGCTGCAGCATGATATGCGGGCGCATATCGTGACGCTTTCGGGGCTGTTGTTTACGTAGAAGACGGAGGAGGCGCAGAATTATCTGCAAAAGCTGATTGCGGGACAGGACAAATCCCGCCAGGTTTACTGCGGCAATCCCTATCTCAACTCGGTGTTCAGCCATTATGTGATGAAATTTGATGAATGGAAAATTCCCTTTCATCTGGATATTCAGATCAATGAGGAAGGGCTTCCCTTTATGGAATTGAGTCAGATTCTTTCAAACGGACTGGAAAACGCATATGATGCCTCGTGCCGTCTGAAGGAGGTGCAGCTTCCGGCGGAGGCACAGATACAGATGCGCTCACGCGGCGACTGGCTGATTATCCGCATAAAAAACCGTTGCCGGGAGGATCTGCATGTCGGGAAAGGGACGATTCCGGTCACGGATAAAACCGGACCGGAGCATGGCTTTGGCATGCAGACGATGGTTGATGCGGCGGAGCGGCTTGGCGGTGAGCTGATCTGCTTTACACAGGGAGGATATTTTATATTGGATGTGATGGCAAGGGGGGGGTGAAACATGGACGGAGCTGATATGAGAAAAGCTTCGATTACCGGTTTTTCACATATCTGTATTCCCGTGGATGATGTGAGCGAGGCGTTCGCATATTATGAACGGATACTGGGCGCCGCGGCGCGGGAACATCTGTCCCATTGGAGAAATGAAGGCTTTTTCAGAGGTATGGGATTTGCAGAGCAGGCGGCGGAGAGCGAGGTTTCCGTGGGCGTGATGGATTTGCCGGGGGCGCCGCTTGTGATTGTGCTGATGCGTTTTCATTATCCGGAAGGGAGAAAGACACCGGTATTTTTCAGACCCAACGATATGAGCGGCATCCGGTATGCGGCGCTGGAAGTGGAAAATATTGAAGAAGCTTTTGCGTATATCCGGCAGCAGCCGGATATTATGATGGCAGATCCGACAAGAGATTACCGGGTCAGCCGGATTGACACGACGCGTCCGGCTGATCTGATCTGTTTTGACTGGAAGACGGAAGGGAATTTTGACCGTAAGCAGGAGGCGGCGGACCGAATCAGCGGGAAGCGTTTTTTTCATTTTATTGACCGATACGGCGTTCAGTGGGCATTTCTGGAAAGAGACGAAGAGCTGTTGTGAGCGGCGGCGCACTGCATTGGCTGTATGTGACCGGAAGAGGGAGGTGCGGTATGGCACAGGAGACGGACAGGGACATCGAGAGGCTGCTGGCGATTCTGGACGGTTTTGCGGAAAGCGGAGAGAGCCGGCTGAAACTGCTTGTATCGGAGACGGCCGAAGACGGCACCGTTTCCCGTGTGCATCATCACGGCCGGTGCGATATTGGCAGCCCATGGGCCGGCGGGAATTGTTTTGATGCGCCGGAATGGGCATGTGACGACAGGGCAGCGGAGATACCCCGGCCGAAAGGATAGCAGGGGAGAACTTTTCGTTTCTGCCTTGCACGGTCCGGGGGAAGTTTGCGGTTATGCGTATATGTGTCTGTTTTGTGGAAATATCTCTCATTGATTGACAGGCTTTCTTGTATTTGTTACAATTTGTAACAGACGTAATAAATTTGTAACAAATTTAAGAAGAAAGATGGAGATCATATGGGAAAAAAGACGACAGGAAGAATGGTGCTGCTTACAGCGGTGATTTTGTCGGCATCCAATATAAAGATAACGGCGGCATCCACCGGTGACATTATCAGGGCGACGGCCGGTTTTGACCGCATTGCGGCGGGGGTGGATTACGGACAGATCGATCCCGGGAAGGCGGAGAAGGCCGTGGCGGCCGTGGAAGAGAGGAGAAAGGAAGCGGAGGAGGCGCTGCAGGAGGCACAGAATATTATCGATGAGGCAGTGGATGCGGAAATACTGGAAACCGCAGAGGCGCAGAAGGAAGCCAACAGTGTGGACAATCTCTGGGGATATACCAATCTGGGCATGGCACAGGTGGATAACCATCTGAATGTACGGGACAAGGCTGGAGAAGACGGGGAACTGGTCGGTAAAATGACAAAGAATGCCGCCTGTGAAATCCTTTCCGTGGAAGGAGACTGGGCGCATGTGAAGTCGGGCAAGGTGGAAGGGTATGTACATACGGACTATCTGTTGACCGGCGAGGAGGCCCGGAAAAAGGCGCAGGAGGTCGTCTATGTCGTGGCAAAAGTCAATACGCAGACGTTAAAGGTGCGGGAACAGCCAAACACCGACTGCCCGGTTATCACACTTGTAGCGCAGGACGAACGGCTGGAAGTTGTGGAGCAGCAGAGCGACGGATGGGCAAAGATTATGCTTGACGATGAAGAAGCCTATGTGTCCACGGATTACTGCGTTGTGGAGGAAGAACTGGAAACGGCTGTCACCATGAAAGAGCTGTTATACGGAAACGGGATTTCCAATACGCGGATTGACCTGTGCCAGTATGCGAAACAGTTTGTCGGCAATCCCTATGTCTGGGGCGGTACAAGTCTGACAAAGGGTGCGGACTGTTCCGGTTTCGTGCAGAGTGTGTTCAAGCACTTCGGCGTATCGCTGCCCAGATCGTCCAGACAGCAGGTAGGCGTGGGAACGAAGATTTCTCTGGCGGACGCGAAACCGGGCGATCTGATTTTCTATGCCAAAGGCGGTACGATCAACCATGTGGCCCTGTATATCGGAGACGGACAGGTGGTGCACGCCAGCAGTCCCAAAACGGGAATCCGTATTTCCAATGCGACCTATCGTACGCCGGCGGCTGTGAAGCGGGTATTGCCATAGAGAAAGGTGTAATGCGACGCCGGAAGGGATGGGAAAAGTCAGGATTGCGGTATTGTTTTCCGGCGAGGACGGATACGCGCGGCTTTGCGCCAGACTGCGGGCATAAGCGGTTCTAACGGCTGCGGCAACAGATACCGACGGGCGTGCAACCGGCCTTTATGCGCCATCCGGGCGCAGGTCGGCCTTTCCCGGACATCCCTGTCCGGGAATTGCAGGCTGCGACGCATCTGTAAGAACCGCTAATACCCTCCGAAGGCACAAAGCCACGCGTATCCGTCCCCGTCGGAATATGTCCGTATTGCGGACTTTGCCATATTCTGTCCCGCTATATGCTTTCGATAAAAAATTTTCATACCGTAACGCTTCGGGAATCCGGGCATGTGTCTCGTTTGCCGTGCCTACGGAGAGCGTTAGCGGTTCTTGGCGGTTTGTCGGTTCCCTGCAATTTCCGTGCAAGGATGCACGGAAAAGGCCGACCTGCGCCCGGATGGCGCATAGAGGCCGGTTGCACGATTGTCATAACTGACAGACAAACCGCTTAGAACCGCTTATGCCCGTAGTCCGGCATGGCAAACGAGACACATGCCCGGATTCCCGAAAACATTACCTATTTGCTAAAATTTGTACTTTACACAAAAAAAATATTGTGATAAACTATCTGGGTATGAAATTTACCGTTGCTCGGAATCGGGAGTTTCCGACCCATTCTTGGCAGCAGGCGTATGAAAACAGGAGGAAAACAGAAGTGATTTCTAAGGAAAAGAAAACAGCGATTATTAAAGAGTATGCAAGGAGCGAGGGCGATACCGGTTCGCCGGAAGTGCAGATTGCAGTACTGACAGCAAGGATTGAGGAATTGACAGAGCATCTGAAAGCAAATGACAAAGATCATCATTCCAGAAGAGGTCTTCTGATGATGGTTGGTCAGCGGCGCGGGCTGCTTGCTTATTTAAAGAAAAAAGATATTATGAGATACCGTGCTCTGATTGAAAGACTCGGCCTCAGAAAATAATGGCTCAACAGGCGGATTGAATTTTCATCCGCCTTTTGTTACATCGGAAATTCTACGGAATTTCCTGTGTGACAAAAATGATTGGCCGCATGGCGGCAGACAGGGCAGAAGAACGCTTCCGAGACCACTGAGGTGGAGATATGAGACGCAGTCCGGCCGGACCGGACCGCAGCGGGCAGGCATATATACAGCTCAGTAGTTTCGGCATCTTCTGTCTGGTGCAGATATTCTGACAATGTTCTGTGCGCCGGAGATTCCCGGCGCTGCGCGGAACGCAGTAATGAAAAGGAGAAAAATATGTACAAGACTTACACGATGGAACTTGCCGGACGGACATTGCGGGTGGAGATCGGCAAAGTGGGAAAGCAGGCGAACGGCTGTGCTTTCATGCAGTATGGGGAGACGACTGTGCTCAGTACGGCCACGGCGTCCGAGAAACCGAGAGAGGGAATTGATTTCTTTCCGCTGAGTGTGGAATTTGAAGAAAAACTGTATGCCGTGGGAAAAATTCCCGGCGGCTTTAATAAGCGGGAGGGGAAGGCTTCCGAAAATGCGGTTCTGACAAGCCGTGTGATTGACAGGCCGATGCGTCCTTTGTTCCCGAAAGATTACAGAAACGACGTGACACTGAACAATATGGTCATGAGTGTCGATCCGCAGTGCCGCCCTGAGCTGGTGGCTATGCTCGGCGCTTCGATTGCCACATGTATTTCCGATATTCCGTTCGCAGGCCCCTGTGCCATGACGCAGGTGGGACTGATTGACCGGGAATTTGTTATCAATCCGTCGCAGGAGCAGTGGAAGGTCGGCGATCTGAAATTGACCGTGGCGTCCACGGCGGAAAAGGTTATTATGATTGAGGCTGGCGCCAACGAGGTTCCCGAGGCCGTTATGCTGGAAGCCATCTATAAGGCGCATGCGATCAATCAGGAGATTATCGCTTTTATCAATCAGATTGTCTCCGAGGTGGGCAGACCGAAGCACGATTATACAAGCTGCGCTATTCCGGAAGAAATGTTTGCCAAAATCAAAGAAATCGTTCCCCCGCAGGAGATGGAGACGGCGGTGTTTACCGACGAAAAGCAGGTGCGGGAAGAAAATATCAGAAAGATCACAGAACGCCTCGAAGAGGCATTTGCAGAGAACGAAGAGTGGCTTGCCGTTCTCGATGGGGCAATTTATCAGTATGAGAAAAAGACAGTCCGCAAGATGATCCTGCAGGACGGCAGACGTCCCGACGGCCGCGAGATGACACAGATTCGCCCGCTGGCGGCAGAGGTGGACACCATTCCCCGGGTTCACGGTTCGGCCATGTTTACAAGAGGACAGACACAGATCTGCAATGTGACGACACTGGCGCCTTTGTCGGAGGTACAAAAGCTGGACGGACTGGATGAAAATGAAGTCAGCAAACGTTACATGCATCACTATAATTTCCCGTCCTATTCGGTGGGTGAGACAAAACCCTCCAGAGGACCGGGACGCCGGGAGATCGGCCACGGCGCACTGGCAGAGCGGGCGCTGCTCCCGGTACTGCCTTCGACGGAGGAATTTCCGTATGCGATCCGTTCCGTGTCGGAGACATTCGAGTCGAACGGTTCCACATCGATGGCGTCCACCTGTGCATCCTGCATGTCGCTGATGGCGGCGGGTGTGCCGGTTAAGAAAATGGTGGCAGGCATTTCGTGCGGTCTGGTGACGGGCGATACGGATGACGAGTATGTGCTCTTAACCGATATTCAGGGACTGGAAGACTTTTTCGGCGAT
>CAJUCC010000066.1 GCA_910585205.1 uncultured Lachnospiraceae bacterium
ATTGTGAGAAAGCCTTTAGAAGATAATTCGCTGTTCATTTCCCTTAAAATCTTGTAGGACTTCCCCATACTGATGCCGAGCATCGCCGCAATGTCTGCGGCATTGTAATAAAGTTTTTCGTTCATGTCTTTTCCTCTCTTTCTTATATTTGTTTCTGTAACGTAACATTTGTTTCTGTTATGTTGTATGTATATACTACCGCAACATTTGTTTCGTGTCAATATCTTTTTCTTTATTTTTTCCTTTTTATGTGGTATGCTATATTTATACTATTCTAATTTTGGAAGCTACTTTGCAGGAGGTCGTTATGACTGTGGGAGAAAATATACGAAGAATCAGGCAGGAAAGAAACTTAACTCAAAAGCAACTCGGAGAATTGGTTGGCGCAAGTGAAGCATATATTCGTGCATACGAAAGCGGCAGACGTAACCCTAAGCCAAAATCCCTTGAAACTATTGCAAAAGCTTTGGCTGTCAATGTGGAGGTATTAACCAACTCTGACTTTGATGGCATCAAAGCCATGCACAGACTTTTCCAAGTGTTCCGACAGTATGACGGACACTTGTTTGAATATCAAGATCAAGACGGTAATGATATGGTTGCTGTCAGCTTTGGTACTCTTTCATTAATGCGCTCATGGTGTGACCGGTATGAGGAATATATGAAAGAAGTGGAAAAATGCAACTATATTAAAGATGTGAAGAAGCGTGGAGAGGCATTGTTAAAAGCTGAGGCGGCTTTTAATCTGTGGATGGATATTTATCCGGAGTCGGAACCTTTTGATTTGAATTTGAAGATACAGAAGGCACATGATGAGGCTTTGGACGAGATTGGTTTAAGTTCAAAATAGTAACGATAAAAATGCACAAATAATTACAATTTGGAGGAAACATTATGAATAATGATGTACTACGAGTAGAAATCAACAAAATAAAGGGCATAACCTCTCTCAAAATAGATATGCCACTTACTCCCGACGTATATGCCATAACCGGAGTTAATGGTATTGGGAAAAGCACTGTATTAACCGCTATTTCCCCTAGACTGACTGAAAACATCAATTTCTCCCTTTTAAAATCCTTTGATTATAGTACAGACTCATTTATATCATTTTCTGTCAATGAACAAACAGAAATGTGGAAACCCGATCCATCAGGTGACTGGTATTGTACATCAGAAAAAGTATTAAAGCTACGTGGATTTCAAGAAGGAAGTATTACCAAGGGAACTCGCTTTTCCAATGCGTCTTCCTATAAAGCATATAAACGATTACAAAATGTGGATAGAAACTTATTATCACCGGCAGATAATTTTGTAAAAGAAACTCTTGGAGCAATTCTTCATAATGACAAGTATTATTATGATACTTTATATCGTCTAGATCGTAACAAGGCAGCTCGGCGATACCATTATTTTGGTGTTCCATATTTTCTAGAACGTAACAATCAACTGCTGAGTCACTTTGACCTTAGCACAGGAGAATTTTTACTTATTAACTTACTCCATTTACTTAACAATCTACTTGTGCGTACTAATAATAATATCCCTCTGAATCTCATATTAATCGATGAAATAGAATTAGCTTTACATCCTTCTGCTATCAAGCGTCTTGTAGACTTTATGAAAGGAATTTCTCAAAGGTACCATGTAGCAGTATATTTTTCAACTCATTCCCTTGAAATTATACACGCTCTACCTATAGATAATTTGTTCTATTTAAAACAGAAAGATAAAAACACTATTGTATGCCAAACCCCCTGTTATCCAGCCTATATTACTCGTGACATTTATGCACATAACGGATATGACATTGTAATTCTCGTCGAAGATGACTTAGCTCAGTTTTTGGTAGAGAACTTTATTGAAAAGAATAAATTAGACATAAATAAGCGTGTACAAGTTTTACCAGTAGGCGGATATGATAACACTCTTGATTTGCACCAAAACTTTTTAATGGATAAAATTCTTACAAATGTATCCCATATAATTAGTATCATAGATGGAGACGTTCAGGATAATGTCAATAAAAAACGGACTGAAAATCACTTATGGTCAGCAATTGATCCAAACAATATACTTTTCTTACCAATCCAAAGTTTGGAAAAATATCTAAAAGAACAACTTTTTGACTTACACAACTATGAATTAATGAGAATAATAAGAGACAAATTATTTGTATTTAAAACAGAATTAAACTGGTTTGAACAGCAATACAGGGATAATATTAAAACAAAGCGCAATCAAGATATTGAACAAAATAAACAACCAAAAACAGATTCAGAATATTTTACAAATGGCAAAAACTTATTTTCTATTTTGGCTGATGAATACACAACTACAGTTGGAACAAAAGAAGAATTTCGCAAGCAAATTTGTCAATTAGTTATCAGATATAATAACTACAGTTCTTTTGAACAGGAATTAGGAAATGCTTTTAATAGATTATTTAAGTAAAATTGTATTTTGTACCCAAATCGTACCCACCGCCATCTAAAAAATCCCTACAAACCCCATAAATATAGGATTTGTAGGGATTTATCCTCTCACTCAAACTCAATCGTCCCCGGCGGTTTACTCGTCAGATCATACATCACCCGATTCACCCCGCGCACTTCATTGATAATCCTGCTCATAACCGTCTGCAGCACTTCCCACGGAATCTCCGCGCTCTCTGCCGTCATAAAGTCCACCGTGTTCACGGCCCGCAGCGCTACGGCATAATCGTAGGTTCTTTCATCCCCCATTACACCCACCGAGCGCATATTGGTCAGTGCCGCGAAATATTGCCCGATTGTTCGGTCGAGTCCGGCTCTGGCGATTTCTTCCCGGTAAATGGCGTCCGCGTCCTGTACAATCCTGACCTTTTCCTCCGTAACTTCCCCGATAATCCGAATGCCCAGTCCCGGACCGGGAAACGGCTGTCTGTATACAAGATTCTCCGGGATTCCCAGCTCCAGCCCCGCCCGGCGCACCTCATCTTTGAACAGATTCCGTAACGGCTCGATAATCTCACGGAAATCCACGCAGTCGGGCAGACCGCCCACATTATGGTGGGATTTGATTACTGCCGACTCGCCGCCCAGTCCGCTCTCCACCACATCGGGATAGATCGTCCCCTGTACCAGAAAATCGACCGCACCGATCTTCTTCGCCTCTTCCTCAAAAACCCGGATAAACTCTTCTCCGATAATTTTCCGCTTCTGTTCCGGCTCCGTAACCCCCGAAAGCTTTCCGTAAAAACGCTCCTGTGCATTTACACGCACGAAATGCAGCTGATACGGTCCCTGAGGACCGAAGACCGCTTCCACTTCATCCCCTTCGTTTTTCCGAAGAAGGCCGTGATCCACGAAGACACAGGTAAGCTGACTGCCGACCGCCTTTGCCAGCATAACGGCTGCCACGGAGGAATCCACGCCGCCGGACAATGCGCACAATACCCTGCCGCTGCCGATTTTGCTTCTGATCTCCGCAATGGAATTTTCCACAAAAGAGTCCATCCGCCATGTTCCCGCACAGCCACAGATATTTCTGACGAAGTTATACAACATTTTCGTCCCTTCCTGTGTGTGAAGCACTTCCGGGTGAAACTGAATCGCATACAGATTTTTCTCTTTGTCTTCCGCTGCCGCCACGGGACAGTCTGTCGTATGCGCCGTTATGACAAAACCCGGAGCCGTCCGGGAAATATAATCGGAATGGCTCATCCAGCAGATCGTGCGGCGCTCCACACCCGCAAACAGCGCCGACTCGCCGTCCAGCGCCACTTCTGTTTTGCCATATTCCTGAACAGGCGCCTGTTCCACCTTACCCCCGAGAATATGCATCATCAGCTGCGCGCCATAGCACAATCCAAGCACCGGAATCCCCAGTTCAAACAGTTCCTTCCGGTAAGCAGGCGCATTTTCCGCATAGCAGCTGTTCGGGCCGCCGGTCAGTATAATCCCCCTGGGATTCATCGCTTTAATCTGCTCCAGTGCAGTCCGGTATGAATAAATTTCGCAGTATACGTTGCACTCCCTTACCCGCCTGGCAACCAGTTGATTATATTGACCGCCAAAGTCAATAACCAGCACTTTTTCCTGCTCCATGTTCTGCCTCCTCCTGTTGTATTCTGTCATTTGCAACCGATCTGGTTTTCATTATAGTGCACTGTTTTCTTCTTTACAAGCCCTGTCCGCACGCGAATCCCGCACGGCCTTTCCCGCCAGAAACGTCTCCATCTCTTTATGGAGTTTCGCCAGCTGCCGCACTGTCTTCGGGTTTCGGGAGGGAAATCCGATCAGTTTTTCCCAATATCCCTGTGCTTTGACAAGTCGCACGCTCTCCGGAAAAACCAGCTCATAAATCAGGGAGACATGTCCCGCGATATGGTCCACCGGCGTCCGTTTGAGACTGCGCAGCGTCGCGTGGTGCTCATAAAAACTCTCCATAACGGCCTCTGTCACCTCCGCGTGATACAGCTCCTGCGTGGTCGTATTATAGATTTCTTCGAGCGGAGTCTCAATGTTCACCCGCAGTATATCAACCTTATCCGCATCGCGCAATATATGGCAGAATTTCTCCGTTCTCGGGGCAAGCCCCTCCGCCACACGGTACACATTATGCATTCCGACGGCCGTGCGGATCAGCGCATCCTCCGAATCATCTTCCACATAGCGGCGGATCACACCGTCACTGCCGCCGTCTCCCGCCGCGCCTTCGGCGCCGAACAGAATCTCCAGCCCAAGCGCCGCGTGATCGACCGATTCCGCGTCGTTAAACGTATTATACCTGCGAAGCTGCTCGAAACGTCCGATGTCATGGAGCATACCCAAAAGCCATGCCAGCTCCTGTTCCTGCGCATCCATTCCCTCACTGCGGGCAATCAGCCTGCACAGTCCCGCCACGCGGTATGTATGTCCGATTTTCAGCGCTGTCTTTCCGTCGGATGCGTCATAGCCGTCCGTATACCTGCGAAACTGCCGCAATACATTTTCTGTGTCTATTCTCATACCGGCCTCCCCGAAAGAACATTTTCCTGTTACCCATTCTATAAACTTTCGGAAAGAAATACAAGATATATGCCGGAAAAATAATAAAATGACGTTTCCCCATTTTTCATGTCCGAAACGTCATTGTCTCTTGTCCCCGTTCACTGCCTCAGAGCATCAGCACTGCTCCTTCTGTATATGCAGATATTTTTCTCTCGTTGCCAGTCCGCCCCTGATATGCCGCTCCGATTTATTGACATCCAGCACTTTTCTCGCTTCCTTCGCAAGTCCCGGATTAATCTGCATCAGACGCTCGGTCACGTCTTTATGTACCGTACTCTTACTGATTCCGAACTGTCTGGCAGTCTGTCGGACCGTAGCGTTATGTTCGATGATATATCTGGCGATACCCACTGCCCGCTCCTCAATATAATCCTTCAAAGGAAATCCCCCTGAACACATTGTTTTTACAATGTATGCAGGGAAAGCGGACGCTATGCCTTACGTCCGCCCCGATCCGTATCCCCTTGGAAAAAGTAAGTGCTTTTTTTCCCTGTTGATGATATAATCTCTTTCGGGACCACATCCCCGATAAGACAAATGAAATTCCCAGGAGGCAGTCATGTTCAGGAAAAAACAAAAAAGCGCCCCAAAGGGCCTTCAGATTATCATTGTAGGCTGCGGAAAAGTCGGTACGACTCTGATCGAACAACTTGTCCGCGAGGGGCATGATATTACGATTATCGACCAGAATGCGGAGATCGTACAGTCGATCAGCAGTCTTTATGACATTATGGGGCTTGTGGGAAACGGCGCCAGCTACGGCGTACAGATGGAGGCAGGTATCGAGAACGCCGATCTGATTATCGCCGTGACCGATTCCGACGAGTTAAACCTGCTGTGCTGTACCGTAGCCAGACAGGTCGCCAACTGCGCGGCCATCGCGCGTGTCCGCAACCCCGATTACGGAAAGGAGATCGGCTATCTCCGCGAAAAACTCGGACTTGCCATGATTATCAACCCGGAACTGGAAGCGTCCAAGGAAGCCGCGCGCGTCTTATACCTGCCCACTGCGCTGGAAGTCAACTCCTTCGCCCACGGACAGGCGGAAATGATTAAGTTCAAGGTGCCGGAAGGCAATAAACTGGCCGGTATGACCATTGCCCTGCTCGGCAGAGATATAACACAAAATATTCTGATCTGCGCCGTGGAACGGGACGGCGAAGTCTACATTCCGTCCGGTAATTTCCGGGTGGAGGCAGGCGATATTATTTCCTTTGTCGCTTCCCGGATGATGGCGAAAGCGTTTCTCGCCCATATCGGATTTAAAACCAATCAGGTCAAAGACACTATGATTATCGGCGGCGGAAAAGCCGCTTACTATCTGGCCAAGCAGCTCCTTCACATGGGTATCTCCGTCAAAATTATTGAAAACAGCCGTAAGCGCTGCGAAGAGCTGAGTATTCTGCTGCCGAAAGCGATCATTATCAACGGAGACGGCACAGACGAAGAACTTCTCAAAGAAGAAGGAATCGAATATGTGGAATCCTTTGTTCCTCTGACCGGAATTGATGAGGAAAATATTATGCTGACCATGTATGCCAGACAGGTCAGCAAGGCCAAAGTCATCACCAAAATCAACCGCATGAGTTTCCGCAATGTAATCAACGGGCTCGACCTTGGCAGCGTTATCTATCCCCGCTACATTACCTCGGAAGCCATTATTGCCTACGTTCGGGCAAAAAAAGACTCCATGGACAGCAATATTGAGACGCTTTACCATATGTTTGACCACCGGGTGGAAGCCATCGAATTCCGGGTATATGAAAAATCCGCCGTTACCGGTACATCTCTGAAAGATCTTTCCCTGAAGAAAAATCTTCTGATTTCCTTTATCAACCGTAACGGCACCATTATTATCCCCAACGGGCACGATTCCATCGAAGTCGACGACACCGTTATGATCGTAACGACCCACACCGGTTTCAACGATATTCAGGATATTTTAGACTAGCGGAGGAAATCATGAACAGTTCGATCATACGTTATATTCTGGGAAGCGTATTAAAAATAGAAGCCGTTCTCATGCTGCTTCCCTGCCTTGTTGCCATTATCTACAGAGAACCCGTGGGCGTTTATTATCTGGGGGTGGCCCTCCTCTGCATGGGGCTCGGTTTTCTGATGTGTCTGAAAAAGATACGTAACTCCGTCTTTTATCTGAAAGAAGGCTGTGTCGCCACCTCGCTGAGCTGGATTTTCCTCAGCTTTTTCGGCGCTCTGCCCTTCTGGCTCTCCGGCGAAATCCCCTCTCTGACAGATGCCCTGTTCGAGACGGTTTCCGGGTTTACCACAACGGGGGCCAGCATCCTTGCCGATGTGGAAGCGCTGTCCTATACCGCACTGTTCTGGCGCAGCTTTACGCACTGGATCGGCGGCATGGGCGTCCTTGTCTTCCTCATGGCCATCATCCCCCTGAGCGGCGGCTCGAATATCAATCTGATGCGGGCGGAAAGCCCCGGTCCCTCCGTGGGCAAACTGGTGCCCAAAATGAAATATACCGCGCGCATTTTATACTTCATTTATTTCGGTATGACCATTGTGGAAATTCTGCTCCTCGTTGCCGGCAACATGCCGCTTTTCGATGCGCTGACAACTTCCATGGGAACCGCGGGCACCGGCGGTTTCGGCATCAAAGCCGACAGTATGATGAGTTATTCCCCTTATCTGCAATGGGTCGTGACCATTTTTATGATTCTGTTCGGCGTCAATTTCAATGCCTATTACTTTATGATCTTCCACAATTTCAAAAAAGCCTTCGGCATGGAAGAAGTACGCTACTACCTCGGTATTATCGCCGTCGCCATTGCCATTGTCTTTTTTGAAACAATGGCAATGTACGGCACCGCCTTCGAAACGCTGACCCATGCCTCCTTCCAGGTGGCTTCCATTATTACCACGACCGGCTTTTCCACCGTGGATTTTAACCTCTGGTCACAGGCCAGCAAAACGGTTCTCGTCCTTTTGATGTTTATCGGCGCCTGCGCCGGCAGTACCGGCGGCGGTATCAAAGTATCCCGTTTTGTCATTCTCGTCAAAACACTGGGAAAGGAACTCACTTCCTATATCCATCCCAGAAGCATTAAAAAGATCAAGTTCGAAGGCAAGCCGGCGGAACATGACGTGGTGCGTTCCATCAATGTGTATTTTATCACCTTTATGATCGTCTTCTCCGGTTCCGTTCTGGCCATTTCCTTTGAGGAGCGCGATCTGATTACCTGCTTTACCGCAGTTGCCGCCACGATCAATAATATCGGCCCCGGTCTGGAACTGGTGGGACCAACTCGGAACTTCGGCCTGTTCCACCCCATTAATAAATATGTCCTTATGTTCGACATGCTGGCGGGCCGTCTGGAATTGTTCCCGCTTTTGATTCTGTTCCATCCCGCAATCTGGAAAGATCTGTTTACCCAGCGGATACGCAGACGAAGACAATAAAAAACAGCGAGCCCTTCAATTTATGGGCTCGCTTTTCTCTTTGTCCCGCCAAACCAACAGCGCCGTTATCCCTGCCACTGTCCGCTCAACTCCTGATAAAGCCGTTTGGCATAGCTGTCCGTCATCCCGCAGATGTCATCCGTGACAAGCAGCAGGCGCAGATACAGCTTTTCCGTATCCGGCTTCCCGTCCGCATAAATGTGATACATGGCGCGGTAATTTTCCGAGATCAGCGCAATCAGCTTTTCCTGTACGGCCGTCTGCCTTTCTTCCGTGTCATAATACAAAACCGCATGGACAAACTCGTCCAGCAAAAAGTTTAATATCTTTTCCGCGGCAATTTCCAGTTTGAGAATCGGCCGCGACGCAAAGGCATACCGGCATGCAATATCACCCAGTGTCCGCGCCGTCAGCTCCCCGGGCGTTCCCGCCAGCAGTTCCCGTGTATGCATTCCCGCCATAATGGCCCGGTAATTCCCGGTAAAGCCTGCCGTCGCACTGGCAATCAAATGCCCCTGTACCTGTACGATCCAGTTCTGTACCGCATATGCCTCCGGCGAGCTCTCCTTCCGCCGCAGTGCCTTCTCATATTTCTCTTCCAGCCGCTGCACAAGCGCCGCAAATTCCGGCGCGTCATCGGCCTTGTCCCGGACACGCCGCAGCTCACGCAGTAAATCCGGGAATGACAGGCATCCCTTTTTAAACGCGTCTTCTATGTCCGCCGTCAGATAGGCAATATCGTCTGCCGCTTCCAGTATGTACGCAAGCGGATGCCGGTTTTCTTCCGTCCCGAGTGCCTCCTGCACCTGTGCAAAAACATCCCTGTCTGCGTAAAAATATCCCATCTTCTTTGTTTTGATATTGCCGCTGCCCCTGTCAATCGCCAGAGACGAAACCGGATATTTGATAATTGTCCCCAAAAGCGCCTTGGTCAGATTCATGCCGTGTTCGTCGACCAGATAATGGAGTTTTGTCACCAGACGCAGCGCCTGGGTATTGCCTTCAAAGGCATAAAAATCTGCCTGCATCTGTGGCAGCAAAACTTCTGTCAGCGGCCTGCCGCGATATGAAATCCGTTTCAGATTATCCCGGAACCAGTCCCGGATTACCGTTTCCCCAAAATGCCCGAACGGCGGATTGCCAATATCGTGCAAAAGCCCCGCGCACTGCAGGATATTGCAAATGTCCGCCCCGTATTCCGGGAGAAATCCCGGATCTTTTATCACGTTTACGATGTTCTGCGCAATGTTCTGTCCCAGAGATTTTCCATACGAAGACACTTCCAGCGAATGGGTCAGTCTCGTCCTGATAAAATCACTTCTGTCCAGCGGAAATACCTGCGTCTTATCCTGGAGCCTGCGAAATGACGCGCTCTGTATAATTCTGTGATAGTCTTTCTCAAACTCCGTCCGCAGATCATTCGAACCTTTTCCCCGATAAGGCCGTATCCTGTCGTCGCACAGAAGCCGCTCCCACTCCATCTCTCATCCGTCCTTTCCCTGTCAGCGCAGTCCGCGTGCTACAAGACCCTGCGCACCGCCAGAATTTCCTTATATGTAGCGGGCGTGATCTTGATTCCCGTTCTCTGTGTGCTGGCGTGGACAATATAGCCGTTGCCGATATACATGCCCACATGTCCCGCATAACAGATCAGATCACCCGGCTGCGCATCCGCATACGATACTCCTGTTCCGCAGCTTCTCTGTGACGACGAATTACGCGGGATGGAAATGCCAAACTCCCGGTATACGGCCTGCGTAAAGCCGGAACAGTCCGCCCCGTTGGTTAGGCTTGTGCCGCCGGGCACATAGGGATTGCCAATAAAGCGGCAGGCAAACGAAGCGACTTCCTTTCCTTTGGAACTGCCCGATGCACTGTTAATCAGAGACAGTACATCCGCGCTGGCACTGCCCCCGGGCTTGGGCGTAGTCGTGCCCTTATCGGAATTGTCGGAACCTTTGTCTTTATTATTCTGTTCTTTCTTTTTCCGTTCCGCTTCCTCCCTCGCCTTTCGCTCGGCTTCCTCTTTCGCTCTCCTGGCTGCTTCTTCCGCTTCGAGCTGCTTGATCTGCGCTGTCTGCTGCTTGATTAACGCCTTATACGCGGCAGCCGACTGCTGAATCTGGGCGATCTGCACTTCGTAGTTCTCCGCCTCCGCCCGCTTTGCCTCCAGCGCTTCTTCCAGTGCAGCCTCTTCTTCCTTCAATTCGAATTCTTCCGCTTCCAGTTCGGATTTTTCTTCTTCCAGCCGTTCTTTCAGATCGGCCACCTGCTGGCGGGTTTCCTGATAGGAGAGCAGCATTTTTCTGTCGTACGCATACAGTTTTTCGATATATTCGGCCTTGTTAATCATATCACCGAGGCTTTTGGATTCGAAGAGAAGCTGCGCATAGCTGCTGTTTCCTTTTTCATACATGAATTTGATCCGCATCTTCATAGCCTGATACTGCGCCTCTTCTCTGGCTATGGCTTTGTCCAGCTCGTCCTGCGCCTGTACGATTTCCGCTTTCTTATCCTCGATTTCTTCTTCCAGAAGGCTGATGCTGCCCATCAACTGCACAAGCGTACCGTCCAGTTCATCGATCTCTTCTTCCACCGCATCCTTTTGCCCCTCCAGGCCGTAAACCTGTCCGCTGATGGCATTCAGCTGGTTTTGTGTATCGGCTAACTGCTGTTTCAGCTCCGGAATCGTGGCCGCATATGCGGGTATGATCTGTGTCAGTCCGATCACCATAACCAGCAGCGTACAAAGCGCTCTTTTCTTCATGTATCTCTCACCCGCCTCCCGGTTCCTGCCATGTCCCCGCACACAGCAGGCTGCGATGCCGTCTGTTTCACGCGCCCTTACAAGTCGCAGTTTTTCACCGTTCTCGGGAAAGGAACCACGTCACGGATATTCCCCATACCCGTCAGATACATCACACAGCGCTCAAATCCCAGTCCAAAGCCCGCATGTCTGGCGCTGCCATACTTGCGCAGATCAAGATAAAAATCATAATCCTCTTTTTTCAGCCCCATCTCTTCCATACGCTGTTCCAGAAGCGCCAGATTGTCCTCCCGCTGGCTGCCGCCGATAATCTCACCGATCCCCGGCACAAGGCAGTCCATGGCCGCAACCGTTTTGCCATCTTCGTTGAGCTTCATATAAAAGGCTTTGATCTCCTTCGGATAATCGGTCACAAATACCGGCCGCTGAAATTCCTTCTCCGTCAGAAAGCGCTCATGCTCTGTCTGCAGATCGCATCCCCATGACACTTTATATTCAAATTCATCGTTATGCTGTTCCAGAATGCGGATCGCCTCCGTATAAGTGACACGGGCAAAATCCGACTCCGCCACATGGCGCAGGCGCTCCAGCAGTCCTTTATCCACAAACTGATGAAAGAAATTCATCTCTTCCGGCGCATGTTCCAGCACATACCGGATAATATATTTAATCATGCTCTCCGCCAGCATCATATCGTCTTCCAGATCCGCAAAGGCGATTTCCGGCTCGATCATCCAGAATTCCGCCGCATGGCGCGTGGTATTCGAATTCTCCGCGCGGAATGTGGGGCCAAACGTATACACATTTCGAAACGCCATGGCAAAGGTCTCGACATTAAGCTGGCCGCTCACCGTCAGATTCGTCTCTTTGCCGAAAAAGTCCTGACTGTAATCGATGCCGCCCGCTTCCGTCACCGGCAGATGTTCCATATCCAGCGTTGTCACGCGGAACATTTCCCCCGCGCCTTCGCAGTCGCTTCCCGTAATCAGCGGCGTATGCACATATACAAAACCCCGTTCCTGAAAGAATTGATGAATCGCATAAGCAATCAGCGAACGCACCCGGAATACTGCCTGGAATGTATTCGTACGCGACCGCAGATGTGTGATCGTACGCAGATATTCCAGACTGTGCCGTTTTTTCTGCAGCGGATAATCCGCCGTGGACTCTCCCTCGATCTCCACGCACTCCGCCTGAATCTCGAACGGCTGCTTTGCCTGCGGCGTCTCAACCAGCGTGCCGGTAACAATCAGCGCGCTGCCGACATTCAGCCTGCTGATCCGGTCAAAGTTTTCCAGGGCGTCCCCGTATACAATCTGCAGCGTTTCAAAAAAAGTCCCGTCATGAAGTACGATAAACCCGAACGTTTTGGAATCCCGGATGCTCCTCACCCATCCGCCGACCGTAATCTTTTTCCCGACCCACGCTTCTTGGTTGCGATACAGTTCCTTGATGCTTACCAATTCCATTTTTCTTCTCCTTTAATATTCCGTAATTACTGCACTGTCACGCATCAGCGCCAGCACCTTTTCACACATCACAAAATCTTCATAGTGGTCAAAACCCAGATCCGCCTGCAGTGCAGAAACGCTCTCATAACCGCGGTTTTCCGCAGCCTCCTGCAGATAGGCGTCCACTTCCTCCTGACTGACCGTAATCTGTTCCGCATTGGCGATTGCCTGCAGCATAATCGATTCCCGGCATGACGCGGCAGCGCCCTTCCTCGCCTCTTCTTCAAACTTTTCCATCGTGGAACCCTGACTGGTAATCAGCACTTCCAGTGTCATCTGGCTGGAAGCGGCTATTTTGGACATATTTTTTACAACGCGGTCATAATACTGATCCACCATCGCTTTGGGCGGTTCCTTGGGAAACGTACCGCTCTCCATCACCTGTGCGATCAATGCCTCCTCCACATTGCTGTCATATGTGTTCTGCGCCTCTTTTGTCAGAATCTCCTCCACATATTTCTCGTACTCTGCCACCGTACTGCATCCGACCCCGAGCGTTTGTACAAAGTCGTCCGTCAGCTCCGGTATCTGCTTGCGCTCGATTTTATTTACCGTCACCGTAAATACGACCGGTGCGCCGGACAGATCCGGATTGGGCCGGTACGGGTCGGGGAAATTCAGCGATACGTCCTTTGTCTCTCCCTTGCAGACACCGACCACGCCTTCTTCAAAACCCGGAATAAACGTTCCGGATCCGAGTTCCAGAGCAAAGTTCTCGTCGGACCCCCGGTCAAAAGCCACGCCGTCTTGTTTCCCCACATAATCAATCGTCACCAGATCGCCCATTTTCGCAGCGCTGCCGTCGGTCACTTCCTCCCACACACTGTTGCTGCTCAGAACATACCCGATATAATTCTGCTTATAGTCGTCCGTCACTTCCGTCCGCGCGGGAACCGACACCGCAAGTCCCTTATATTCGCCGAGTTTCACATAACGTTCTGTATTTAATTCCGCCAGAACTGCCGTGTCATCACCACATCCGCTCAAAAATACGGCGGTAAATGCCAGACACAGCAATAACGGCAATGTTCGCTTCATTTTCATACCATTCTCCTTCTTTTTGCTGAAATATTATTTTAACATGATTTTCCTGATTTTACAATAACGGAGACAGCAGACGGCTGATCTGCTCTTTAAAGCGGACGATCAGCGGGCGCGACGCATACAGCTCTCTGGTAATGCATGTGCACACAGCCAGATCCTTATGAAACGCTTCTACCATTTTTTCCGCTTCCTTTTCGTCGTATACGACCGCATTGACCTCAAAATTCAACTTAAAACTGCGAATATCCATATTGGCCGTGCCATAGCACAATACCTCGTCATCCACAATCAGTCCTTTGGCATGCAAAAATCCGTTGTCATACGTATAGCATTTCGCCCCGGCCGCAACCAGATCCCCGATATACGAGTACGTCGCCCAGTAGACAAACGGATGATCCGGCTTGCAGGGAATCATAATATTCACTTCCACACCGGAATACGCCGCGACTATCAGCGCGTGATAGATCGCCTCATCCGGGATAAAATACGGCGTCTGAATATAGATACTCTTTTCCGCCTTATGAATCAAACGCAGATAATTGTTCCGTACATTCTGCAGATTGGAGTCCGGTCCGCTGGAAACGATCTGAATCTGACTGCTGCCCCGCTTTTCTTCCGCCATGGTAAAATACCGTTCTTCCGCATCCAGCAGATTTTCCCGCGCCGCATAGTTCCAGTCCAGCGCAAAACGCACATGCAGATTGGAAACCGCCGCACCTTCGATACGCAGATGCGTGTCACGCCAGTAGCCGAACGCATCGTCCAGCCCGATATATTCCTTTCCGATATTAAAACCGCCCACGTAACCGATATTGCCGTCGATTACAACGATTTTTCTGTGATTGCGGTAGTTAATACGCAGATTCAGCGGACCGAGCAGCGGCGGAAAAAAGACTGCCGTACGGATACCGCACGCATGCATTTCCCGCCAGCACTTCCGGGAGACAAACCTGCCTCCCATACCGTCGCAGAGAATCCGGATCTCCACGCCCGCCTTTGCCTTTTCCAGCAAAACGTCGCGTATCCGCTGAAACAGCACATCGTTTTTTATAATATAATACTGAATGTGGATAAAGGCTCTGGCGTTTCGCATATCCTGCAGCAGTGCGTTAAACTTATCGTTTCCGTCCGTAAAAATCCGAAGCCGGTTATTATCCGTCAGCACCGCCCCGGCGCTTTCCAGATTATAATAGATCAGATCGGAATACTTTTTCAGATTCGGTGACGCCTCCTGCAGCGCCTTCGTGCGAATGCTGGCCTCCTGGCTGCGAATCGCCTCATAAATCCGGTCTTCCAGCTCCTTTGTGTGGAACATCCGGCTCTTATGCATATCGCCGCCGATCAGCAGATAAAAGATAAATCCCACCACGGGAATAAAATACAAAATCAAAAGCCACGTCCATACGGCGGACGGATTTTTCCGTTGAAAGAAAATGATAACAATTGACAAAATGCAATTGATAATCAGAAGATGCTGGAACGGAAAAACAAAAATGTCCCAGAGCGCTGGCAGAATACTATCAGTCATGCGAGGAAGCCTCCCTGTTTATCGCCGATGATACGATCGTCTGTTTTCGGTATGTCCGATTGATTGAACAATTCTCCAACTGTACATAATTCCATGCGTGATTTCCGTACGGCGGCGCAGCATTGACGGAAACGGAAAGACCGGCAAAGCAAAGCACTGTCGTCAGAATGATACGCAATCGTTTTTTCATATCAAACTCCTTCTCTCGTTTTTCTGCTTTGGCAAGTCTGCATGCGGATGGACAACTCACAGATTATATTATATCTTAAGTAAATTTTCTCTTCAATATGCGGCGCACGAATATTCACGCCAAACGTTTGCAGGAACATTCCGTGAACGCTTGAAAGCATACGGCCGCGCAGACTTTCCCTTGCTTTCTTCCTCATTAAATGGTAAAATATCACCATTATCATAATCATACGGGAGGTATATCGTGAGTACAGGAACCATTGTCTTATTGTGTATATTAGCAGTTCTTATTATTGCTGTTGTCGTCCTTTATTTCCTCGGAAAAAAAGCGCAGAAAAAGCAGGCTCAGCAGCAGGCGCAGATTGAAGCGGCCAAACAGGCCGTGTCCATGCTGATTATCGATAAAAAGCGAATGCGGATTAAGGAATCCGGTCTGCCGCAGTTTATTATCGATCAGACGCCCAAATATCTCCGCCGTTCCAAGCTTCCGATTGTAAAGGCAAAAGTCGGACCACAGATCATGTCTCTTGTATGCGATGAGAAGATATTTGACAGTGTACCGGTGAAAAAGGAAGTCAAAGCCATGGTAAGCGGTATCTATATCGTAAGCGTACGCGGCCTGCACGGAAAATCGGTTCCGGTGGAACAGCCAAAGAAAAGCTTTTTCAAACGGACACTGGAAAAAGTGCAGGAAAAGGCAGGCGCAAAACCGGTCAAATAAATGCATCCGAAAAAAGCAGAGAAGCGCGTAAATGCGCTTCTTTTTTGTGAGGTATCTCATATATGCATCCGAACGAAAAACTTCTGGCCATAAGAGAATACATCCCGGCAGACTGTTCCCAAATCACAGATCTTTTTTATCAGACGGTCCATTCGGTGAATGCGGCGGATTATACCAAAGAACAACTGGACGCATGGGCACCCGTCGCGGCAGACCGGGAAAAATGGAATCGATCGCTGCTGGCGCATTACAGCCTCGTGGCCGTGCACGGCGAAACGATCGTCGGATTTGGCGATATAGCGGAAACCGGGTATCTGGACAGGCTCTATGTTCATAAAGACCATCAGCGTCAGGGAATTGCAACGGCGATATGCCACCGTCTGGAACGGATTACGGCTCAGCGCAATATATCCGTTCACGCCTCGATCACGGCAAAGCCCTTTTTTGAAAACAGGGGATACCATATCGTAAAAAACAGCAGGTGAAACGCCATGGCATCTGTCTCATCAATTATTGGATGGAAAAATCAATGCGGTAACTGCCGTCCGCTCCTGACCAGCGCTTCCACCGTTGCCGAAAACGCAATTCCGTTATTTTGCAGCTTTTGGGGGTTCATACAGAGATTTCTGGGATTCTCCGCAAACGCTTCTTCATTTTTTCCGAGTCTTTCCGTATCCCAACCGAGTTCTGTGAACATCGTCAGAACCGTCTCATACATATTTTTGTCATTGGGAGAGCCATAATTGTAGATCCCGCCCGGTAATTCCCACGCCTTCTCAAGATTCCGAACGGCCTCGTTGACGTCGGTTATCCCGCGCATATCATTGACCGGATACCGCAAAATACCGGTTGTCCGCAGACCGGAATGCAATGTGCGAAAAAAATCGCTGTGCTCCCGGGGACTGACGGTTTCGGTGTCATACATCCACGACAGCCGCAGGGCAACGCAGTCCGGGTTCCGTTCCAGGCATTCTTCCTCTGCCGCTTTCTTCTGTTTTCCATATACGTTCCAGGGATTGACGTTTTCCGCTTCGCAATGCGGCTCCCGTCGTGCGCTGCCGGAATAAACCTGATCGGAACTGCAGAGCAGGCATTTTGCGTGATACGCCACGGACGCCGCCGCCATATTTCTGCTTCCGTCCACATTGATTTTCCATGAACGGGCCGGCTCTTTCTCACACAGCGCCGTATCGGAAACCGCGGCACTGTGTATGACAATATCCGGTCTGTACTCCCGAAATATCGTATCCACCTGCTGCGCATCGGTAATATCCAGTTCCGAACGGGCCGGCGCATATATATCATATTTTCCGCTGTAATATTTCCTGATCCTGCCGCCGAAAAAACCGGAGGCGCCCGTTATCAGTAATCGTCTCATCGTCCCCATATATCCGTCTGTCCTGTTATTGTGCCGTCAGCAGACCTGTTCCCGTATGTTTTAGCTCAGCTGTTCCCGCTGTGCGCCCTCTTTTGCGCGCACGGCCATGCTGATCTGACAGTCTGCCAGATGTTCGTAATTCACTTCCAATGCATAGTCCACATTGACATGAATCTGTTCTTCCCTTTCTTCCACACAGATCTGCCGGGTATCAATGCCGATCAGAATGCTGCCGAACGGTGTCTTATAATCCGTAATATTTTTCTTTTTTTCTTCAAAGATCATATGTACGTTAATCAAACCCTGTTTCGTCACATCCAGCGTCTTTCCGTCCCAGTGGATCACATTTTTGGTCGTGTCCCGGAATCCCTCCGTTGCCTCCTCGTAAATCACATAATGATTGTTATTTTTTTTGTAATACTGCGCGGCCGTAATTGTTTCCAGATCGCTGGCATCATTCTCTCCTTCAAACTGCAGGCCCTTGATCGAAAGTAATACATCTTTTGTCATACGCTCTCCTCTAATATTCTTCTATATGAATCAATTTTGCCGACAAAACACCGTATTTGATAATCGAATTGGCAAACCGGATAAACTTATCCGCCGCATCACTGACAAAGAAACGGTACCGGTTCGTCCCGAGTTCCGGCTTCGTCTCATTCAGCATTCGTTCCGCTTCCAGCATGCCGCGCAATTCCCGCGCCGTCTCGTAAGCGGGGTTGACCAGTGTCACCCCCTCGCCCATCACCCGTCCCACCGTTTCCCGGATCAGCGGATAATGCGTACAGCCCAGAACGAGCGTGTCGATGCCGCTGTCAATCAGTCCGCTCAGATAACGCATGGCAATTTCATCCGTTACCGGGTCATTCAGCAGCCCTTCCTCCACCAGCGGAACGAACAGCGGGCAGGCTTTGCCGATTACCTCCGCATTTGTATCATGCTCTTTTATGTACCGCTCATAAATCTGACTGTTTATGGTCGCCTCGGTGCCGATCACACCGATTTTTCCGTTCCGCGTGGCATCCAGCGCCACGCGCGCACCGGGCTTTACCACCCCGATCGTCGGTATGTCCATTTCCTGCTCGATCTCATCCAGCGCATATGCGCTCGCCGTATTACAGGCGATGACGATTGCCTTGACATCCTGTGTTTTCAGAAATCGTATGATCTGCCGGGAATACCGCGTCACTGTCTCTTTCGACTTGCTCCCATACGGTACCCTCGCTGTATCCCCGAAATAAACGATCCGCTCATTCGGAATCTGGCGCATAATCTCACGTACAACCGTCAGACCGCCCACGCCGGAATCGAATACTCCTATCGGTGCGCTGCTATTCATCCTCGTTTCCTCGTACATCCGTTATAATCTCCAGAAATCTGCTTTTCACTTCTATCTCTCCCGGTTCCGCATCCAATAGAGAGAAAAATCCCGCTGCCGATGAAAGCCCGGACTCCGCTTCCTCCTCCGAAACCTGAAATGTGTCTTCCCCCAGACTGAAATTCGGATACAGCAATCCCCACCAAGCGGCCGACACAACGACAAGAAATGCCAATTCTCTTATATATATGTGAAAGCAGATTTTCTTTATGCGTGTTATCATGGCTTACCTCCCGTTTCGTTCTCTTTATTGGGAAGTTTTGCCGGTTTTTCTCTCTTTATACAGAAAGCGGTTTCAGTCGCCGGCTTCCGCGCCCTGCTCTTTCTGAATCTGGCGCATTATCGCCTCTTCCTGATTATTGATGTGTACCTTGACAATCCTGGCCGCTTTCGCTCTGTCATTTTCCATAATACTGTCAAACATAATTCTGTGTTCGCTCATGATCTGAGAATGCTTGCTGACATCTTTGATATACTCAAACCGGTATCGGTACATCTGCTCTCCCAGATTGCCGACAAGCTGTATCAGCCGCATATTCCCGGAGAACTCCACAATCGCATCATGAAACGCCACATCCGCGCTTGCAATGGCGCCGGTGTCGCCTGTCCGCACGGCCGTCTCCACCTGATCGAGCTTTTGACGCAGCTCTTCTTTATTTTCCTCCGTAATCCGTTCACATGCCAGTTCAATCGCCAGACTTTCCAATGCCTGCCTGACCTCCAGCACATCTTTCAGATTCTTCTCCGTTATATTGGCAACCTCCGCGCCCCGTCTGGGCACCATTGTCACCAGACCTTCCAGCTCCAGCTTGCGGATCGCCTCCCGGATCGGCGTCCGGCTGACCCCCAGACGGTTTGCCAGATGAATCTCCATCAACCGTTCGCCCGGCTTCAGTTCCCCGGTCAAAATTCCCTTCCGCAGCGTTTTGAATACAACATCCCGCAGCGGGAGAAATTCATCCATATTAACCTGCAGTCTGTCTTCTTTCATACGCATCTTCTCCTGTCACAGTCTTTTTTCCCTGCATCCCCGGTCTGTAAACGCAGCGATGTGCAAATGCTTCGCCTTTCCCTCTTTTCGCAGCGCGTCACACGCCGCTGCCGCCTGCTCCGTCGTCGGAAAAATGCCGAATACGGACGGACCGCTGCCGCTCATCAGCGCCGCCTGCGCACCACTGTTTTTCAATGACGCTTTCAGCTCCGAAATCACGGGGTACCGCCGCTCCGTCACCGTTTCCAGTATATTCTCCATATGCTCACACATCCCGCTTCTGTCGCCGGCCCGGACTGCCGCCTCCACGGCCTTTATGTCCGGGTGATGCGCGATCGTTTCCACATGCAGGTTATCATAGACATATTTCGTGGAGACGTCCACATCCGGCTTGGCAATCACGACGATTCCCCCCGCCACCGGCGGAAGCGGTGTCAGTATCTCGCCGATCCCCTCCGAACGCATCGTGCCGCCCACAATGCAAAACGGTACGTCGGCGCCGATGCGCACTGCCAGCTTCTGCATCGCACCCTCGTCCATCCCCAGGTCAAATATGCGGTTCAATCCGTGAAATACAGCCGCCGCATCGGCGCTGCCGCCTGCCAGTCCCGCCGCCATGGGAATCCGCTTGCGCAGCGTTATCTTCACGCCCTTCGTTACGGAATACTGTTCCATAATCAGCCGCGCCGCCTTACAGACCAGATTGCGCTCGTCACAGGGAAGCGCTTCCGTATCCGTCTGCAGATGAATGCCCGCCTCTGCCTGTTCGAATGTCAGCTCGTCATACAATTCCACCGTCTGCATAATCATATGCACCTGATGATACCCGTTCTCCAGCCTCCGGACAACGTCCAGCCCCAGATTGATCTTTGCCATTGCCTGCAGCGTAAATGCTTCCATAATCTCTCTCGTCTCCATTTGTACTTTGTATACATCAAATTGTACCTTATTATATCCAATTTGCCTGAGTGCGTCAATGTTTGGCCGGACCGAAAACCTTTTTTCCGTTTTCCTATTAACAATCCTTTCCAATATTCCGATATACAGAGTAATAGCAGGCTGTGCCCGCACATGGAACAAACAATAATTCAGAGCAGAACGGACAAGGAGGTTTTGAAATGAGTGTAAACGGAATTACATCAAACAACAAAACAGACTACAGCGCTTATACGAATACCGGCGCGAAGAATGCAGCTTCCGATGTCAAGAAGGAAGAAAATGCAAATCAGAACAATACCGGCGTTGTTTTTGACAAATCCGATGAGAAAGAAAAAGACCCGGTAAAGACAACATACAAACCCAATCTGGAACTTGTTGCAAAGTTAAAGGCAGATGCGGAACAGCGCACCGAACAGATGCGGAATCTGGTAATGCAGATGATGACAAAGCAGGGAAGCACCTTCGGCACCGCCAATAACGACGACGCAATGTGGAAATTCCTTGCAGGCGGCAACTTCACGGTCAGCGCAGCGGCGAAAGCGCAGGCGCAGGCGGATATTGCCGATGACGGATACTGGGGCGTAAATCAGACTTCCGACCGTATTCTGGACTTTGCCAAAGCACTTTCCGGCGGCGACCCGGAAAAAATGGAAGACATGAAAAACGCCTTTATCAAGGGCTATAAGCAGGCAACCGGCACATGGGGAAAAGACCTGCCCGATATTTCCAGCCGTACTTACAACGCAGTGATGGAAAAATTCGATAAGTGGAACGAAGATCAGAACAAGAAAAACGATACCGTACAGGATACGACGGAATCACAGGCATAACAATACGCCGAAAAAGAGGAACGCAATCTCCGTTCCTCTTTTTTTATTGCCCGTTTTTCGTTATCTCACAATCAATATCTTATCCCCCGCCTTCAGGGTATCTCCGCTCAGATGATTGGTCTCCCGAATCTGTTCCAGCGGCACATAATACTTTTTGCCCAGTGTCCACAGATCATCGCCGTCCCTTGCGACATATGCCACAATCGCCGGCAGCTCCCGGATGGCGTCCAGGTTCGGTTCCGATATGATAACATCCGTTATTGTATCTTCTTCCACACTGCAGAATCCAAGCAGCCCGAATCCGAGTACGGCCTTAATATCCAGCTCACTGCTGCTCATCGCCGTCACCGTAAGCTGTTCAATAACAGGCGCTATGTCATAGCTGCACGCACCGCTGATGCCGGGCGCCTCCAATACATACTGAAACGGCAGTTCTGCCCGGAAAGACGCCAGCCCTTTTCCCTCTTCTGCAAGATAAATTGCTTCCACCGTCAGCGTTCCTGTCAGCTCGACACCGTCCTCCAAAAGCTGCGTCTCCTCTATCAGCGCTTCGGCGCTGCTATGACAGATTTCCGTCATATCCGGCGCCCCGGCGGGAAGTTTGATCTGTTCCATCACTTTTGTCTTGCCGGAAGTGCGCAGCAGCATCCGGCTGAAGACCGCCTGCCGTGTCACCGCCTGCACGTCGCGGGATACCCCGTAGACATCCGTGAGCGCTTCCATCTGTTCTTCCTCGTAGAGCTTAATATCGAGTTCCACGACAAGATCGAGGCATACGACCCGCTCTTCACCGTCAAAGTCCGTCCGCACTTCCGTCTCGTTGTGCGTGATATGCCATGAAATATCGGGAATCATCGCTTCGGTGCTTCCCTGGCATTCCAGTATCTCCCGGAAGGGAATTATCTTTTCAAAGCATTTTACCGCCCCGCCTTCGCCCTCTCCTTCGTAGATCAGAAAGACCTGTATCTCCCCCTGTGCGGCGATCTGTCCGTTCAACGCCTCAAAGTTCATCCCCGCTATACGGACGTCATCCCAGATCACTTCGTCAATATTCGGATAACTCCGGGGCATTTCGATTTCTTCCTTAAACCGCAGAATATCTTTTTTCTGTATGGCAATCTCCGTCACCGTCATCTGCTTTTTCTTTGTCTCCACCGGTTCCTCATGGTACAGATCCACAGCAATCTCTTCATCGTACAGCTCTTCCACACAGAGATTCAGGGAAAGCAGCGCCCGTATGCTCAATTTGCGGGAATTAATCATATCGATTGTCAAATCTTCCAGTCTGGCATCGGTCTCCACATTATCCCCGCCGCGAACCCCTTCCATATATACCTGTTCCTCAAAGGGAACCTGCCCGTCCATGCGATTGACCGAACCGTCTTCCGCCATATAAAGGATGCGGAATTCCAGTTTCCCCTTCGCCGTCACATGATCCTCCGACGGCTTAATCTCATCGACGGCAATCCGCCCTTTTTGCAGGATCATCCGCTCCATATCCGGCTTCTGATCCGGCACATTCCTGTCGTCCTCCAGCGTAATCTGTGTTGAAGCCCTGCATTTTACACGATCCATATGTATATTTTTCCTGATTAATTCCATGAAAATACCTCCCTGTGTCTCCCATACCTGAAAGTCTTAAATCCTTACACTAAGGTATGACACAGAGAGGTCCTTTATGCACACGACTATGCCGGAAAATTGCCGCTTTATGGCATATATCCGCCGCCGCGTCAGCGGACGCAGCCGATCAGTTCCCGCACATCGGTTATCCCGTATTGCTCCATATAAGTTTCAATCCCGTCCAGAACATGCAGCGTCGCATACGGATCCGCAAAGTTCATGGCGCCCACACAGACCGCCGTCGCACCGGCCATCAGAAATTCAACGGCATCTTCGCCGTCTGCGATGCCGCCCATACCGATAATCGGTATCTTTACCGCCTGCGCGCACTGATATACCATCCGCACCGCCACGGGTTTCACTGCCGGGCCGGAAAGGCCGCCCGTTTTATTGGCCAGCGCAAATGTCCGTTTATGAATATCGATCTTCATACCGGTCAGGGTGTTAATCAGTGAAATGGCGTCCGCGCCTCCCGCTTCGGCAGCTCTGGCCATCTCGGTAATATCCGTGACATTCGGACTCAGTTTCATAATAACCGGCTGACGGGCTTTTTTCTTCACCTGCGCCGTAATGTCATACAGGCAGTCCGCATCCTGTCCAAAGGCAATCGCACCCTCTTTGACATTCGGGCAGGAAACATTGATCTCCAGCATATCTGCCCTGGTATCGCCGAGCGCCTCCACCACTTCCAGATATTCTTCCACCGTCTTTCCGCACACATTGACGATAACGCGGGTATCATACGGCTCCAGAAAGGCCAGATCCCGCTCCCTGAAAACGGCAATTCCCGGATTCTGCAGGCCGATCGCGTTCAGCATACCGCCGTATACTTCCGCAATGCGGGGCGTGGGATTGCCCGGCCACGGACTTGCCGCAACCCCCTTAGTCACAACGCCGCCCAGTCTGTTCAGATCCACAAATTCTCCGTATTCCATCCCGGAACCGAATGTCCCGGAGGCTGTCATAACCGGATTTTTCAGACTGACGCCCGCAATGCTCACTTCCGTTTTTCTCATATGTCCACCTCTCCCGCTTCAAATACCGGCCCCTCGGTACAGATTCTCGCATTGTTTACATGGGAATGGTCGTCTTTCCGGGTTGTCCTGCACACACATCCCAGACATGCGCCGACACCGCAGGCCATCCGTTCCTCCAGTGAGATCCAGGCCGGGATCCGCTGCCCGCCGGCATATTTTTTTATCGCGCGCAGCATGGGCATCGGTCCGCAGGCATAGATCAGATCCCCCTGCAGATTATGCGCCGCCAGAATGTCCATCACATTGCCCCTCACGCCCGCGCTGCCGTCCTCCGTCGCGGCATAAAACGTGCCGTAGCGCCCCAGCTCTTCTCCCAGAAAAAGATTTCCGTCCCGGTAGCCCGCCAGAATCAGCTTTTCACCGGGCAGTTCTTTTGCAAGCTGCAGCAGCGGCGGAATGCCGATGCCGCCGCCCATCAAAATCGCCCGCTTTCCTGCGGCTTCCGCAAGGGGAAAGCCATTGCCCAGAACGCCCATAACGGCTATCTCGTCTCCCGGTGCATACGCCGAAAACTCTCCTGTCCCCTTACCGACGCGCCGGTATACAATCCGCAGCCGTCCCGCCTCCCGATCGGTCTCGCAAATGCTGACCGGCCTTGGCAACAGTGTGCTCTCCGCCCGCGGGTATACCATGATAAACTGTCCCGGCTCCGCCTGCGCTGCCAGCGTTGTTTGGATCCACATATCGTAAATGCCCGGCGCGATCTCCCGCTGCGACAGTACACTGCCGGTTTCCTTTTTCTTCTGTTTCATCTTGCTTCCCTTTCTTCGTATACTATCCTGCCGCCGCAGACCGTACAGACAACCCGGCCTGTCAGTTCCAACCCCGTAAAAGGCGAGTTGTCCGACCGGGACGCGTACCCGCCCGCCGTGTAGCGGCCGGCCGCGTCAAAAAGCACCAGATCCGCCGGTCCGCCCTCCGCGAGGTATCCCCGGTCCATATCATATAAGGCCGCCGGATTGCAGGTCATCTTTTCCAATAGCGACATCAGCGTCAGATATTTCGGGCATACCAGCATGGTAACTCCCAGCGGCAGCGCCGTTTCCAGACCGATAATGCCGCTCGGCGCCTGTGTGATCGGCCTGTCCTTTTCTCCGGCGCTGTGGGGCGCATGATCGGTGGCAATCAGATCGATCGTTCCGTCCCGCAGCCCTTCGATAATGGCCAGCCGGTCCCCCTCCTCCCGCAGCGGCGGATTCATCTTCGCAAGCGTTCCGTAGCGGATCACGGCGTCCTGCGTCAACGAAAAATGATGGGGTGTGGCCTCGGCGTGGACCGCAACGCCCTGCCGCTTCGCCTCCCGCACGAGCGCCACCCCCTCTTTTGTGCTGATATGCTGAATATTGATTACCGCGCCCGTCTCCGCCGCCAGACGAATGTCGCGCCGGATCATGCCGATCTCTGCCTCGCGGGGGGAGCCGGCGATGCCGTAATGCGCCGACGCCGCACCGGCGTGAACGCCGTTATTGCCGATGCAGGCGGGATCTTCCTCATGAAAACTCAAAACCGCGCCGACCGCTGCGGCTTCCCGCATAACGCGCGCCGCCAGCGTTTCATCGGTCAGCGGAATCCCGTCATCCGTAAATCCCGCTGCGCCTGCCGCCAGCAGGGAGGCCATATCCACCGGTTCCCGGCCCTGCAGCCCTTTGGTCACGGCGCAGCAGCTCTCCACATGAATCCCCGTCTTCCGGCCTTTTTCCAGTACATAGGCCAGTGTTGCCTCGTTGTCCACAACCGGTCTGGTATTTGCCATCAGTACCACGGTTGTGAATCCGCCTCTCGCCGCCGCCCGGCTGCCGCTTATAATGTCCTCTTTGTGGGTAAATCCGGGATCGCGGAAATGAACGTGTACATCGATCAGGCCCGGTGCGACGGTCAGGCCGTCCGCATTGTATTCCTCCACGCCGGGCATATCCGCACTCCACTGCCGGGCATCCCCCATCCGCAAAATCCGCCCTTCGTCGAGAAGAATATCCCGCTTTCCTTCATATCCGCTGCGCGGATCCATCACATAACCGTTCCGAATCAAAAGTCTCATACCGCTGCCCCCGTTTCGTATTTTATTCGAAAACGACCGGGCGCTCTGTCTGCCCCGCCGGTTCCGGTTTTTCCAGTTTAATCACAATATAAGGATAGGACGGACTTTCCTGCCCCGTCTCCTCCGGGGAAGGACCGAGCAGATTGGTATGTACATAGACGGCGTTTTCCGTCTCATACAATTCCGTCACCGAAATGCTGTAGCCGCCTGTCGGCTGCTTCCCGTATCCCACACAGATATACAACGCATCCTCATCCGTAAATGTCAGCCGGAAACTCTCCGCCTTTTTTTCTTCCAGCATGTTCTGCAGCTCCGCCGGAAGCTGCTCCTGTGCCAGTACGGTAAACGGCAAATCCCTGAGTTTCTCTGTACGGCTCTGTGTTTTGCCGCAGCCCGCCATCAGCCACACCATGATAAGCACCATACAGATCTGTACGACCTTACGTTTCATATTCTGCCTTCCGAAAAGGTTTTGTACTTACTATATGATTCCCGTTTTCAAAATATGACGGGCTTTAAATATACAAATTCAACAAATTGTATATTTTAGAATCGGTATCCGTTGCACAATATCCGCTGTCTGGATATAATATTACAGTACGACTTTGCTGTAAGGAGGATTTTATGTTACGTTTTTTATTAACATCTTCATTTGTCATACTGTTTCTTATTTTTACCACACCTGTCCTGCTCGTGGAATGGGTTATCGGAAAATATAATCCGGATTTAAAAAACAGATGCGCACAGGCAATGGTACAGTGGGCTTTTCGCGGATGTTCTGTTCTGTCAGGCGCCCGCGTCGATGTCATCGGCAGAGAAAATATACCGCAGGAAGGCGCCGTCCTCTATGTCGGCAACCACAGCAGCTATTTTGATATTGTACTGACGTATCTGTGTTTTCCCCGTCCGACCGGCTACGTGGCAAAAGCGGAGATGGAAAAAATCCCGCTGCTGTCTGCCTGGATGCGGAATATCCACTGCCTCTTTCTTGACAGAGACAATATCAAAGAAGGTATGAAAGCCATTCTCAAGGGAATCGAAGAATTGAAATCCGGTATTTCCATCTGTATTTTCCCCGAGGGCACGCGCAATACCAGCCCCGATACGATACTGCCCTTCCGGGAAGGGAGCTTCCGCATGGCGGAAAAAGCAAAATGCCCGATCATTCCGGTCAGCATTACCAATTCCAGCGCCATCTGGGAAGCACACCTGCCCGCCATGAAGAAAGCACATGTAATCATAGAGTTCGGGACGCCCATTCTGCCGGAAACCCTTACCAGAGAAGAACGAAAGTTTTTAGGCGCCCATACCCGGAAAATCATTCAGACAATGTATGATAATAATAAAAAGAAGATTTAACTTTTTATCAACGCCTCCACAACTGTGGAAAACCCCATATTGCGGGATGCTTTGACAAGGACTGTCACCTCCTGCGGCAGCCGCCGGAGATCCTCCAGCATTGTCTGCATCGCCTCCTGTGTCTCATAATAATGGACGAATGTATTGTGCAGTGTTTTTTCTTTCTCTTTGCATCCACCCTGATACATAAACCGGGCCAGTCTGCCGACGCAGATCAGCCCGGTGATTTTTTTCCGAACCGCATATCTGCCAATATCCTTGTGCAGTTTCCTTTCATCGCTTCCGGGGCCGCCCAGGCCGCTCATATCTCCCAGAATCGCCACTGTCAGCCCGCCGGATGACGCCAGCGTATCCAGCGCCGCCTTTACGGACAGCGGACTCGCCTGCTCACAGCTGTCAATCACCGTCAGCGTGCCTTTCCTGATAATATTACTGCTGCTGCCGGACAGTGTCAGTCCGGCGATTCCCTTCCGAATCTCCTCCACTGTCAGGCCATACTGCATGCCGATCGCCGCTGCCGCCAGCGCATGCCGTATCATAGGCTCGCCGGGCAGGGGAATTTCTGCCGGAAAACTGCCGTACGGCGTATGAATTGCCGCACTGCTGCCGGCAAGCCCGTGATTTGCGATATTGTCGGCATAATAATCGTTTTTGCCGTTCAGACCATAGGTGGCGGGCCTTTTATGGCGCACACGCTCGATATTGCGAAGCATATCGTCGTCGCCGTTCATGTAAACCACACCGTCACCCTGCAGATAATCAAACAGTTCGGACTGTGCCTGCAGCACACCCTCTCTGGAGCGCAGAAAGTCCAGATGACAGGAACCGATATTCGTTATAATCGCCGTATCGGGGGCCGCCATTTTGCTCATGCAACGCATCTCACCGAAACGGCTGACGCCCATTTCCACGACTGCGATCTCATGCGCCGACCGGATGCCGAGCAGCGTCATCGCCACACCCGCTTCGTTGTTCCAGTTTCCCTCGGTTTTCCACACATTGTACCGCTGTCCCAGTACGCCGGCTATAAACTCCTTCAGCTCTGTCTTCCCCACGCTTCCGGTAATGCCGATCACCGGTATATGTAACATACTCCTGTAAAAAACCGCCAGTTCTTCCAGCGCCTGCAGCGAATCTCCGACAACGACAAAGTTCCCCGCCGCGCCTTCGGGAATCGCCTCACAGATTACACAAACGGCTTCTTTTTTCAGCGCCTCCGAAATAAAGGCATCCCCGCCGCACGGCATGCCCTGTATGGCTATATAACAGAAGCCTTTCTCCACCTTCCGGCAGTCCAGCGCCACACCCGTTATTTCCCGGTTCCGGTCCGTTTCCGTTCCCTGATATATGCCGCCGCACGCCCGGACAATATTTTGTAACGTCATATTTTCCATTGCTCTATCCGCCTGCTTTTTCTTTATTTACCGCTTAACAGCCCACTCAACAGAAAGATCACTGCGGAAAGCTGCACCGGCTCCTGCGCTACAGTACCGCTCCGCGCCATCTCCTCATCCCACAGGGAAACATGACAGATACTGTCAGGATTGCATCCCATCAGGTAATGAAAATGATTTTCGATCACTGTATTATACTCATGATTGGTAATAATATGATTAACCACACAGATGCGCAGTGTCTCCCGCAGAAGACCGGCAGCGTCCGCCGTCTCCGTTCTCTCGCAGATCTGAAAGGGATTTTGCCGGGACAGTTCGGCGATCTCTTCCGCTTCTCCCATGGCCTTTCGCATCATTGTATCGCAAAGCTCCCTGTCTACTTTATTCTTTGTATTCAGATATGTCATGCTGCCGAAAAATTCCGCATCCGACAACGGCTCCGCCTTTTGCGCACTGTTCGTCAGATATTCCTCCGCCAGCCCCAGATACTGACTGCCCCCGGTCAGGCGGTACAGTTCGGCCGCCGCCATCGCAACCAGATCATCCGAGACAAACAGATCTTTCTCTCCCTGTTTCCATGCCGCCTCCGCCGCATTCAGGCATTCCCCGGCCAGCTCTGCATCCGTATTTCTGGTAAGCCACGCATATTTTGCCAGCGCCGCCGCCCGGTATATGGCGCACACCCCGCTTCGCTCCGGCTGCTCCTGCCCCCGGTTCAGCAGCCATGCCGCCGCATAGCCGCATTCATCGAGAATATCCGGTATCTCATTGCCGCTTTCCGCAATGCCCGTATCGTCAGAATACACGTCCGGAAACAGCTCATAGGAAAGCAGAAGCTGGTACATACAAAGGCTGGTTTCTATTTCCCCTGCCTCTCCCGTCGTACCGCTCTGCCAGCCGCCCGCCTCTCCCGTCGTGCCGCTTCGCATCTCATACAGCCGCAGACACGCGCGCTGAAAAAATGACCGATATATATTTTCGGCGATCACAAACGGATAGGATTCCCCATACCGCGCAATCTGTATATAATAACTGCCGGGAACGGTAAAATCGGAAAAGTCGCCGTAGCTGTCATACGCCGTGCCTTCCGGGACATTTTTACGTTTCTGTGTCACACCGGTATAAACGACCGCGCCGCTCTCTTTATCCCGAATCGTAAACGTATCCGGCAGTTCCGCTCCCCGGAAAATGACCGTTTTGCTGCCGTCCGGCTCATACCCGAGACGGTCGATACAGACATTCGGACTCACCGGCGCCGCCTCGTCCTCACGGGAAGCCTCCGGGTTTTCCGGCGCCGGCGCCGGCCGGTTTGCGTCGGCCGGCGCATACGCCGCGCCGCGCCCGCAGGCTGTCAAAAGCGCCATCGTCAAACAAATTCCAACTGTAAAAAGTGTAACTCTGTTTCTCATTGTTACAGTATACTATTTTTATTTCATTTGGTAAAGAGCGGAAACTCCGTATTATGGTATATAATTTCCCCGTCAATAATCGTCATCAGCGTATTGGTAAATATCTCCATGGGATTTCCGTCGAAAATTGCAATATCGGCATCCTTGCCCACTTCCAGGCTGCCCACCCGGCGGTCCACCCGGCAGATCTGCGCCGCATTGACGGTGATCGCGCGCAGCCCTTCCATCATCGGCAGCCCGGCTTTCACCGCCAGCCCGGCACAGAGCGGCAAAGAAGCGATAACCGATACCGGATGGTCCGTTGTAATTGCCGTTTTTACCCCGTGCGCATGCAAAATCCCCGCCGTTTTAAACGCCATATTCTGTACTTCGATTTTATTCCGGCTCGCCAGATCCGGCCCGACGATCGCCGGGAACCCCGAATCCCGGATCTCCGCCGCAATCAGATGGCCCTCCGAACAGTGATCCAGCGTCATCGAAAGCCCAAATTCCCCGGCAATGCGAATGGCTGTGAAAATATCGTCCACTCTGTGCACGTGTGCCTTCAGCGGTATCCTGCCCTCCAACACGGGCAGCCATGCCTCATAATGAAAATCCGTCTCAAAATCACTGCCGCCCTGTTCTTTTTTCGTTCGGTACGCAGCCGCTTTCGTCAGTTCTTCCCGCAGCATGGCCGCAACCGCCATACGGGTGGACGGTGACTTTCCCTGTCCGCTGTAATTCACCTTCGGATTTTCCCCGAATGCCACTTTCATTGCCGCCGGTGCAAGGACGATCAAATCATCGATCCGCCGCCCTCTCGTCTTGACAAAGGCAAACTGGCCGCCCACGACATTTGCGCTGCCCGGACCGATCATCGCCGACGTGATCCCCGCCCGCACCGCATCGTCAAATGCGGCGTCCATACTGTTGATGGCGTCGATTGCGCGCAGATAGGGTGTGACGGGATTGACCGTCTCATTGCAGTCATCTCCCTCCATCCCCTTTTTTTCTTCTGTAATCCCCATATGGCAGTGCGCCTCGATGATGCCGGGCATGACCCAGCTGCCGCCCGCATCGATCCATACGTCTTCTGCCTGCTGCGCCCGCGTCCGCTGCATCTGTGCACAGATGTCCGCATAGGTAAACCCGGTGCCCACCCGTATGATTCTGCCGCCTTCCGCTGCAAGACATCCCTGTTCCACCACCTCGGGCATATCCGCCGCCATCGGGTAAAGCGTCGCATTTGCAATAAAAAGCATACTATCACCTCTTTCTGTCAGTGGAATAGTATGCTTCTTTTTTTCCGTATTATTCTTTTTGATTCAGCAAAGCCAGCTTCTCTGTCCGGGTATAGTGTTTGATCTCATATTCCCGGCGCATCGCCTCCTGCTTCGTTGCAAATGTTTCATGGTAGACCAGTTTCACCGGTCTGCGGCTCTTGGTATATTTGGCTCCCCTGCCGGCGTTATGCGCGCGGACACGTCCGCCCAGATCGTTTGTCCATCCCGTATACAGACTGCCGTCACTGCACTCCACCATATAGGTATAACATGCCACCTCTTTATCCTCTGCAGGCTCTTTTTATTCCAGATTGCTCAGCGGATTAACCGGTACGCCGTCCTTGGTCAGTCTGAAATACACATTTGGCCCTTCCACACTGTAATATTTGGTGGGCGCCGCCACTTTGCCGATCACATCTCCGGCGCTGATAACGTCCCCTTTGAGTACCATAATATCCCGTAACTGACCGTAAGTCAATTCATATCCGTTTCCGATGTCCACACAGACAGCCTGTCCGATCTCCGCATCTTCAAACACGGAAATCACTTTACCGTCTGCGGATGCCGCAATATTTTCTCCTTCCGTAGCCGCAATCACTATGGCAGGATTATATTTATACTGCTGCAGCGTCGGAAAATACACCGTTTTGTCCATACTGTAATTAATCAGCACATTGCCGGCCACGGGCCAGCCCAGGTTGTCCCGTTCGTGGAATGACAGCGCTTTTGCCGCATCCATCGAGGCGGTCGGAGTGATTTCGTCTTCGGTTTCCATATCCGCTCCCGCCTCTGCCGGCGCTCCGTCCTCGGTTTCGCTTTCTTCCTGTGCGCCTTCTTTTGCAATGTCTTTATTTGCGGTTTCCGTACCGGATGCATCGGCCTGTGCCGTGCTACCGGCTGCACCGTCTCCCTCCCAGGCATTTGTCACATTGCCGGAAGACGCTTCCTGAAAGTTCGGATCATAGTCCAGATCGTTTCCTTTCGCCGTATCATCCGTCCCGGCCGGCTGCACGGATTCGGCAAGCTCTTTTGTCTTGTCCTCGGTCGTTTTTTCCAGTGCGCTCATATCCACCACGTAGCCGTCTTTTTCCGCTTCGTTTTTCTCTTTCACATAAAAACCGGTCATGGTCAGCGCCGTCAAAACAAATACCGAAGAAACTAACATAATGATTCTTTCTTTTTTCATTGTGGAACGATTTCTTCTCATGCTTATCACCTCATCCCTAGTCTTACCACTTCCGGTTTCTTTATTCAGTTTTTTATAATTTCACAGTCCGGGAAAAAATAGCGGATAATCTCCCGGTAATCCGTTCCGTTTTCCGCCATTTTTCCGGCACAATACAGGCTCATGCCCAGCCCGTGTCCGACCCCCTTTGTCACGATATACAGCCGTCCTTCCTGCTCGGTAATCGTAAAACAGGCGGATGCCAGCGACAGCGCTTCCCGGAACGCTTCCCCGGAAACGCGGGCATCATTCCAGATCACTTCCGTCACATAACCGCCGTCGTCCCGCGCAAATGTCACATCCTTCCAGTAAACTTCGCTCTCCGCCCCGAACAGTTCCTGCAGCGCGCGATTCATCTCCTTTTCCCGTATGCATATTTCCTGCTCATATTCTGCGGCATACCGGTCTTCTTCACAGGGCACCGGCCGCAGATACGGACAGTTTCCCGTCTGCAGCACGTCCGCACCGTTTCTCGTCGCACCCGCGCTGACCGGAAAAAAGGGAAGCGCCACCGCAATGCCCTCATATACTACGCTCTGCCCTTTGGTATCACTGACCGCCTTTTTGAATTTTTCATAGTTTTCCGCAAAATCTTCGCCCCATTTTTGATACAATTCCCGCATCATCAGACTTTCCTGATGCAGTTCTTCATACCGGATGCGGCTGCTTCCACACTCCTGCATCAGCCGCCATACGTTACTGCGCAGAACAACCGCCTGCGCCTTACACGCCTCCGGCGCATAGTCGTCCGGCACACTGACCGCCAGCGCACCGATCAGATATTCCTCCAGCGGAATCTCCTCCCGCCCTGCCAGCGATTCCCGGACAATCGTACATCTGCTGTCAGACAGTTCCCGGGGGTTTTCTCCGTCTTTTTCCCGAAAACAGGTAAAAAATACAGTCAGTCCCACACAAAGCAAAACTGCAGCCGACAGGAAATACCTGCCGATTGCAGTTTTGTTTCCGCCCGTGCGCAGTCTCTTCATGAAAATCTCCGTATCCGTTTTTCTTCTATAAATAATATGAGATTTTCCGGCGGTTTTATACGTTTGAATGTTTATTTTGCCATATCCACATGCTGTACCGTTCCCACGCCTCCGTTTTCATACAAAAATATGCCCGTACTGCGGATATACGCATTTGTATGGTTATCCTGCATACTGTTCAAAGCGAAGTCAGTGGACTGGTTTTTCAGGCAGATCGCACCGATCCCCTTTTCCGAAATGTGGTAAAGCTGGTCTTTTCCGTGCTCATCCTTCGTCCAGATCAGCAGTTTTTCCCAGATCGCATCGTTTTCGTCGATCCAGCCGTTGCCGTCCTCGTCGTACTTTGCCAGATCGGCAAAGCCATTGCCCGACTGCGGGCCGAACAGTTCGCTGCCATCGTTAATTTTACCGTCGCCATTTTTATCCAGCGCCAGATAACCGCTGCCGGCATTCAACTGCGAAACTTCGTCCAATATCCCGTCCGCGTCTATGTCAAACATAAATTTCTGATCGGAAACAGACGCCACGGAACCGTCCAGATTGATTACAAGCGGATCGCATGTCTGCACATTCCGATACATCATCTCATAACTCTGCTCATACGTATACTGGAAACTGCGGCTCATTTCCATTTCCAGATTAAATTCTATTTTCCTGCCGTCCGAAGTCACGACACTGCCCGTCGTCTGGAAGGAAGTGTATTCTTCCTCCATATAAGTTTCACTGACAGTCGCGGAAAGAACCGTTGTCGAGGCGGACATTGAGGCGTTCAGGGAAGCTTCCTCCCGCGCTGCCGCCGCTGCCGCCGAATTGTTGCGTTTCCCGCTGAACAGTCCGATCAGATACCGGATGCACTGCTGCCGAATGCGGTTATAGGCGTCCAGCTCGTCTCTGTCGGTAATTTTGGAAATGCCGGACATCCGGTACTTGTTCTGCATATCCAGCATGGCATCCTGCTGATTTCCCTTTCCCGTCTTCTTATCCGCTGCATTTTCATTGCCCAAAAGGGTCCCTTGGAAAGACAGGTTTCCGTCCTTGCTTCCCAGAAAGCCAGTGTATGTACGGCTCATAAAACTTGCTGTTTTCTTTGTTACAGAAGAATATCTTCTGGTGGATTCCATTCCTATCGTACTGGAATTAATTCTCACAACTACCCCCATTCTCTGATATTCCGTTCTTCCGTGAAAAAGGACGGTATCCGATAAGGAACCTCCTGTTCCCGCTCAAATACCGTCCCTGGTCTATCAGCATCTTCGATTTTTCAAAGACAGGAATTGGCCATATTTCCCATCACTGTAATTATTATATCGACGATGAAACCAAAAACTTTAGACTCTGTTGTAATTAATCAGGCAGCCCTTTAAAATAATCTGCCGTTCTTCCTGTGTCATTTCCCCCAGACGCAGTGTGAAGGGTTTCATTTCTGCTCCTTTGACCACATAAGCCGTGATTTCGGATGCCGCACGTTCGACCGCACTGCGGATGTCCGGAATAAACAGATAATCCAGACAGGTAAAAGGCAGTTCCCCCGCATCGATCAGAAACGGAAGCATCCCCCAGTTGATGAGATTGGAGCGGTAACGCTTGGTCGCGTACTCGTTGGCGATATTCGCCCATCCGCCGAGCACTTTCTGGCAGGAAGCCGCCTGTTCTCTGGCAGAGCCGTCGCCCGGTTTCACTGCAAAGATGGTCGAGCCAAAACCGGTGTTTTCTTTTCCCGCATCGGGGCAGACCGTGTGAACCGCTTCCATCACGGGTTTAAGCTCCGGTTTTTCCTCTGCCGGACACCTGCCCGCCATAACGGCTTTCTGCGCGGTCTGAATGTCTTTCGCCCGGCCCACATATTCCGGCACTTTTCTGGACAGGGTAAACTCTGCCAGACCGAGCGGATTGGAACGATATGACGATGTCTCGCCGGAAGGGATCAGTTCATCCGTTGTCGTCACGGGATCATGTATCTCCGCCGCCACCTGTAACACCAGATGCTGCGGCAGCGCCGTCATTTCCGGCCAGTCCTTAATATTCGGTCCAAGCTGGATCTCCACGGACTGATCCGCATTTCCCTGTGAGTCAAACACACGGTTTTCATAAATCTGTGCGTCAAAATAATACCGATACCGGTTCAGCGTTCCGTCAAATTCCGTAGCCGGCGTCAGCACGCCCTGATTGGCCGCCGTCGCCGCAATCGAACGGGCATCCATCAACGCTACGGAAGAAATCTGTCCGCTCTGCAGTTTGGAGCCTTCACGGTTCGGGAAGTTTCTCGTCGAATGCCGGATGGAAAAGGCGTTGTTCGCCGGCGTGTCACCCGCACCGAAGCACGGCCCGCAAAACGCCGTCTTCAATACCGCACCGGTCTCCAGAATCGCTGCGGCGCAGCCGTTTTTAATCAGTTCCATATAGACAGGCATCGAAGCCGGATATACGCTCAGGGTAAATCCGCCGGAACCGATCGAAGTCCCTTTGAGGATGTCGGCCGCCGCGCAGATATTTTCAAAACCGCCGCCCGCGCAGCCCGCGATAATCCCCTGATCGACATGGAATTTACCATCCCGTATCTTATCCTGCAGAGAATACGGCACCGCACCGTCCAGACTGACCCGGGCACGCTTTTCGACATCGGCAATCACATCCTGCGGGTTTCTGCGCACTTCGTCAACCGTATACGTATTGCTCGGATGGAACGGCATGGCAATCATCGGTTCGATCTCATCCAGTGCCACGGTAATCAGACCGTCGTAATAAGCTGTCTCTCCGGGCGCCAGATATGCGAAATCCGCCGTTCTGCCATGAATCTCATAAAACTCCCGAATCGTATCGTCCGTCGCCCAAATCGATGACAGACATGTCGTTTCCGTTGTCATAACGTCGATGCCGATACGGAAGTCCGCACTCAGCTTCTCCACGCCCGGTCCGACAAATTCCATCACTTTATTGTTTACATACCCGTTGGCAAATACCGCGCCGATGATCGCAAGCGCCACGTCCTGCGGACCCACGCCCGGCTTCGGCTCTCCGGTCAGATAAACGGCGATTACCCCCGGCATATTGATGTCATAGGTCTGGTTCAAAAGCTGCTTGACAAGTTCCGGGCCGCCTTCGCCCATGGCCATTGTACCCAGGGCGCCGTAACGGGTATGGCTGTCGGAGCCGAGAATCATTTTCCCGCCGCCCGCCAGCATTTCCCTCGCATACTGATGAATGACCGCCTGATGCGGCGGCACATACACCCCGCCGTATTTGCGCGCACATGACAGGCCAAACATATGATCGTCTTCATTGATCGTGCCGCCGACTGCACAGAGGGAATTATGGCAGTTGGTCAGCACATACGGCATCGGAAACTTTTCCAGTCCCGACGCCCTTGCCGTCTGTATAATGCCTACAAATGTAATATCGTGGCTTGTCAGCTTGTCAAAACGGATTTTCAGCTTATCCATGCTGCCGGACGTATTGTGCGCATCCAGAATGCCGTAGGCAATCGTCTGCTTCGCCGCTTCTTCTTTTGTCACACTCTTTCCCGTCAGGTTTTTTACCGCTTCCGCGGCCTCCGGGGAATCTTCCACAATCCGGCTTCCGTTTACGAGCCAAGCGCCTTTTTCAGACAAATGTATCATTTCTGCGTCTCCTTATAATACCACCTTGTTCAGATGCCATATTTCATCCACATACTCCTGAATGGTACGGTCGGACGTAAACTTGCCGGAGCATGCCACATTGAGAATCGCGCTTCTCGCCCATCCCGCTTCGTCCCGGTATGCCGCTTCCACCCGTTTCTGCGCTTCCGCGTAAGCACGGAAATCTTTCAGAATAAAATACGTATCCGCCTTGGACGTGCTGAGCGTATTCAGCAGAGAGTTATACAGATCACGGAACAGTTCCGGGTTGTCCGGGGCGAATGTCCCGTTAATCAGTTCCATCAGCACTCGGCGCACATCCGGGTCATTGTTAAAGATTTCCATCGGATTATAGCCGCCATAGTTCTCATATTGAATCACTTCGTCGGAACTGAGACCGAAAATAAAGGTATTCTCTTCTCCGACCTCCTCCACGATTTCCACATTGGCGCCGTCCATCGTGCCGAGTGTCAGTGCACCGTTCAGCATAAATTTCATATTGCCGGTACCGGACGCCTCCTTGCTGGCAGTGGAAATCTGCTCGGAAACATCTGCGGCCGCAAAAATCCATTCCGCATTGGAAACCCGATAATTTTCGATAAATACGACTTTAATCCGGCCCTGAATATCCGGGTCGTTGTTTACAATATCCGCCACGGAATTAATCAGTTTAATCGTAAGCTTGGCAATCTTATAACCCGCCGCAGCCTTCGCTCCGAAAATAAAGGTTCTCGGATAGAATTCCATTTCGGGATGATCTTTCAACTGGTTATACAGATACATCACATGAAGGATGTTCAAAAGCTGTCTCTTATATTCATGCAGACGCTTTACCTGCACGTCAAAGATAGAGCGCGGATCGACCTCAATGCCGTTGTGCTCGCGGATATATTCGGCAAGCCGTACTTTATTGCGGTATTTGATATTCATAAACTCGTGCTGCGCCTTTTTATCATCCGCATACAGCGCCAGCTTATTGATCGCAGAAAGATCGGTAATCCACTCGTTCCCGACTTTTTCCGTCACCCATTTTGCCAACAGCGGATTGCCGTGAAGCAGGAAACGCCGCTGTGTGATACCGTTCGTCTTGTTATTGAATTTCTCCGGCATCATCTCATAGAAATCCTTCAGCTCCTGTTTCTTTAAGATTTCCGTGTGCAGCCTTGCCACGCCGTTTACGGAATAGCCGGCCGCGATCGCCAGATGCGCCATCTTCACCTGTCCGTCATAGAGAATCGCCATCTTGCGGACTTTCTCATGGTTGCCGGGGTATTTATTTTCAATGTCCAGAATAAATCTGCGGTTGATCTCTTCGATAATCTGATAAATACGGGGCAGCAGTCTGGAGAACAGTTCGATCGGCCATTTTTCCAGCGCTTCCGCCATAATTGTATGGTTTGTATAGGCACAGGTCTTCGTCGTCACTTTCCACGCCTCGTCCCATGTCAGATAGTATTCGTCCATCAGTACACGCATCAGCTCTGCCACAGCCACCGTCGGATGGGTGTCGTTCAACTGGAACGTCGCTTTCTCATAAAACTTGCGCACATCGGTATGACTGCGCATATATTTCGACACGGCTTCCTGCACGGAAGCGGAGATAAAGAAATACTGCTGTTTCAGACGCAGTTCCTTGCCCGCATAATGGTTGTCGTTCGGGTAGAGCACTTCCACGATATTGCGCGCCAGATTTTCCTGCTCCACTGCCTTCTGATAATTTCCCTTGTCAAACGAATTCAGCTCAAAGCATTCCATCGGCTCGGCATCCCAGATGCGAAGTGTATTGACAACGCCGTTGCCATAACCCACGATCGGCAGATCATAGGGCACCGCCTTGACGGACTGGTAGCCTTCCTGTACAAAATGCTGTCTGCCGCTCTCATCCGTGCGCACCGTCACATAACCGCCGAATTTGACTTCTTTTGTATATTCCGGCCGGCGCAGTTCGAACGGATTGCCGTCTACGAGCCAGTTGTCCGGCACTTCCACCTGATAGCCGTCGCGGATTTCCTGTTTGAACATGCCGTAACGATAGCGGATGCCGCAGCCGTACGCCGCATAGCCGAGTGTCGCAAGCGAATCCAGAAAGCACGCTGCCAGACGGCCGAGGCCGCCGTTTCCCAGCGCCGGATCCGGCTCCTGATCTTCGATAACATTAATATCCACGCCAAGCTCATCCAGTGCTTTTTTCACTTCCTCATAGGCCTGCAGGTTAATCATATTATTACCCAGCGCCCGTCCCATCAGGAATTCCATGGACATATAGTATACAATCTTAATATCCTGTTTTTCGTATGCTTTCTGACTGTCCATCCAGTGATCTACCACCGCATCCTTGATGGCATAGGAAACCGCCTGGAAAATCTGCTGGGGCGTAGCCTCCTGCATGGTCTTCCGGTACAGTGTCCTGACATTATACAATACACTCCTTTTAAACAGTTCCGTGTCAAAGGATAATTTCTTTACCGGCTTCTTAATCATTTTTTCCTCCTGTTTGTGTGATGGTAACTGTGGTATTTCCCTGAGTATACCACGTTCGTCATTGTTTTTCCACACCTATCACCACATTCTCACCGTTGATGTCCCACTCCTTTTTGTATGAAGCCGCTCTGTCGTACACAATCGCATCCGCCAGAACTTTCGCCGCGATACCGGTCTCGTTCTTTCCGACGATCTCCGCAATCCTGGCGTTTCCTTCTATGGAGACAAGAATATGATCCATGACTTCAAAATCCGCTTCTTTCCGCATCGTCTGGATCTTGCTGATAACTTCGTATACATAGCCTTCTTCCAGCAGTTCTTCCGTCAGATTCGTATCCAAAACGACCGTAACGGCGCCGTAGCTCTCAGACACAAACCCTTCCACCTGCGCCGCGTCAATCAGTAAATCGTCCTGACCGAGCACTTCCTCCTGCCCGTCCAGCGTCACCGTCAACGTCCCTTTTTCATTGATTTCATCCATCGCGCGGTTGCCGTCCAGGCCCGCCAGCAGTTCTTTCAGCGCATTGATCCGTTTTCCGAACCGTCTGCCCAGCGTCTTAAGCTGCGGTTTGAATGTATACGACGTAAAGTCCCGGACATCCTCCGAGTAAATCACGTCTTTCACGTTCAGCTCTTCCGCAATGATGTCCCTGTAAAAGTCGGACAGCGCCTGGTCTGCCTTGATATACATCCTGCCGATCGGCTGACGGTTTTTGATATTGGCCGTATTTCTTGCGGCGCGCCCGAGTACGACCGTCTCCAGCACGGCCTCCATATTGGCTTCCAGTTCTTTGTCAATCAGGCTTTCATCCGCCGTCGGGAAATCGCATAAATGCACGCTCTCCGGCGCACCGGCGTCCACGCTGACGACAAGATTGCGATAGATCTGCTCCGTCATAAAGGGCACCATCGGCGCCGCCGCTTTCGCCACCGTGACAAGCGCGGTGTACAGCGTCATATAGGCATTGATCTTATCCTGCTCCATGCCCTTTGCCCAGAAGCGTTCCCTTCCCCGTCTGACGTACCAGTTACTCATCTCATCGACAAATTCCTGCAATGCTCTGGCCGCTTCCGGGATGCGGTAATTGTCCAGATCGTAGTCCACGTCTTTTACAAGTGTATTCAGTTTGGACAGCAGCCATTTGTCCATCACGGAAAGTTTATCGTATTCCAGTGCATGCTGTGATGCGTCAAAGGCATCAATATTGGCATACAGAACAAAAAACGCATAGGTATTCCAGAGCGTACCCATAAACTTACGCTGTCCTTCCATCACCGCCTTTCCGTAAAAACGGTTCGGCAGCCACGGGGCGGAATTGATATAAAAATACCAGCGGATGGCGTCCGCGCCATACTGCGCCAGCGCTTCAAACGGATCGATGGCATTGCCCTTGGATTTGGAAAGCTTTTTCCCGTTTTCATCCTGTACATGCCCCAGAACGATCACATTTTCGTACGGCGCCCGGTTAAACAGCAGGGTGGATTCCGCGAGCAGGGAATAGAACCATCCCCTTGTCTGATCCACTGCCTCAGAGATAAACTGCGCCGGGAACTGTTGTTCAAACAGGTCTTTATTCTCAAACGGGTAATGATGCTGCGCAAACGGCATCGCGCCGGAATCAAACCAGCAGTCGATCACTTCCGGCACCCGGTGCATCCCGCCGCCGCACGCAGGGCACGTTATCGTAATCTCGTCAATGTAAGGCCGGTGCAGTTCCACGGTCTTCGCCGCAGGGTTGCCGCTCATCTGCTCCAGCTCTTCCCGGCTGCCGACGGCGTGCATATGGCCGCAGGAACATTCCCATACATTCAGCGGCGTTCCCCAATAGCGGTTTCGGGAAATACCCCAGTCCTGGATGTTTTCCAGCCAGTCTCCAAACCGGCCTTTGCCGATGGACTGCGGTATCCAGTTGATCGTATTGTTGTTGCGGATCAGGTCTTCCTTTACCGCCGTCATCTTGATAAACCACGATTCTCTCGCATAATAGATCAGCGGCGTATCGCAGCGCCAGCAGAACGGATAATCATGCTCAAACTTCGGCGCGTCAAACAATTTGCCATCCCGGTCCAGATCTTTCAGAATCACCGGGTCAGCGTCTTTGACAAACATTCCGGCATACGAGGTCTCCGATGTCATATTGCCCTTGCCGTCCACAAACTGGACAAACGGCAGATCATATTTTCTGCCGACCTGCGCATCGTCCTCACCAAACGCCGGAGCAATATGCACAATGCCCGTGCCGTCCGTCATTGTGACATAGCTGTCACAGGTGACATAATGCGCTTTTTTATGCTGTTTTTCCGCGCCTTCGCCCGCACAGGCAAAGAGCGGCTCGTATTCTTTATATTCCAGATCTTTTCCGGTGTATGTCTCCAGCACTTCATAAGCCGCCGTCCTGGTTTCCGCATCCGCGAGTTTCCCCAGTACCCGGTCAAGCAAAGCCTGTGCCAGATAATACGTATAGCCGTCCGCCGCTTTTACTTTGACATATGTCTCCTCAGGGTTGACGCACAGTGCCAGATTGGAAGGCAGCGTCCACGGCGTTGTCGTCCACGCCAGAAAGCAGGCGTCTTCTCCCCTTACCTTAAAACGCACGACTGCGGAGCGTTCCTTTACCGCCTTATATCCCTGTGCCACTTCATGGGAGGAAAGCGGCGTCCCGCAGCGCGGGCAATACGGCACGATCTTAAATCCTTTGTACAAAAGGCCCTTATTCCAGATCTCCTTTAGCGCCCACCATTCGGACTCGATATAGTCATCATGGTACGTCACATACGGGTCGTCCATATCGGCCCAGAATCCTACCGTGCCGGAAAAATCTTCCCACATGCCTTTGTATTTCCACACGCTCTCCTTGCACTTGGAGATAAACGGATCCAGACCGTATTCTTCGATCTGTTCCTTGCCGTCCAGGCCGAGCAGCTTTTCCACTTCCAGTTCCACCGGCAGGCCGTGCGTATCCCACCCGGCTTTTCTCGGAACCATATAACCCTTCATTGTCCGGTACCTCGGAATCATGTCCTTGATTACCCTTGTCAGAACATGCCCGATATGCGGTTTGCCGTTTGCCGTCGGCGGTCCGTCGTAGAATGTATACGTTTTGCCCTCTTTGCGGTTTGCCATACTCTTTCGGAATATATCATTCTCCCGCCAGAACTTTTCCACTTCTTTTTCCCTGTCCACAAAATTCAGGTCTTTTGATACCTTCTGGTACATTCTGTTCCCTCCTGTTGTTTTTTCCATAATAGGAAATGCAAAGAATTTCCTGTATCATATAAAAGAATCGCATTTTTGCGGTTCTTCGCGCGCAAGCGGGCTGCGAAGCAGTCATTTCCTCTCCGCGGGCTGCGCATCCCTTTTTATCCGACCGGATAAAAAAATCCCTGTCCGTAAAAGGACAGGGATGCAATCTCCGTGTTACCACCTGTTACGCATACGCCTCTCCCCTGCCGGGGAACCGGTTCATATGGTTTCCTGTAACGGAGGAAATCCGCCGGTATTTACTCTGCCGCTGCATTTCAGTACCGGGACTCGGAAGTGATATTCGGTAATTCCCTACTGATACCGGGCTCACACCCGCCCCGGCTCGCTGATACGTTCGGAAAATACGTACTGTCTTCGTCATCGTCTTTTCTGTGTTATTATAAGATGCCGATTTGCGGGATGTCAAGAGGGAATCGTAGGATTCATAAACGAACAGACTATAAACATGTCTTGTTTGATGAGTGGAACCCGCAAAAGTTCTGACAGGATTATGCCTTTTCAGATTCTATTCTGTTCCGTTTGCCAACCATTTACAATCCATTCATGTGGTCATCTTGGCACAATTCAAATGATTAGTCATAATTGAAAACGTGCAATAATTTATTTTCATTTCCTTGTATTCTTTTATATTGATCTTCTTACTCAACAATGCTATGCTTTAAATAGAAGATTATTATATCAATATTGTATGACTTTCTAACCAAAAAATCAAATTCATATTCTTAACAAAAGAGATAGTAAAACAAATTACTATGCGAAAAAGCAGAGTAGCAAAATCATGATTTTTGAGAACAATTATCGCAAGCACTACAAAAGGATTACAGGATTAATGGCAGTGTTGCTTACTGATTGATATTCGAGCATCCGCGCCTCATTCGAAACATATATTAAAAAAGCCAAAAGACTTTTATTTGAACCATTTACAAAACACAATCTTTAATAGATCAGATGTGGCGATAAGGATAACTAAAATTATAAGGAGTGTACATATGAAAGAAAAATTTGAATTACTGGCATTACGAGATAATATTGAAGCTGCTTTTAAATCCATGATAAAAAGTGGCCGTCCAGATATTTTGGATGAGGACAATAATGACATGCTTCCTCAATTATATGTAGACCTAATAGATGGGGACTATTTTTTAAAGCAGGCCTTGGATGAAAATCACGTCATTTTCAAAGGCAGAAGAGGAACAGGAAAATCTACTATATTTTTGCAAGCCGAAAATCGAATATCACAAAATAAAGCTATGCTTCCAATTTATATAAATTTACAGTCTTGTTATGAAGAAATACGGCCAGCAAATATATCAGGAAATACTACACAACTAAACCTTTATCATGTTTATCTTAAGTTCTTTAATCAAATTCTACAAAAAATTCAAGAGAAATGTAAATGTATTTTCAAAGACCATGATATAGATACCCTATTTAAAGAGATAAAAGAAGGGGAGTATATTGATTCCGAATTTCAACGTAATATGCATATAACAACTAATAATACGAATAATAAATCAATAAATTTACTGACTAATTCTCATAAAAAGTTTGAGGGGACATTTTCCATGTCAAATTCTACTTCCTCAGAAAAACAGCATAATACACAGGAACTTAGAATTTTTTCAATTAATACTGTACTGACAAAAATGAAAGAAATACTACATAAACATTCTATCAAAAAAGTATATTTGTTTTTAGACGATTTTAGTGAATTAGATTGCAATTCCCAAAAATTAATCATCGATTCACTAATTGCACCCATTATTTCATCTTATAATGATACTTTTATAGTAAAATTAGCTGCCTATCCATATAGAATATATTTGGGTAACATAGATTCCTCAAAAATCATACCCTGTGCTTTGGATTTTTATGATGTATATGAAAAAACATCCTCGAATTACTCGAATGTTGAATCTTCCAGTATTGATTTTGTTAAAAGAACGATTAAAAAACGTATTTCTGTTTATACTTCTGGACAATTAGAAGCAGACGAACTATTTAATACACAAAAAGAAGATATTGAGACCTATTATAAAATACTTTTTTATGCTTCCGCAGGAATTCCTCGGTGTTTAGGTTATATACTAACTTATAGCTATCTAAACTCTATTAACAAAGGAAATACCATTACACTACAGGATATAAATAATGCTTCCAAAACATATTTTAATGAAAACATCCTGGTTGATTTCTATAATGATAATCGGTATAAACAATCATTTTTTGATGATAACAAAATCCTTACACAATTAACGCAAAAAAGGCTCATGGATGATTTAATAGAAATTGCAAAAACTTTTAAAAGGCAAATCATATCTAGATATACAAAAAATGAAAAAATAAAAG
>CAJUCC010000067.1 GCA_910585205.1 uncultured Lachnospiraceae bacterium
ATGTAACAGAGAAAATGCGGCATCATCCCGCCTGCCAATAGCAAAAACCCTTTGATGCCATAGCGCATAATGGAAACCGCAGCCGCCACGCCGCCGCAGACACCTGTCCACATGACAAACAGATACGTTGTCACAATCCCCGCAAACGTTGTTGACAAAATGGCCGCAAGCCATATCAGGCCGATTCTCCGGCACAGTACATAAAAGAAAAAAGCGCCTTCATTTATTTCCACCCGCTCCAGCCGGCTCAGGCTCATGCGGCTTAAAAATCCCCCCTCCGTTAAAAAAACACCCGTATTCAAATAAACCAGGGCCGTACCTGCCACCAGTCCCGCAAAAAAGGGCAGCGCCCAGTTCGGCCGTTCTGCCCTTTTCCATCGTATTTTTGTTAATCTCACAGCATATCCACTCTGACTTTTTTATCATTATATGCCGTATTTTACTTTGTATGCCATCAAGGCCGCTATCGTTTTGGAATCCTCAATCTTTCGGGAGAAGATCAGCTGTTCCAGCTCTTCCATCGTATGCGCTTCCACATTCAGATATTCGTCCTCATCCAGATGCTGATGCGTCTTCACAAGACTGCGTGCCACATAAATGTCGATCTTTTCATTACAGAAAGCAACCGTCGTGCGGATGGTCAAAAGAAGCTCCAGACTGTCGGATGCATAGCCGGTCTCCTCTTCCAATTCCCTGGCCGCTGCCAGATCCGTGGCCTCCCCGGGGTTTAATCCGCCTGCCGGAATCTCCAGCGTATATCGTTCCAGCGCGTTGCGATACTGGGATACCATCAAAATCCTGCCGTCCTCCGTTACCGGAATGACCGCCGCCGCACCGTTATGCTGAATGAAATCCCATTCCACCTGCTTACCGTCAGGAAGTTCCATTGTATCCACATAGTAATCGATGATCTTCCCTTTATGAACAAGCGTTCTGTCTATTCTTCTGATTTCGTCGTCCATATCTCCTCCTGATGCCCTTTCGTATCATCCGATTATCCTTCATTCTCCAATAGTTTTTCCACGCTGGCCAGTTTTACACAGAGCACAAACAGGTCAGTCGCCGCTTCCAGCTCACTCGGAGAAGGAAACGAAGGCGCAATCCGAATCACACTGTCATGCGGATCTTTTCCATAGGGAAAAGGCGCCCCCGCATTCGTCAGTGTCACCCCTGCCTCTTTGCATTTTTTAACAATATTCTTTGCACAGCCGTCCATTGCCTCAAATGTAATAAAATAACCGCCTTTCGGTCTGACCCAGCTGCCGATTCCCAGACCGCCCAGCTCATTTTCCAGCACATCCAGCACCGCTTCAAACTTCGGGCGCAGAATATCGGCATGCTTTTTCATATGCGCTCTCACCGTATCCATGTCTTTGAAGTATCTGGCATGGCGGAGCTGATTGATCTTATCATAGCAGATCGTACGGATCGCAATGGACTTTTTAATGGAATCCAGATTGTTCCGGGAAGCCGCCATAGCCGCAATACCGGCACCCGCCATACTGATCTTGGACGTGGAGCCGAACACATACACCATATCGGGATTACCCGCTTTTGCACATTCATCCAGAATATCCAGAATTTCATCCTGATCGTCATCGTACAGATGATGCACTGCATAAGCGTTATCCCAGTAAATCCGGAAATCTTCTGCCGCCGGTTTCAATGCGGCAAAGCGCCGTATCGTTTCATCCGAGTACGAAATCCCCTGCGGGTTGGAATACTTCGGCACACACCAGATCCCTTTTACTGCCGCGTCTTCCGCTACATACCGTTCCACCAGATCCATATCCGGTCCTTCCGGCGTCATGGGAATATTCACCATTTCGATTCCGAAATGTTCCGTAATTGCAAAATGCCTGTCATATCCGGGAACCGGACAAAGAAATTTCACCCGATCCAGCTTACACCATGGCACAGAACCCATAACACCGCTTGTATAAGAACGGCAAACGGCATCATACATCGTGGAAAGGCTTCCGTTTCCGAATACAATCACATGATCGGGATCCTGAATCCCCATAATGCCCGCCATCAATACCTTGGCCTCCCGAATGCCGTCCAGCTCGCCGTAATTCCTGCAGTCCGTTCCGTCATCCGATTTCATATCACAGTCTTTATCCAGAATACTCATCAGCCCCATTCCCATATCAAGCTGGCCTTTCTCCGGCTTTCCTCTGGACATATTCAGATTCATTCCCTTACTCTGCGCATCCTGATACCGCTGATCCAGATCTTCTTTGCATACAAGCAGTTCTTCTCTGCTCATTTCCTTATATGGTTTCATTTTCCGCACCGTCCTTATATCTCTTGTTTTCTTGCTTTGTCCGATTGGATAATTGTATACAATCAAACATTGACACCTTTGCTATTTTACTACAAGATCATAAAATGTACAAGAAAAATTTTCGGGATTCCCGCATAAAAAACAGGACAGGGATGATTCACAATCCCTGTCCCGCAAATATCATGCATCTGTCATATTCCGAACCCGATAGCAATACTCAGGAATCAATATCCTCGCTCGCTGCCACGGCAGAAACCACCGATGAAACTGCCGCCACTACGACAACTGCGATAATAATGACAAGCATGCCGCCCATTAATACTAACATTGTATACGCCTCCTGTATTCCGATCTTACCCGTCCTGTCTCATTATAATTCCCTGCATTTCGGACGGCAACCGGAAAATGAATTTTTTTAAAAAAGGAAACGTTTTCCGTTTCCTTTTTTACACTCTACTTTGCGTAGTCAACCACGCGCGATTCCCGAATTACATTGACCTTAATCTGTCCCGGATACTCCAATTCAGCTTCAATCTGTTTGGATAAATCACGTGCCAGAAGTACCATGTCAGCATCCGAAATCTGCTCTGGAACTACCATAACGCGAACCTCTCTGCCTGCCTGAATAGCAAAAGATTTGTCTACACCTTTGAAATTGTTTGTGATCTCTTCCAACTGCTTCAACCTGCTGGTATATGTTTCGATTGTCTCCCGTCTTGCACCCGGTCTGGCCGCAGAAATCGTATCCGCCGCCTGAACCAGACACGCAATCAGTGACTGGGGTTCCACATCACCATGATGGGATTCCACACTGTTAATAACGACAGCGCCTTCCCTGTACTTTCTGCACAGTTCGACACCCAGTTGGATATGGGAACCTTCCATTTCATGATCCACCGCTTTTCCGATGTCATGCAACAGTCCGGCCCGTTTTGCAAGTCTGACATCCAGCCCCATTTCCGCTGCCAGCAGACCTGATAACTGCGCCACTTCAATGGAATGCTTTAACGCATTCTGGCCATAACTTGTTCGGAACTTCATTTTACCAAGCAGTCTCACAAGTTCCGGATGGATACCGTGTACACCAACTTCCAGTGTAGCGGCCTCTCCTTCCTCTTTAATCATGACTTCCACTTCTTTTTGCGCCTTTTCAACCATCTCTTCGATTCTTGCCGGATGAATTCGTCCGTCAACAATCAGTTTTTCAAGAGCAATACGGGCAACTTCTCTGCGGATCGGATCAAAGCCGGATAAAATCACCGCCTCCGGCGTATCATCAATAATCAGATCCACACCGGTCATAGTCTCGAGGGTACGGATATTTCTGCCCTCTCTGCCGATGATTCTTCCCTTCATTTCATCATTGGGAAGCTGTACAACGGAGATCGTCGTCTCGGACACATGGTCGGCGGCACATTTCTGAATGGCAGTCACAACATACTCTTTCGCCTTCTTGTCCGCTTCTTCCTTGGCCCGGCTTTCCATCTCCTTAATCATCATGGCTGTTTCGTGTTTTACTTCATCTTCAACAGTCTTCAACAAATATTCTTTTGCCTGTTCGGAGGTCAATCCAGAGATTCGTTCCAGTTCCTGTACTCTTTGTTCATTCAACCTGGAGACTTCGACTTTCATTTTCCCAAGTTCTTCTTCTCTGGCTGTCAACACCGCTTCTTTCTTCTCGATAGAATCCGCTTTCTTATCGATGTTTTCTTCTTTCTGCTGAATTCTTCTTTCAGAGCGCTGTACTTCAGCACGGCGTTCCTTGATTTCCTTATCCAGCTCATTCTTCGTACGAATGGACTCTTCCTTGATCTCAAGTAAGCCCTCTCTTTTCTTAGCTTCTGCAGTTTTTAATGCTTCATCAATAATCTCTCTTGCCTTCTCCTCAGCGTTGCCGATCTTGGCAGCCACGACTTTCTTCTGATAAGACGTAGCCAGCGCGGCAGTCACCGGTACTGCAATAAGAAGCGTAACAACTACTGCTATTACAACATAGAGCATGTACAGGAGCACCTCCTTATTTATTTTTCATTGTACGAATATCTGATATAGGATGCATGGCGCGCACCCTAAATGTCAAAAATTACAACACATTAATTCTATACGGAATTTGCATTTATGTCAAGCAAAACTCTGGGGAATCACAGGGCAGGCATATTTTTATCCGCTCCCGGTATATCAACACTCCTCCCGGCCACGCATTACCCGCCGCACCAGCTCCGGTGAGAATCCTTTTCGGCAGAGATAGCCGTATATCCGCCTGGCCTCCTTTTCATCATTCCCCGCAGCCATAAAATGTTTTTTTTCCATCAGCCGCCGCACCGCCGCTTCTTCATCCGGCACCGCTTCGTCCGCTTCAAGTTCTTCGAGTACAGCGCGGAACAATTCCCTGCCGATTCCCTTTTGGAAAAGCTTTTGTTCGATTTCCCGCAGGCTGCACCGTCCCATGCGGCACATGATATAATCACTGGCATACTGCCGGTCATCCACATAGCGGTAAGACTTTACATAGGCAACCGCATCCTCTGCTAGTTCCTGTCCATATCCGCCGGCAAGCAGCTTATCCAAAAGCTGTTTTTCGGTATATCTGCCGGTCTTGAGCAGGTTCATCGCCCGCAGCCGGGCACGTTTGGGCAGTATTTTGGTCCGCAGTTCCCGAACCGTTTCCGCATCCACATCCCGGCCTGTTTCCATATGGTATTTGCGCAATTCGCCTTTGTATAATACAAAGGCGAATGCATCATCCAGGTAAACCCGGCTTCTCGTTTTGGATATTTCTTCTATCGCTGTCACTGTCATACGTTCGATCAGCCTTCCTCCGCACCGGTTTTAGCGGCTGCTTCCTTTTTTTCTGCGGCGCTCTTTTTCTCGGATGTCTTTCTGGCCGTTGTCTCTTTCTTAGCGGCAGGTTCTGCCGCTGCTCCCGCCTCCTGCGCATCCGGCTTGTCGCCCAGACCATAGTGTGCTCTAACCTTGTTTTCCACCTCCGCACAAATCTGCGGATTTTCTTTCAGATATTGCTTGGCGTTTTCCCGGCCCTGTCCGATCTTGCTGCTCTCGTAGGCATACCACGCGCCGCTTTTATTGATAATATTGCAGCCCGCTGCCAGATCCAGAATATCCCCTTCCTTGGAAATCCCTTTGCCGAACATAATGTCAAACTCTGCCTCTTTGAACGGCGGCGCAATCTTATTCTTTACCACCTTTACCCTTGTCCGGTTGCCAATCACTTCGCCGCTCTGTTTGAGCGTGTCAATTTTCCGCACATCCAGACGGACGGAAGAGTAAAATTTCAGCGCCCGGCCGCCGGTTGTCGTCTCCGGATTGCCGAACATAATACCGATCTTTTCACGGAGCTGATTGATAAATACCACTGTACAGTTGGATTTGCTGATAACGGCGGTCAGCTTACGAAGCGCCTGCGACATCAGCCTTGCCTGCAGACCCACATGGCTGTCTCCCATATCGCCGTCAATCTCCGCCTTCGGCACAAGCGCTGCAACGGAGTCTACGACAATAATATCAATCGCACCGGAACGTACCATTGTCTCCGTGATTTCCATGGCCTGTTCCCCGTTGTCCGGCTGCGATATATACAGGTTATCTATATCAACACCGATATTTTTCGCATACACCGGATCCAGTGCATGCTCTGCATCGATAAATCCCGCAATGCCGCCCCGTTTCTGTACCTCTGCGACCATATGCAGGGTGACGGTCGTCTTACCGCTGGACTCGGGTCCATAGATTTCCACAATCCGCCCTTTGGGAATCCCGCCCAGCCCCAGTGCAATATCCAGACTGAGCGAACCTGTGGGAATCGTCTCCACATTCATCTGTGTCGTCGGATCTCCCAGTTTCATAACCGTTCCTTTTCCAAACTGACGTTCAATCTGTCCCAGGGCGGCATCCAGCGCTTTTAATTTTTCTTCTCTTTCCATATGTAAACTCTCCTTATTTTGTCCACGTCAATCGGAACATCTGTTCTGTTAATAGAATAAAACATCTGTTCGGATTTGTCAATTCTTTTTTCTGATTTCGGAAACGGATTTTCGTGCGATATACGGGACGAAAGGCCGCTGACTGCCTTTCGCCCCGCCGGACAATGGTCCTGTAAAGAAACAGATAACAACACAGACAGGTCTGCGCACTTGCTGCGCCGACCACAAGAATCTCATTTAAAATTTAGACAGATACTGATCGTAATCTTTATATGTCACCGTAACCCATCCGGTCGTCCCCGCAGTCTCATAATTCAGGCCGATCTCCATGCCGAGAGGTGTATAATAAGCGATCATACTGCTGCCGTCCTGCAGATATGCGGCCAGTTCTTCGTCGGTCAGTTCATCCAGATATTCCACCGTACCGTTCTGCTCCTCATTCCTTCTGCGGAATTCACTGGCAAACGTCTCGTCTATCTGAATCAGGCCGTCGTTGTCCAGTATAACGCCGTTTTTGACATCAATATTGATCGGATACAGATCCACAAGATACTGATCGTCCACGTTGACATATTCATCCATTACAACGCTGACAATATCGTCGTCATTGTAGGTCACATAAGAAGTAATATATACGGCATAACTGTCCCCGAACTCCGCATAATAGGAATCCTTTGCAAAGTCTTCCGCATAATAAAGGGCCACCGTTTCCAATGCCTCGTTCAGCTTATCGATATTGGGAATGTTCCCTTCCAGCTCCACATAATTAATCAGAATATCAATATCATTGTCGGGGTCTTCATTGGAATAGGACTTTGTTACAAAAGAATACCCTACGTCCTCGTTGATGGCGTTGCAGGGTCCATAATAGTACGTGTCATCCGGGGAAGGCACATAAGCTTCGTCCCCGGACCAGTCACCCTCACCTTCTTCCGTGTCCTCCTCATTTTTCTGATGAAACCCACCGCCGCCGTCATTATCGTCAGACGGATACTCTCCCGTCATAAAATCCGTCGGATCCGCTTCCGCAAAATCCATAATCAATTTTCCATACACAAACGAAATCCCTATGGAAAATACGATATAGAGAATCGCAACAACAATACCGATTGTCACCCATACTTTGTTGTTTTTTGTGTTTTTTCTGACAGGCTGATAATAGCCCGGATTCTGGCCCGGATAACCTGGCTGCCCGTAATACGGATTCTGCTGACTCTGCCAGTACTGCTGATATTGCTGATACTGCCAGCTTTGCTGATTCTGGCCGGGCTGATAAAAACCGGTCTGCTGGCCGCCCTGCCAGTCTGTCTGCTGCCCGTAATACGGCTGCTGATTCTGCGGCTGGCCGTAATACGACCCCTGTTGATTTTGCGGCTGGCCATAGTACGGCTGCTGTTGATTCTGCGGCTGGCCATAGTACGGCTCCTGCTGATTCTGCCCCTGGCTGTAATACGGCTCCTGCCGGCTTTGCGGCTGGCCATAATATGGCTCCTGCGGCGGCGGGCCGGACTGCTCCTGCGGCTGACCGTTGCTGCCGTAACCGGGCTGCTGCTCCTGCGGATAATGCTGCGAAGAGTATACCCCCTGTTCCCGCTGTGCCGCGCATTCCGGACAGACCCCGTTCTCCATCAGGGAACCGCAACGCGGACAAAAACTGTATTTTTCCTCTGTTTGATGATCCATACGCTTCCTCCCGATGTCACTCAGCGGAATGTTGTTTCGCTGTAATACTCCAGAATACACTGACGCATCAGCGTAAGCGCCGCCGTGACACTGTTTTCACGAACTTTTCTCCGATTACCCGAAAAGTTATACTCTTTGACCTTAACCTTACCCCGCACACTGCAGGCAATATAGACAAGTCCCACCGGTTTGTGCGCACTGCCGCCGTCCGGCCCCGCAATTCCCGTAACCGCTACCGCCACATCCGCCTTCGTGGAAAGCGCCGCCCCTTTTGCCATCTGCTTTGCCACATTTTCACTGACCGCACCGTATTTGTCCAGGGAAGGCTTCTTTACACCCAACAGCTTATGCTTCGCTTTATTGGAATATGTAACCTGTCCCGACTTAAACACCTCAGAGACACCCGGAACGCTTGTCAGCATGGCGGACAGCAGCCCTCCCGTGCAGGATTCCGCCGTCGTAACGGTGAGATGATTTGCCAGAAGCAGATTAACCACCGCCTGTTCCAGTGTCACTTCCGTGTCTGTTGTATATACATTCATGCCAAACCGGTTTTTCAGTTCCTTCACAACCGGTTTAATCATCTTTTTGGCCTCTTTTTCTCCCGGCGCACGGGCCGTAATCCGCAGATGTACCTCGCCCGGCTTCGCATAAGGCGCTATCGTAGGATTATCCTGTCCGGCAATCAGATCGGCAACCATCGTCTCCGCCTTACTCTCACCGATTCCGCACAATTTGACAGTCTGCGAATAAATCACACCCGGTTCCATGCGGGAGAGATACGGACGAACGACAGATTCAAACATCGGAACCAGCTCTCCCGGCGGACCGGGCAGCAGAATCACACGTTTGTCATCCGATTCCATAATAATCCCCGGCGCCGTGCCGTTCTCATTGTCCAGCACAATCGCCCCCACAGGCACCATCGCCTGTTTCCAGTTATTGTCCGTCATCTCAATTTTCCGTCTGGTAAAGTACTCCTGCAGCCGTTTCCGGGAATGGGCATCCATCTGCAGTTCCTTTCCCATAACGCGAGCCGCCACCTCTTTGGTCAGATCATCCTGTGTCGGCCCCAGACCGCCGGAAAGAATCACAATATCGCTGCGGGAAAGCGCCGTCTGCAGTGTCTGCATCAGCCGTCCTTCATTATCCCCGACAACAGTCTGGTAATAGCAGGAAAGACCCAGATCCGCGCATTGCTGCGCCAGATAAGCGGCGTTGGTGTTTACGATATTGCCAAGCAAAAGTTCCGTTCCCACTGCGATCAGTTCTACGGTCATCGCTATTTATCCTCCATAAATACCTGTCTGTTTTTTACCATATAATCGCCCAGCGATACGATCGTCAAAGCAACGGCAATCCATGTAATAACACGCGTTATGATTACCAGAGCGCCAATATCCGCAATCAGCAGACAGATCATTACCATCTGAAACGTCGTTTTGTACTTGCCCCAGTAACTTGCCGCAATCACAATGCCGTTATCCGCCGCAATCTGCCGCAGACCGCTGATAATAAACTCGCGGCTGATAATCACGATCACAATCCACGCTTCCAGCCTCCCCATTGCCGTCAGGCAGATCAGAGCGGCGCTTACAAGCATCTTGTCGGCCAGCGGATCCATCAGCTTGCCGAAATTTGTCACCAGATTGTACTTTCTGGCAATCTTTCCGTCCAGCAGATCCGTCAGACTGGCCGTGATAAAAATACCGAGCGCAATCCATTTGTACGAGTATTCCGCGCCGGAAAGCAGCATAAACGCCACAAAAAACGGTATCAGTATCACGCGCAGCATCGTCAGCTTATTCGGCAAATTCATCATATATCTCTCCTGTCAAATCATATTCGTGAAAGCCCGTCACCCGTGCTTTTACCAGTGTCCCGCTGATTAATTCCCTGTCCGCCTGTAAAAATAACAGTCCGTCCACATCCGGGGCATCCCGGTATGTTCTGGCGATATAGACATCTTCTTCCGGCAATCGTCCCACAATAAACGCGTCCAGCACCGGTCTGCCTTCCGCCAGCTCCTGCGCCTTCTCAAACGCAATGGCCTGCTGCAGTTCCATCAGCTCATCCCGTCGGGAAACCTTTACCGCTTCCGGTATCTGCTCCGCCATCAAAGCCGCGGGTGTCCCTTCCTCCGGAGAATAGGTGAAAACACCAAGTCTGTCAAACTCCGTCTCATTGACAAAGCGGTATAACGCCTCGTAATCTTCCTGCGTTTCGCCCGGAAATCCGGTAATCAGCGTTGTGCGCAGACATATATCGGGAATCCTCCTGCGCAGCGTTCCGATAATCTCCCGCAAATCTTCCGCCGTTGTCCTTCTTCCCATCCGCTTTAACACGAGGTCACTGGCATGCTGAACCGGTATGTCCAGATAATGGCATATCTTGTCCTCGGACTGTATAACGGCAATCAGCTCATCCGTAATCTCCTCCGGGTAACAGTAAAGCAGGCGAATCCACTGCAGGCCTTCGATCCGGCATAATCTGCGCAATAATTCCGGCAGACTCTTCCTGCCGTATAAATCCGCACCGTACAGTGTCGTTTCCTGCGCCACCAATATCAACTCCCGCACACCCGCCTGCGCCAGTGTCTCCGCCTCTGCCAGCAGCGCTTCCATCGGAACGCTCCGGTACTTTCCGCGTATATGGGGAATGATACAATAGGTACAGTGTTTGTCACAGCCCTCTGCAATTTTCAGATATGCATATCCGCCGGCGGTCGTGACGACACGCCCGTCTTTATGCGCCCCCTGCGGTGCGTTCAGATCGGCAAAGCAGTTGCGGCCGCTCCCCGCGAGCACGTCTTCCACCACATCCGCAATTTTGTCAATGGCCGCCGTGCCCAAAACGGCATCCACTTCCGGAATTTCCGCCTGAATCTCTTCCCGGTAACGCTCGGCAAGACAGCCCGTCACAATCAGTACCCGCAGCCTGCCGGACGTTTTCAGTTCTGCCGTCTCCAGGATACTCTGAATGCTTTCTTCCTTGGCATCGTTGATAAAACAGCATGTATTAATCACGGCTATGTCCGCCGCTTCCCGGTCATCCGTAAAGGCATATCCCCGTTTTGCCAGCGTGCCGAGCATCGCCTCCGAATCCACCAGATTTTTATCACATCCAAGTGATATAAAATATATCGTCATCGCGCACCCTTATGCTTCCTCATTGAGGATTTTAATCCGGGATTCATTCAGCTCTTCAATCGCGGTTGAAAGCGGTTTTCCGCTCTCACAGTCCGCATAGGCATCTTCCCCGGAAATCAACTGACGGGCCCGCTTGGAAGCCGCCATAACAATCGAATACCGGCTGTTGACAACCGGCGCTTCTCCTTCTTCTACCTCACTGTTTACCACTTTCATTAAATCGGAATACGATGGATGTAACATCAATTCTCTCCTTTCACCAATTCCTCTAATTCTGATCTGATATGATCTATAAATGCCTCCTGTCGAACAGGCGCGCTGTGCGCTCCCTGAATCAACATATGCATCTGACCGACACACGCATCCAGATCATCGTTGACAACAAGATAATCGTATGCTTCAATGCCTTCTGCCTCTTCGGCAGCCCGCCGCAGCCGCGCATCAATCACCTCCTGCGTCTCTGTCCCGCGCCCGGACAGCCTGCGCCGCAGCTCTTTGATACTCGGCGGTGTCACAAACAGGAGCAGCGCCGACGGAAATCGTTCTTTTATCGTCAACGCCCCCTGTATCTCAATCTCCAAAATCACATCCCGGCCCGCCGCAAGCTGTTTATCCACATACTCTGCCGGGGTCCCGTAATAGTTGCCGCAGTACGACGCGTGCTCGATCAGTCCGCCGTCTGCAATTTTCCGCTCAAATTCTTCCCGGGAAACAAAGAAATATTCCCTGCCGTCCGTCTCGCCCGGCCTGGGTGCTCTGGTCGTCATGGAAACGGACAGCGCGTACTCTTCGTATGTCCTGACAAGCTGCTTCATCAGCGTTCCCTTGCCCGCGCCTGAAAATCCCGATACCACCACCAAAATCCCCTTACGCTTCATCCTCTTCCACCTTTTCTGTCTGTGCTCTGTTTGCAATCGTCTCCGGCAGAAGCGCCGACAGGACAATCTGACTGTTTTCCATCACGAGCACTGCCTTTGTCTTTCTGCCCTGTGTGGCGTCAATGGCCGCGCCGCTCTCTTTCGCCCGCTGCACCATTCGTCTGACCGGCGCAGAATCGGGCGTAACAATCGCTATGATTTTTCCTGTATTTACAATATTGCCAAATCCGATATGAATTAAGTGACTCACGCTCTTTCACCGTCTTATTCAATGTTTTGTATCTGTTCCCGTACCTTTTCAATTTCGGTTTTCAGCTCAATCGCCCGGCCCGAAATCTCCAGATCCACGGTCTTGGAAAGAATGGTATTGGCCTCCCGGTTCATCTCCTGTGCGATGAAATCGAGCTTACGTCCGATACTGCCGCCGCCGGCCAGCGTTTCCCGCGTCTGCGCAATATGACTTCTGAGCCGCACAAGCTCCTCGTCCACACACACCTTGTCGGCAAATATGGTCACTTCCGTCAACAGCCGCGCTTCGTCAACACGCGTGTCTTCCAGCAGTTCCCGTACCTTCTCCCGCAGCCTTTCCCGGTACTGCGTGATAAGCAGCGGCGAACGCCCGGTGATAAAATCCACATGTTCCAGCATATTGTCCAGTTTGCCTGCCAGATCTTTCTGCAGATTAGCGCCCTCCGAAATTCTCGTCTGTACAAAGTTTTCCGCCGCGCCGCAGACCGCTTTCTCAAGCCCTTTCCAGAGTTCTTCCTCGTCCATCGTCTGCTCTTCCATCGTAAACACCTCCGGATACCGCGACAATGTCGAGACACGAATGTCATTTTCCAGTGAAAATTCCTCCGCCATCCGGTTCAGATATTGCAGGTATTCCTGTGCAAGCTCTCTGTTGTATTTGACACACAGGTTATTTTCCGTAAAATCCTCATACGTGATAAAAATATCCACTTTTCCCCGTTCAATATACTGTTTGAGCAAACTTCTGATCGCGGATTCGAAGAAATTCAGCTTCTTCGGCATCTTGATATTCACATCCAGATACCTGTGATTCACACCCTTCATTTCCACCGTAAACTTGCGTTTTGTTTCGGAAATCTCACACCTTCCGAACCCCGTCATGCTTTTTATCATCCCGTACATACCCTTCTTCCATTGTATTTCCTGCGAAAGTACTTTTGGATATACTATTTTTCATTATAGAACAAGAACCCTGTCCAGTCAAGAAACGGCGAACGGTTTGATATATTTTTTATATGTCAGCCAAAACAGCGCCGCCGCCAGTGCCACAGACAGATAATCCGTAACAGGCTGTGCCAGCGCAAGCGTCTGCGCCGTGTGCAGCGCGGCATGAAACGCAGACAAAATCGGAATATACAAAATACCCTGCCGGCTGACCGACAGTATCAGCGCCGGAACCGCCGCGCCCGTGGACTGGATCGCATTAATCAGGACAAATAAAATACCCATAACCGGTCCCGACAAAATATAAATGCGGGAAAAAGACATGCTGAATCCGAACGCGTCCGCATTGTCCAAAAACGCCGTTACAAGCGGCCCCGCTCCGCAATAACAGACCGCCGTCATAACCATACTCAGCCCGAACGCCAGCAAAAGCGAAAAGCGCAGCACTTCCATATACCGTCTGCCGTTCCCCGCGCCGTAACAGTAGCCCAGAAGCGGCTGAATTCCTGTTCCAAGCCCGATCAGCAGCATAACCACGATCATATTGACCTTCATCGCCACGCCCAGACCGGCAAGCGCCATATCGCCGTAGCCTGCCATCAGATTGTTTACGATAATATTGGATGTACTCATCAAAATGCTGTTCAGGGAAGCCGGGATCCCGATTGCCAGTACACCGGCCGCCACACCGCCCGCGATACGATAGTCCGCCGGTTTTACGGACAGGATCGTCTTTTTCGAAAGCAAATGACAGACATAAAAGACGGCGGAAATCAGATTGCCAAGTGTCGTCGCAATAGCGGCGCCCGCCACATTCCAGTGCAGTCCCAGTATCAGAATCGGATCGAGCACAATATTCATCATATTGCCGAATATCATCCCGGCCATCGCAATCCGGGCATTGCCCTCCGCCCGGATAATATTGCTGAAGCTGTTGCTGACAATCAGAAAAGGAATGCCGGCCGCCACGATATTCAGATATTGCACCGTATAATCCATTGTCTCCGCGCTGGCGCCGATCAGCCGGCAGAGCGGCTCCACAAAAATCCAGATCAGCGCCATGGACACCGTGCCGATCACCAGACCACTCCAAAAACAAAACGACGACGTATTTTTCGCCTTTTCCTCATTGCCCTCCCCGAGCATCCTCGAAATCAGAGAAGTGCCGCCGATGCCAAACAGCATCCCGACTGCCATAAAAAACAAAAAAGCCGGCGTCGCCACAGAGACAGCCGCCACCATATAGGCATCTTTCGTGCGTCCGATAAAAAACGTATCCGCCAGATTGTACAGCAGCACCATAATCATACTAATAATCGACGGTACAATATTACTGATGACCGCCCTGGATACCGGTGCATTTTGAAATATTTCTGTTGTCTTATCTTCCATTCCAATCTCCTTCCTTCAGGTTCCGATACAGCTTCGCCAGAAGCCGCTGCAACACCGCTCTCTCCTCGCAGCTCATCCCGGTAAGCATAATACCGTCCACTTCGGATTTGATGCGTTCCATCTCCTCCGTCAGCATATGCCCGCTCTCCGTCAGCCGGATTTCCCGCAGACGACTGCCCGGTTTCTTTTCCGCGCGTGCAATCAGTCCCTTCTTTTCCAAAAGTTTTACCACATGGAGAATACTCGTATGTTTGACATCGAAAAACTGCGCCATCTCGGAAAGCGTTCCCGTTTTTTCCCCTTTCTGCCGGAGATACAACAGCGCTTCCAACTGCGTCCCTGTCAGGCTATAGCGTTTCAGATCGCTGTTTTTTCCCCGTTCCAGATGATTATGAATCTTTTTCAGATAGCTTCCGATCTCATTTCCTTCCATAGTTCCCCTCCATGTATGTAGCATGCTACATATCTTATCCCGATTTGAAAAAGAATGCAAGTGTTTTTTTCCTCCATTTGCATATTTCCGCAAAATGATGTACGATACTAATAGCAAGAGGAGGTGTTATCATGAAAAAACTGCAGGTATTTTCTTTATTCCTTACTATCGGTATTCTCTGTTGTCCCATCAGCACACGGGCCAAAGAAGCGTTCACCTGGGAAACGGTTTCCGATACGGAACAAAAAGACGAGCAGAAACATAAAGACGATTCCGAAAAGAAACAGAGCGACACCGATGACGCCGGTGAAAAAGGCGCTTTCCAGTGGAGCGAAGGGGAAGACAGCGCCCAAAACAATGACGACGGAACCGCAGCGGACAAGTCCGGTCAAAATGACACGGAAACAGAAACCGACAATCCCGCCGAAAATACAGACGAAAAAGACGATACGGAAACAGAAACAGAGCCGGGCAAAGCGTCGGAATCCACGGATGAGACAAACGAAGACAAGACGGATGAAGATACACCGGATGAAGACAAGGAAGAGGAAGAAGAAACACTAAAAGGCAGTTATCCTTCGGAAAGCATCTATTCCGAGTCCGAAATCAAAGAAATGATTGACGAAAAATATGAAGAACTGGAAGAAGCCTATCAGATAAAAGACAAATTTAAGAAAACAAAGACCATTGACAGGATTGATTCCTTTATTCTCAATTTCTGCGGCGATCCGCTGAAAGACAAAAAAATTGTCTTTCTGGGAGACAGCATCACCGCAGGCAACGGCGGTACACTGACACTGGACGGCAGCGGACTGGATTACACAAACTTTATTGCCAAATATACCGACGCGTCCATCGTCAATCTCGGCATCGGCGGCGCACCGTTTGAAGGCAGCGACAATGACGACGCCCTGGTGCACAGATACACCGATATTCCCAAAGACGCCGATATTATCGTGCTGTTTGCGGGTATCAATGATCTTTTTGCAGGTTCGGAAAAATTCGGTTCTCTGAGCAAGCTCGAGGAAGGGACATACTGCGGAGACATCCATGAGACATTCCAGCAGATCAGCAAACGACATCCTGACGCAGATGTCCATGTGATTATTACCTATCCCAATAAAATGGAAGAATATCAACAGTTCATCAACGAAAACTGGCAGGATTATGCCGATGTACAGATCAAACTGGCTAAACGCTTTGGCTTTCATATTATCAACCTGTACGAAGAAGGATTTATGGACAGCGGTGACAACAAAATCCGCAACGCTTTTTTCAAAGATGACATCCATCCCGACGATCTGGGCAGCGAGATACTCGGACGACATATTCTCGTTCATCTCGTGGAGGCGTATATCTGACTTCCCGACCAAAGAAACTGTACCACGAATTCTTAAATTTATATGCGAAACCATTTACAACTTATTTTTCTTGTGTTACTCTTCTATATATAAAGAATTGAAAATCAGGAGGATACTATGGCACGCGGAAAAAAATCTTATTCCTTGGAAGAACAGATGGACAAGATTATTGCTGAAATCGAAAGCACAGAGGAAAGTTTAAAGGAACTGAAACGGACGAAAAAAGAACTGGAAGAACAGATCAGACTGAATCGTCTGTCCGAACTGGACGAGCTGATTAGTGCAAGCGGCAAAAGCATCGAAGAAGTAAAAGCCATGCTGGGTGGCGAATAAATTTTCATCACATTCACATAAAAAGAACCCCGTTTGTGGGGTTCTTTTTATATTCTTCTCAAACTTTTTCATAGAAAAACGAATTTTTCCGCTCCAGTCCGATCTCCTTGTAATTGATAATCTGCTCGGTACTGCCGATAAACAGAACACCGCCCCTGGACAGGCTCTGTTGGAATTTGACAAACACTTCATCCTTTGCCTCTTCCGTAAAATAGATCAATACATTCCTGCACACAATCATATGATAATTCGTAGGATATGTATCCTTCAAAAGGTTGTGCTCCTTAAACTCCACCCGCGATTTAATCTCGTCGGAAATCTGATAGGAGGGTCCTATTTTGGTAAAGAATTTTTTCTTTAAATCTGCCGGAACAGCAGCGACACTCTTCTCATTGTACAACCCTGTTTTTGCTTTGGCTATAACCTGCTTATCCAGATCGGTTGCCGTTATTTTAATCTGATTCAGAGGAAGATGTCTGGACAGCGCCATAACAAGGGAATATGGCTCATCCCCTGTCGAACAGGCTGCACTCCAGATCTTGAGATTCTTTCCAAATTTCCCAATCAGCTCGGGTATAATCTGCCGCTCCATCACATCCCACTGCGAAGGATTGCGGTAGAACTCCGATACGTTGATGGTCAGGTAATTGACAAATTCTTCAAAACGGGCAGTATCCGTTTTGAGAACCTGTACATAATTTTCATACCCTACGATACGATGCTTTGCAATCAAGGTATCAATGCGACGCTTCATCTGCTTTTCTTTATAAGCGTTTAAATTAATCTTCGTCAAATCAAAAACTGCTTTTTTAAAGTACTCGTAATCGTAAACCACTCTTCCGCTCCTTAAAAAATATTATTTTTCAGCAGCTTCTTCCTGTGCGATCACCGCATCAATGTCTACCGAAACAACATCCGCGTCTTCTTCCTTTGCCGTTTCTTTCGGTTCGGAAGCAGCTAACGCCTTGATGCTCAGGCTGATCTTTCTGCTCTCTTCATTGAAATCCACAACTTTTGCCGTAATGCTCTCGCCGATTTTAAGAACATCCGAAGGCTTCTCCACATGTTCTCTGGAAATCTGCGACACATGCAAAAGCGCATCGACACCTGTCTCCAGTTCCACAAATGCACCGAAATCCGTCATCCGCGCTACCGTACCTGTGACAACATTGCCTGCCGCATACTTGGAAGCCGCGTCTTTCCACGGATTGGCATCGGCAAATTTCAGGCTTAACGCAATCTTCGTTCCGGAGATCTCTTTAATCAGCGCTTTTACTTCGTCGCCGACCTTGAATACCTTTCTCGGATTTTCCACTCTGCCCCAGGACATTTCGGAAATATGAAGCAGACCGTCAACACCGCCCAAATCGATAAACACACCGAAATCCGTTACGTTCTTAACCGTACCGGTAACGGTATCGCCTTCCTGAATTCGCGCAAACAGCTCCCGCTGCATCTCGGCTTTCTTTGCCAGAATCAACTGCTTGCGGTCGCCGATATATCTGCGTCTTCTCGGATTATATTCACTGATTACAAACTCGATTTCCTGTCCTGCATATTTCGTCAGATCCTTTTCATAGGTATCGGACACCAGACTTGCAGGAATAAAAATTCTGACTTCTTCCACGATAACGCTCAGGCCGCCGTCCAGCACCTGTGCCACTTTCGCAGTCAGCACTTCCTTATTATTATATGCTTCCTCGATCCGTTTATTGCCTCTGTCCGCTGCCAGACGCTTATACGTCAGAAGAACCTGTCCCTCACCGTCGTTTACTTTAAACACTTTTACTTCCATTGTGTCGCCGACATGCAATACATTTGTCAGATCAATGTTAGGCTCATTGCTGTATTCATTCCTTGTGAGGATGCCGTCCGACTTATAACCGATATTGAGTATCGCTTCATCGGGCTTCACGTCAATGATCGTTCCCTCAACTACCTCTCCTGAATGTATTGTTTTAAATGATTCATCTAACATTTGTTCAAAAGTTAATTCTGACATAATTTTGAACCTCCTCAATAATATTATTCGGGGTCGATGCCCCTGCAGTAATACCCACTCGAAAAACAGAATTAGGGAAGTCTAATTGCAAGTCATCCAGTGTCTGTATAAAACAGGTGTTCTCACATTCCCGACTGCATATTTCATACAGCTTTCTTGTATTGGAACTGTGAGTCCCTCCTATTACAATCATAGCATCAACTTGAGAAGCTATCGCCTTTGCTTCTGTCTGTCTCTCCTCAGTTGCATTACAGATGGTATTCGCAACACTAATATTGTAACCTTTTTTTTCAATAATTTCAACTAATTCTTGAAATTTATTGTAGTTAAATGTCGTCTGTGACACAAGACAGATGTCTTTTCCTGCCAGAGAGCGGAAATTTTCCGCCTCCGCCTTCGATTCTATCACCACGGCAGGCGTTTCCGACCATCCCATAATCCCTTCCACCTCAGGATGGCCCGGATTTCCCACAATCACAATCTGTTTTCCCGCCCGGCTTTCCTTTTCCACGATCGTATGAATCCGTTTTACAAAAGGACAGGTGGCGTCAATGCATACGAGTCCCCTTTCCCCGATTCGCTCCATGACAGCTTTGGAGACCCCGTGGGAACGGATAATCACGGTACCTTCCGTAAGGCGCTCCAGATCGGCCGCCTGTTCCAGAACCCGGACTCCCTTTTCTTCCAGATCCTTTACCACGGTTTCGTTATGGATAATCGGCCCGTACGTATAGATCCGGCCGCCCTTCCCGGTCTGCTCGTACACCGTCTCGACCGCCCGTTTCACACCAAAGCAAAAGCCTGCACTCTTAGCAAGAATCACTTCCATTTCCCGTCTCTCCTCCCGTCAGTCCCGGGCACACAGCGCGATAACCGCCTCCACCGCTTCGTCGATGCCCATATGCGAAGTGTCAATCAGCACCGCATCGTCCGCCTGGCACAGTGGCGAGATTTCCCTTGTCATATCTTTGTGGTCGCGCTCCCGGATGTCGGCCGCAATCTCCTCCAGACTGCCCGTCCCGCCTTTTGCCGCCAGTTCGTCAAAACGCCGCCGGGCCCGGATTTCCACACTGGCTGTCAGGTAAACCTTCACCTCAGCCTCCGGCAGAACGCAGGTCCCAATGTCCCGGCCGTCCATAACCACATTCTCTTTTGCCGCCAGCGCCTGCTGCAGCCGCACCAGCCTGGCACGCACATTGGGGTTGGCGGAACTGCCCGACGCCATCCGGCTCACCGCTTCCGTGCGTATCAGCCCGTTTACATTTTCACCGTTTAACAGCACGATCTGCTCGCCGTTTTCATAGCGAATCGTAATATCGGCTTCCTCACATGCTTTATCGATCTTTTCCGTCTCCTCCGCCCCGATTCCCTTTCGGGACAGGAACAATGCCATCGCACGGTACATGGCTCCCGTGTCCACATAGATGTAACCGAGCCTGCCGGCAACTTTCCTGGCAACGGTACTTTTTCCGGCTCCTGCCGGCCCATCGATCGCTATATTATGACCCATCTTCTGTCTCCTCTCATTTTCCGCAGCCCGCTGCGGCGCTCTCACCGGCCAGGTATCCCGTAGACCACGCAATCTGCAGATTAAATCCCCCGGTCAACGCATCCAGGTCCAGCACTTCACCCGCAAAGTACAGGCCGTCCACCTTCCGTGACTGCATTGTGCCCGGATTTACTTCCTTTACGGAAACGCCGCCTTTCGTAACCACAGCCTCCGAAAAGTCTCCCGTTCCCGCTATCGTCATGTTCCAGTTTTTTATCACCGCAACAAATGCCTTCCGTTCTTCCTTTGTAATCGCATGCACCGGCTTCTCAGGATCGATACCGGATACCGTAATCATAACGGGAATCAGTCTGGACGGAAACAGACCGCCCAGCGCGTTTTTAAACCGCTTATTCCGATTCTCCGCAAAATCCCGCAGGATCCGTCGGTCTAACTCCGCCTCTGTCAGCGCCGGCTTCAGATCAAGCTTTAAAATACAGCCGCTGTCTTTTCCGGTTTCCCCGTAATAGCTGCTGGCGCTTAAAATAAGCGGACCGCTGACACCGCAATGGGTAAACAGCATTTCTCCAAAGCCTTCATAAATAAGTGTCCCCTTTTCCGCCGTCATCACAAAAGCTCTGACATTTTTCAGGGCAAGCCCTTGCAGTGTGCCCGGGTAGGGTTCCCGGATACGGAAGGAAACCAGTGACGGCAGCAGCTCTGTCACCGTATGCCCGCCCCTCTCTGCCAGCATATAGCCGTCCCCCGTCGAACCGGTTGACGGATAGGAAAGGCCGCCGGTCGCCACAATAACCGCATCCGCCGCCTCTCGCCTTCCGCCTTTCAAAATAACACCCGCTATTCTTTTCCGGCCTCCCGTTTCCTCATACAGCAGATCCGCCACCTCCGTATGCAGGCGCAGCACCGCATGCTCTTTGTGCAGTTTCCGCTCCAACGCCTTGATAACATCCGAAGCATGGTCGGACACCGGAAAGACACGCATCCCCCGCTCCGTTTTCAGATGACACCCGTTTTCCCGGAAAAAGTCCATGGTCTGTCCGTTGGAAAACCCATAAAAAGAACTGTACAAAAATTTGGCATTTCTGACAACGGATGCAAACAGTTCTTCCGTATCACAGGCGTTGGTCAGATTGCACCGTCCCTTTCCGGTGATATACAGTTTCTTTCCCGCTTTCTCGTTTTTTTCCAGCAGCAGCACATCCGCTCCGCACTCCGCCGCACGGCAGGCAGCCATCATCCCGGCGGCGCCCGCACCGATTACGATTACTTTTTTCATGGTCTTCCTTCTCTCCGCAATACGCCTGCGGCGGCGCTTTCCGTTTCCGGCTCCTCCTGTCCCAACGGTTCGCCGCCGATCACATTGATCTCATCGTGCAGATACACCTGATAATTATTCCACACATCCTCCAGCATTGCAAGATTCCGCTTCACTTCCTGCGGCCGTTTCATACAGAGAGCCACAACCAGCGCATTAATCAGGCTCAGCGGCGCCACAAGGGAATCCACAATCGACACCATATCGCTCCGGGCCAATAGATTACAGGAGGAATACAGATTCATCGGTGAGTGAACGCTGTCCGTCACCGCAATCACTCTGGCATTCCGGTCATTGGCAAACTCCATAGCCTTCAGCGTACGCATGGAATACCGGGGAAAACTGATCCCGATCATCACATCTCCCCGGCCGATTCGAATCATCTGCTCAAATATTTCACTGACACTCGTTGTGCGCAGCAGGCAGACATTCCCGCGGATCATGCGCAGATAAAAACCCAGAAAATCAGCCAGCGGTTCACAGCTCCGAATCCCGATAATATAAATATTATCCGCCTCCAGGATGCTGTCCACCGCCGTTTCAAAGGCCGCCGGGTCCAGTGATTCCATTGTGTCTCTGATCTTATCCATATCAGCGGAGAGTACCGCATTCAAAATTTCCGACTGCGTGCTTTTCCCGTATTTCACATGCATCTTCTGCATTGTATTCAGCTTGCTCCGCACCCACACTTCCAATGCCTGCTGGAACTGCGGATACCCTTCGTACCCCAGTCCCGCCGCAAACCGCACTGCCGTGGATTCACTGATTCCGAGATTCTCTCCCAGCTTCGCTGCCGTCATAAATACCGCCTGATCGTAATGTTCCAGAATAAACGCGGCGATCTTTTTATGGCTCCTGCTCATGGAAGCATACCTGTCCTGTATGCGGGTAATGATGTCATTTCTGTCCGTTTCCATATCAATTTGCTTCCGCACAAGCCCGATAGGATTCCGTCAACAGTAGTGCCGTTTCCTCCGGGGTCAGGTCAAAATCTCCCGTCAGTGCCATGCAGGCACAGCCGTGAATAAAAATCCACATTTTCATAAAAACCTCTCCCGGCTTTTTCACCCCTTTTGCCCGCGCCCGGGCAACCTCTTTTCCAATCACCCCGCTGCGGCCGTTTAGCAGTTCATACATGCTTTTTTCGCCCCGGTATCCCGACATAAATAACAGCCGGAACATATTTTTTTCCGCCTCCGCGAAATGAATATACGCCATGCCCAAATCCAGAAACGGGGCCATGTTCTGTTTGGGGCTGTCTTCACAAAACCTCTCAAAATACGCAATAGCCTGCTCGTAAACCACCCCGATCAACTGATCCATATTTTCATATAACCGGAAGATGGGCTGCGTAGAGCAGCCGGCCTTTGCCGCCAGTCTCCTGGCCGTAACCTGTTCAAAGCCTTCCTCCCGCATCAATGCAAACGCACTGTCTAAAATCCGGTTTTCCGTAACGGTTGCTTTTCTTGCCATCTTGCTCCCCTTTCCCATCCGTCGCCGCCGATAACATATGTTATTTTAAATGATCCGGAAAATATTGTCAAGGGCAGCAGGGCACGGCAGCACGGCAAACGCAGGAAGGAACGAATTGTGAACGTTTCATGAACTAAGATGGACAGAAACGGAAAAGCACTACAGTGCAATATACTTCCGACAGAGGCGTACATCCCGTCGGTGCGCCTTGCAGAGGGTATTAGCGGTTCTTGGCGGTGCGCCACAACCTGCAATTTCCGGACACGGACGTCCGGAAAAGGCCGACTTGCGCCCGGACGGCGCATAGAGGCCGATTGCACGCCCGCCTGTATCTGCTGCCGCAACGCTTAGAACCGCTTATGCCCGCAGCCCGGTGCATCAACGGGATGTACGCCTCTGTCGGAACACCATGATCCTGTCGCGGCTTTTCCGTTTCTGTCCTGTCCGGTCTGTAAACGTTCATAGCCTGTTCCTTCCTGCATTTGTCGCAGCCACGGCAGGCGTATAATTCATCAATAACGCTTCCATAACAGGATTCCGGTTTATCTCTTTCGCTCCCACATGATAATAATGGTCTTTTGTCAGTTTATAGCAAGACCCCCACACCGTATCGATGTAGGTATTCTTCCTGTAATCATTATGATCCCACGTGGAAAGCATAAACCTTGTCTCTGCCGCTTCCAGCGACCCGTGCAAGGCAATTTCAGACTGCTCATCCCAACTATCATAATAATCGACATGTCGGCCAATATACGGCGGGTCACAGTAAATAAAAGAGTTTTCCCCGGCCTCTGCAATTGTTTTCTCGAATGGCTGGCACAAAAAAGTCCATTCATGAGACGCCGTCAGTTCTTCGATATGAGCAACCTGATTGACAATTTTCGTAATATACGCCTTTGAAAAACGCTGCGGTTTATGTCCAAAGGGAACGTTAAACGCAAACGATTGATTGAAACGAATCATGCCGTTAAAACACGAACGATTCAGAAAAAGGAAGTCCAGGGGATTATGGCTTTTATTAAACCGTTGTCTGACTTCATAATAATAGGCGTCTTCTCGCTGCGACAGCAAGCTTCCCTGTTCTTCCAAAAATCCTCTGACAAGATAAGAAGTAATCTCTCCTGTCTTAATCCGGTTATAAAATTCTATGATATGCGGATTGATGTCTGCAAAAACGGCTCGCTCCGGCATAACGTTAAACCCGACAACCCCAGAGCCCATAAAAGGCTCAATCCATGTTGTATTTCTGTCGATGCAGATATTTTCCCGAATAAAAGGAACCATTTTGGTCTTAATTCCCTGAATTTTAATAGGCGGTACAAATACTTTTTCCTTTAACATCTGTCCTTCCCTTTCCTTCTCGGCGCCTTTGGATTGTCTAAGCACGCCGGCAGCCCCCTGTAACGCAAATAGTCGGAAAAAGAAGACAGTTTTTTATATGTCCCCGTTATATCCGGTACTTTCATTTTTCCAAAATTAATCCAATAGTCATCAAACAGTTCTTCTCCGGCCTTTGCAAAAACACCGTTGCCATTCAAAATATCGTGTATATTTTGAATGCTTCCGATATTTGCCGTATTCCCGCTGCCTCCTTTATCGCTGGCAATACGCCATTTTTCTTGAACAAAAAACGTAAAGTCCCGGATAACGGCAGGTATCTTCTCAATATAATCAATGTTATAAATTTTCGTCTCGCTAAGTTTATCAAGAACAGCACGGGTATAAATAATCCCCAGACAAAAATGTCCGCTATAATCGTCATATGGATATTGAATATTTTTGGTACTTTTTCTGTTAATAAAATATTCGCCATGTGACCCTAATGTAAAGCCATTGCAAAATCCCGGATACGCTTCGTCGCGATATGTGGTTTTTAAGTCCACGGCAAATTTAATATCCGGTTTCTTTTTATGAATAAACGTCAGATCAGGATACCAGTTCTGATGTGTTGCCAACTCTATTTCATAGCCAATTTGTTCTGCAAAACGCAAGAAATGAGGAAACAGATGCAATTCGAGGACTTTGGATATAATTTTTGTATCATTGGAAATTGTGTAAACATTTTTAAAAATATCGATAAATCCCCGGACCGTCCATTCTTCATTTGCCGTGATCTGATCGGCTAACAAAGAGATATATTCCCTTAAACATTTGCAAAAATCGGCTTTTTCTTTTTCGTATTTCACAATATTTATCCCTCTTTGCTTTTCAAAAACATCGTCCCTGTTTGTTCCTTCCCATCAATACCGTTTATTATATCAAAACCGTCCTTCGCTTGCAAACAAAAGCAACGGTTTACTCCATGGCAAACGCATGAAGGAACAGGCTGTGAACATTTCATGAGCCGGACAGGACAGAAACGGAAAAAATCTGCGATGCAACATATTTCCGGCAGGGGCGCAGCATTCCGACCGGTGCACCTTGCGGAAGGTATTAGCGGTTCTTATCGCTGCGTCGCAATCCGCAATTTCCGGACAGGGATGTCCGGAAAAGACCGACCTGCGGCCGGAATGCTGCGCCCCTGCCACAAAGTCATAATCCGATCAGGATTTTTTCCATTTCTATCCTTTGTACCTGTTATGTTTACAGCCTGTTCCTTCATGCGTTTGTCGTGTCGTGTATTGTCACACCCACGGAATCGCGATCTCCTGTCCCACATAGATCAAATCCGCATTGTGAATATCATTGACATACAAAAGCCGGTCATAATCGCCTTCCTCCGCATCCTCCCGCTTATACTTCTCATAAATTTCCAGTAAAGTCTCATCCTTTCTTACCACATGGACATAATCCGACGCATGGAACGTCTGCGTGATCACAGACAAGGTATGATAACAGGCGTCCTTTTTCCGGGACTCTCTCCGAATCCGGGACGCCATATACCAGCCGCCGGAGCCTTCTTCCATAATCGGTATGGCAAGCGTGATTTCATAGGTATCCGCAACGCCCGACCAGATCAGATACTCATACCAGTATCCCTGCTCCTTATGACAATCCCATGTAATCTCCCGCCCCACACCCGGCGGCAGCAAAAGATCAAAATCCCCGCCCTGCGCTTCCACATAAGATCGAATCTGCTCCGCATCCGTAAAATCCATGCCCGGTATCTGCGTGACCCAAACCTCCCCCGTATCGCCCGAAGCGCCTTCCACCAAGGCCGGATAGCTGTCCGAAACCGCATAAATATCGCAGCAGGCATCATTCGTGGCCGGAATATAAATCACTTCCCCGGAATTTGTCAGATACCCGGAATCAATCTGCTTATCGACCACAATGTCGGCGAGATGAACCACTTCCCCGTTCTCCGCCGTAGTCGTCAGGACATAGTACAGCTCCCACCACCTCGTGCCGGCGCCGCCCTGTAGCCTGCCTCCCCCTGTAAACTCCAGCGTATAGCTCCGCTGCGCCGGGTCGATCTCCGGGTAATGCATCAGGAACTCCTCCAGCTGCTCCTGCAGGTATCCCCGTGAGATCCGCTCTCTCGCCGCCTCCACCCCTTCATTCAGCTCCGGGCAGACAGATCCCGCAATATATCCCCAGTCTCCCCAACTGTCCCACTTTCCGTCCGCATAAAATCCCACAGACAAAAGCGGAAGCCCGAACCGCTTCCAGGAAGCCGTATCCGACGACATCAGCAATCTTCCAAAATCATCAAAATGACATGCCCCAAAGGCTCGGTTCACCCATTGGGGAACGGAAATCCATGCCCCATTGATCTCCGTGCTGCGCACCTTTTCCGCCTCTATACTGCCGTCTGCCTGCACAATGTCTCTCCGTTCATACAGCTCGTCTCCCAGCCGGCAGACCAACCCGGTATACCGCTCATCATACGTCAGCGCACGCCCGTCGTCTTCCACCTGAATCGGCGCAAAATCAGCAAACGCTGCATAGTCCGGCTGCGCCTCACGCCCCGTTGCTTCGTCCTGCCATGTATCTCTGTCTTCCATTTGTTCTTGGGAAATCCAGTGCAGCACCGCATCTTCTGACACCAATGCTTCCGGGAGCGCGCACTTTTCCGCTGTAACCTGCCTCTTTCCCAAAAGCCCATGCCTTTCCCTTCCTGTCAAAAGGGTAAAAAACAACAGCAACATTACCACTGTTGTCATAGTCGCTTTCTTTCGTACCCCATTTCCATTTTCCCTTCCCCACATAACCGTTTATTCCTCCGATGCCATCCCTGTCCCATATGTCTCTGTCTATGATACGCCCTCCTTGCATCAAAACTGCATCATTTTTCAGGCATGATATTTCTGTTTTATTTTCGACGATTCCCTGTCTGCTGTGTCTCCCTTTTCGTCCCGGATTGTGTAAAAACGCCGGAGGATTTCATCCTCCGGCGTTTCCACCTGTTTCTCTTAATTCACTTTCAATATTACTTAAACCGGATAAGCGCCGTTTTTCGTATCCGCCTGGGTCAGATCAACTTTTTCCTGCTGTGCCTGACGATACTTGAAGAAGTCGGTTGCAACCTGCGGGAAGAGTGCATAAGACAATACGTCTTCATCCTGCTGTTTCCATTCCTTCATCTCGGATTCCAGCTTATCCATTTCGTTTTCGATCAGATCGGCCGGACGGCAGGTAATGCGTTTTTCGCCCGGAATAACCTTGTCGATTACTTCCTGATTCATCGGTTTTACAGTCTGGCCATACTCACCGCGGAGCACCGCTTTGGTCTCCTTGGTCGCCATCTTATAGCGTTCGCCCATCAGTACGTTAAACACGGCCTGTGTACCCACGATCTGAGAAGAAGGGGTAACAAGCGGCGGCTCGCCCAGATCCTTCCGTACGGCAGGAATCTCGCGCAGCACATCGTAATATTTGTCTTCCGCGTTCTGCTCTTTCAACTGGCTCACCATATTGGACAGCATACCACCCGGTACCTGATACAGCAACGTCTTAATATCCACACCCATAACCTTCGGATTGAGAAGTCCGCTTGCAAGGCACTCGTCTCTGTAAGGACGGAAGTAATCGGCGATCTCCGCCAGAATGCTCTGATCGTAACCCGTATCATACGGCGTTCCCTTAAAGGTCTCAACCATAACTTCCGTTGCCGGCTGTGACGTTCCCATCGCAAACGGAGAAATCGCACAGTCGATTACATCCACACCGGCTTCTACCGCTTTCAAATAGGTCATGGAAGCCACGCCGGATGTATAATGTGTATGAAGCTGAATCGGCAGCTTGGTCGCACTCTTCATCGCTGCGATCATTTCGGAAGCCTTATAGGGAACGAGCAGGCCGGCCATATCCTTGATACAAATCGAATCGGCGCCCATTTCCTCGATCTTCTTCGCCATGTCCACCCAATATTCCATTGTGTAGGCATCGCCCAGTGTATAGGAAAGCGCGATCTGTGCATGGCCGCGTCCTTCTCTTGTCTTGATCTTATTGGTGGCATTTACTGCCTCCTGCAGATTGCGCAGGTCATTCAGACAGTCAAAGATACGGATAATATCGATACCGTTCGCAATAGACTTCTCAACAAAACTGTCTACCACGTCATCCGCATACGGTCTGTATCCGAGAATGTTCTGTCCGCGGAACAGCATCTGCAGTTTTGTATTTTTAAAGCCGTCTCTGATCTTGCGCAGACGTTCCCACGGATCTTCCTTTAAGAAACGCAGAGAAGCGTCAAATGTTGCGCCGCCCCAGCACTCTACGGCATGGTATCCTACTTTGTCCATCTTGTCGATGATGGGAAGCATCATATCGGTGGGCATTCTCGTTGCGATCAGCGACTGGTGCGCGTCACGCAAAACCGTTTCCATTATTCCAATTGGTTTTTTTCCTTCCATAATTTCCATTTTCCTCCTGTCAAAATGTTAGATAAGGCATATCAGAATACGCCGAATACCGCCATAAATGTTCCGGCTGCAACTGCCGTACCGATAACGCCGGCTACGTTGGGCCCCATGGCATGCATCAGCAGGAAGTTGGTCGGATCTGCCTCCGCACCCACTTTCTGGGATACCCGGGCTGCCATCGGCACTGCGGATACGCCTGCGGAGCCGATCAGCGGATTAATCTTGCCGCCCGACAGCTTGCACATAATCTTGCCGAACAGGACGCCGGCCGCCGTACCGAATGCAAATGCGACCAGACCAAGGATTACGATAAATACCGTGTCCCAGTTCAAAAACGCTTCTGCGCTTGTTGTCGCGCCTACGGAAGTACCGAGCAGGATAACGACAATGTACATCAACGCATTGGACGCCGTATCCGTCAGCTGTCTTACCACGCCGGATTCCCGGAACAGATTACCGAGCATCAGCATACCAACCAAAGGAGCGGTCGTAGGCAGAATCAGGCAGACTACAATGGTAACGATAATCGGGAACAGAATTTTTTCCAGCTTGGAAACCGGACGAAGCTGCCCCATCTTGATCTTTCTTTCCTTTTCCGTTGTCATCAGCTTCATAATCGGCGGCTGGATAATCGGAACCAGCGACATATAGGAATACGCAGCTACCGCGATAGGTCCAAGCAGCGTGGTCTGTCCCAGTTTGCCCGCAAGGAAAATGGAGGTAGGTCCGTCGGCGCCGCCGATAATGGAAATAGCGGCTGCTGCCTTGTCATTAAAGCCCATTCCGATCGCTCCGAAATATGCTGCAAAAATACCGAACTGCGCTGCCGCACCGAGCAGAAAGCTCTTGGGATTCGCGATCAGCGGACCGAAGTCTGTCATGGCTCCCACGCCCATAAAGATCAGGGACGGCAGGATCGCCCATTCATCCAATACATAGAAGTAATACAGCAGACCACCTATGCCATTGGCAGAATCTGCGGCATGCAGCATAATATCCGGATAGATATTTACCAGCAGCATACCGAATGCTATCGGCGTCAAAAGGAGCGGTTCGAATCCTTTTGCAATAGCAAGATAAAGAAATACACAAGCCACTACAATCATGACGTAATTTCCCCAATACAGGTTGAAAAATGCCGTCTGATGTACCAGATTGTCTAATGTTGTTGCTATATAAGACATTTTATCGACCTCCTGTTGTCGTTCTCATCTATCAGGCTGTAACTAATTTAATGTCGCAAGTAAAGCGCCTGCCTCAACGGGATCCCCCACTGCCACATCAATGCTTGCTACTGTGCCGTCCGAAGGAGCAACAACCGGAATCTCCATCTTCATGGCTTCCAGAATAACAACGGGATCACCGGCTTTCAGCGCCTGCCCTACACTTGCTTCCACTTTGAACACTTTTCCTGCCGCACCGGCTTCGACTTTAATGCTGCCTGCCGCACCGGCTGCTTTGGGAGCCGCTGCCGGAGCTGCCTTCGGCGCTGCTTTGGGAGCTGCCTTCGGTGCTGCTGCCGGTGCGCCTGTGGATGCGCCTTCTTCTACTACAACGTCATATACGTTTCCGTTTACGGTAATGGTATAATTTTTCATTTCTATTTCCTCCTGTTCATTAGGCTCTCTGCCATTTATTCGTATTTGCTCTTCTGATGCTCCTTACCACAAACCCATCTGTGGAAGCCGCGCCCTCACTGGCAGCGATTGCCGCTGCAATGACTGCGACAAGTTCCAGATCATCCGATAATTCTTCTTCACTCTCAACAACCGGCGCAGCGGGAGCTGCCGCTTTCGGCGCTTCCTGTGTCGTCTCCGCCGTCTTTTTCTTTCCGCCAAAGCTTGCCTGTATCTTCGGAATATAAACGAATCCTGAAATAATGACACTGATCAGAATCAGCACGACAAACACGGTACCCATACCGATTGCCGTATTCATGGCCGCTTTTACCATCAGCTCTGTGAAGCTGTACTGTACATTGGTCGTGATGGCCGTCATTGCCAGATTACTGTCAAACAGAATTTCCACTTCCGCATCATGAACCGTACCGCTGATCTGCACGATAACGGTCGCGGAATCTTCGCCGATTTCCGTCTCATGTCCGGTGATATTCTGGAATGTGCCCATATCTTCCTGTGCGGATTCCCAGCTCGTCAGCGCCGCAGCAATCACACTGTCCGCACTGAACTGTGCCTGCATGCCGTTCAGTACCACAGAGTTAATATCATTTACGACCTGATCCGCATATGCATTCAACTCGTCTTCCGAGATTTCCAGTTTGGGAGTAGTTTCCGTTTCCGTTGCGGAACCGCAGGCCGTCAGACAAAAGATACAAACAATCATACCTAATATCAATCCAAGTTTTTTCATATTAAGTATCATCCTTTCTTCATTAAACTGTTCCATGCTTCTTAGCCGGACGGTCTTCTCTCTTTGTGAACAGCATCTCAAACGCGCCGATTATGTATTTCCTTGTATCGGCCGCTTCCACGATCTCATCCACATATCCTCTTCTCGCTGCGCTCTCTGCGCCTGTCTGCAGTTTTGCGTACTCCGCCGCACATGCGTCGATTGCCTCTGCTCCCTGTCCGTCGCAGAGAATCTTGGCTGCCAGTTTTGCATCCATCATACCGATCTCCGCATCCGGCCATGCAATCGTAATATCCGCGCCGATTGCCTTGGAATTCATGGCAACATAAGCGCTGCCATACGCTTTGCCGATAATCACATTCACCTTGGGAACCGTAGCCCCTGCAAACGCTGCCGTCAGTTTCGCAGCCGCTTTGGCAATGCCTTTTTCGGAGCAGAGTGTTGCCTCATATCCCTTGACATTGGTCAGCGTGAGAACCGGAATTTCAAACGCATCGCAGAAATTTACGAAGTCCGCTGCCTTCTCGCAGCCCTTCTTTGTCAGAACCGCATCAAACTTGTCCGTTTCTTTGCCGTCCGCGTCAAATATTTGTGTTCTGTTGGCAACTGCGCCCACGGTAACACCGTTTAATCTGATAAAGCCCGTTACCATCTCTTTTGCATAATTTTCTTTTACTTCGAAAAATACATTGTTGTCCGAAATGGTGGACAGTGCAATGGAAGTATCCCCCACACAGTTCACGAGTTCATCGCTCGCCCTGTTCAGATCATCCGTACATTCCGCATACGATGCATCATCCTCATTATTGGCAGGGAGCAGGGAAACCAGCTCGCGGATTTTGCCGAGAATCGTCGCCTCGTCGCCCGTCGCATCCACAATACCCGCTTCTTCGCTCTGGAACGCCGCGGATGCGCTGTTACATTTATCCACCGTATTCCCGTCCAGTGCATTGGGTGCATTGACGAAAAGCTTTGCATTTTTCTCTTCCATAAAGGTAAAGTCCGTCAGCGTGGGAATCAGGGCAAGACCGCCGCCGCATGTCCCAAAAATCGCCGTGATCTGCGGAATGACACCGCTTGCCTCCACCTGCTTTAAATAAATCTCGCCGAAACCGTTCAGTGCGTCTGTCGCTTCCTGCAGCCGCAGCCCGGCAGACTCAATCAGCCCGATCACGGGCGCACCGGTTTTTAACGCCAGACGGTAAAGGTTCACAATCTTCTTTGCATGCATTTCACCCACGCTGCCGTTTAATACGGAAGCATCCTGGCTGTATACATACACAAGACTGCCGTCAATCACTCCATAGCCGGTAATAACGCCGTCAGAAGGAGTTTCCGTCTGTTTCAGATTAAAATCCGTTGCTCTCGCTGTCATGCGCGCACCGATTTCAACGAAACTGTTTTCATCGAGCAAAGCTGTAATTCTTTGACCCGCTTGTGAAGTAGTACTCATTTTTCAGCCCTCCATTTTATATTAAATAAATTATAACTTTAGCCGCGGGGCACAAGTAACCCCATTATTTCGTCTATAGCAGTATACCACAAATGTAGTCAATCGCATAGAGAAAAATTTTTAAAATTTACATTTTTTTAACATTTGTTATTTTATTCCCTGTAAACGAAAGGTTTTATTTTCTTCCTGTCAAACATATAAATTAAGAGAAAATTACCCACCGGACGCAGAACATTATGAAGCTTTTCAGAAAAACTCTCTTAAAACGAACAGCCCTTTTGCTTTTTATTCTCCTGTTTTTAAAACTTCTTATCCCCCAGACCGTATATGCCAATGATGAGAAAAACACGGATTTTTCTCTTTATGCCCAGTCAGCCGTTTTGATGGATGCTGCTTCAGGGCGCATTTTATATGAAAAAGATGGCCATAAAATTCTTCCCATGGCCAGCACTACTAAAATCATGACCTGCATTTTAGCCCTTGAAAATGGAAATTTGGAAGATTATGCCATAGCCTCCTCCTACGCTGCCAGTATGCCCAAAGTAAAACTGTCCGTAAAAGAAGGGGAATACTACCGGCTCGGTGATTTACTCTATTCCCTGATGCTGGAATCCCACAACGATGCTGCCGTGGTCATAGCAGAGCATATCGCCGGAAGCACGCAGAATTTTGCCCAAATGATGAACCAAAAGGCACGGGAAATCGGCTGTCATGACACCTTCTTCATAACGCCAAACGGTCTTGATGCCACCGTTACCGCTAAAGACGGCACCGTAAAGGTTCATTCCACAACTGCCGCTGACCTTGCCAAAATCATGTCCTACTGCATCATGGACTCTCCTGAAAAAGAAAACTTTCTTGCTATCACCCGGACGCCTTCCTATTCC